>NZ_JADPIU010000075.1:0-253435 GCF_023073075.1 Bradyrhizobium sp. 61 | reverse complement strand
TGCATCCGCTACGTCGGTCTGATCAAGGCGACCGGACAAGTCGTGCTCGCCTCGATCGCCTTCAACATGAGGCGGTGGGCCACGATCGCCGCGTGAGCCGCCCTCCGAGGGCGACAACTACAGATCTTGGCAGGCAATTGCCGGGACCAGGGCATTCGCTCCTGACGTCTTCAGCCTCAACAGCCCATAACGCAACAGGCCCCTTGTGGGAGAGGGTGGATCGCCGCGATAGCGGCGAGACGGGTGAGGGGTCTCTATCCGCGGAGACAGACCCCTCATCCGGCGCTTCGCGCCACCTTCTCCCACAAGGGGAGAAGGAAGAAGGCATCACTTCCTCGCCGCCACCGCCGCGAGCGTCACCGCCAGCCAGCTCAAGATCATCACCGTCCCACCCGTCGGCGCGGCATACGGAAACAGCGAATGGCCGGCATATTGCCGCAAGGTCAGATCGCCCGCGAACAGCGCGGCGCCGATCACGAAGCCGAACGCCGCGACGAGGCCAATTCCGCCGTGCAGAAGGCCGCGCGCGAGCAGCGCGACGCCTGCGAGTATGGCAGTTGCGTGAAACAGCAGCATGGCGCTGGCGGAGGCGAGCCGGCTGGCGTCGGCGCCGTGGGCCGAGGCGGCGGCCAGCGCAACGCCGGCGGCGCCCATCAAACCGGCAAGCCCAATCAGCAGGCGGAATGCGAGCGTCACGAGGTTCGCTCTTCCAGCAGCTTCGCCATCGCGGCGCGCAGTTCGGCCATGCCGGTCGAGCTCCGTGACGAGGTCGCGAGCACGTTCGGAAACGCCGCCGGATGTTTTGCCAGCGCGGCCTCGGTCTCGGTGATGCGGGATTGAAGCTCGGACGCCTTCACCTGGTCGGCCTTGGTCAGCACGATCTGGTAGCTCACCGCGGAACGGTCGAGCGTCCCCAGGATTTCGAGGTCGACGTCCTTGAGGCCATGCCGCGCGTCGATCAGCACGTAGACGCGTGCAAGTGAGGCGCGCCCCAGCAGGAATTTGTGGATCAGCTCGGTCCAGGACGCGACTTGCGTCTTCGGCGCCTTGGCGTAGCCATAGCCGGGCATGTCGACGAGGCGCAGGTCCTTCTTGCCGGGGACCTCGAAGAAGATCAGTTCCTGGGTGCGGCCCGGCGTATGCGAGGTGCGCGCCAGCGCGTTGCGGCCGGTCAGCGCGTTGATCAGGCTGGACTTGCCGACATTGGAGCGGCCGGCAAAGGCGATCTCCAGCCCATCCATCGGCGGCAGCGTCGCAATCGAGGGCGAGGCCCAGATGAACTGCCAGTCGCGGGTGAACAGCTTTCGCCCGGTTTCGATCAGCTTCGCATCTTTGTCGTCGGTCATGCGAAGATCTCACCTCTCGTCATGGCCGGGCTTGTCCCGGCCATCCACGTCTGTCCACACGGTACCCTCCAAAACGTGGATGCCCGGGACAAGCCCGGGCATGACGATGTGGAGGCATTTGCGCCCAACAATGACGGCGCTACGTCGCCTTCTTCGCGAACGTCGCCTTGAGATTGTCGAACAGCTCCACCTTCACGCCGTTGCGGCGCATGATGAAGCTCTGCTGGAGCACCGAGAGCGTGTTGTTCCAGGCCCAGTAGATCACGAGACCGGCCGGGAAGCCCGCCAGCATGAAGGTGAAGATCAGCGGCATCCAGTTGAAGATCAGCTGCTGGGTCGGATCCGGCGGCGTCGGGTTCAGCTTCATCTGGAACCACATCGTGATGCCCATGATGATCGGCCAGATGCCGAGCGCGAGGTAGTGGCCGAACACCGGGATCGTCGTCGGATCGAACGGGATCAGGCCGAACAAGGTGAAGAGGTTGGTCGGATCGGGCGCGGAGAGGTCCTTGATCCAGCCGAAGAACGGCGCGTGCCGCATCTCGATGGTGACGAACAGCACCTTGTAGAGCGAGAAGAACACCGGGATCTGGATCACCACGGGAAGACAGCCGGCGACCGGATTGATCTTCTCCTTGCGGTAGATCTCCATCATCTCCTGCTGCTGCTTCACCTTGTCGTCGGGAAAGCGCTCCTTCAGCGCCTGGAGCTGCGGCTGGACCGACTTCATCTTCGCCATCGAGGCGTAGGACTTGTTGGCCAGCGGGAAGAACAGCAGCTTGACGATCACGGTGACGAGCAGGATCGAGATGCCGAAATTGCCGAAGAAGCGATAGAAGAAGTCGAGGCCGAGGAACATCGGCTTGGTGATGAAGTAGAACCAGCCCCAGTCGATCAGCAGATCGAAATGGTTGAGGCCGAGCTCCTTGTTGTAGCCGCCGAGGCCGGCGAACGGGAACACGCCGACGACGCCGGCTTCCTTGGCGCCGGCGAACAGCCGCGCGTTCGCGGTCGCGGTGCCGCCGATCGCGACGGTGACGGGGTCGAGCAGATAATCGGTCTGGTAGGTGTGGACGTTGCCGACCGGGTTCGACGAGAAACGCGCCTGAAGCTGGGCACTGGTGTCCGGCAGCAGCGCCGAAGCCCAGTACTTGTCGGTGATGCCGAGCCAGCCATTGGTGGCCTTGAAGTTCACCGCCTTGGCTTCGTCGATCTTCTTGTAGGCGTATTCCTGCAAGCCATCGAGATAGCCGATCAGGCCTTCATGCAGGATGTAATAGCCGGAGACCTGCGGCGTGCCGTGGCGCGAGATCAGCGCGAACGGGTAGAGCGTAACAGGCGCGTTGCCGACATTGCTCACCTCGTCCTTGAGCGTGAAGAGATAATGGTCGTCGACCGCGATGGTGCGGCGGAAGGTGAGGCCCTCGCCATTGTCCCATTTCAGCACCACCGGCGTCGTCGGCGTCAGGCTGCCGCTGCCGTCCTGCTGCCAGAGGGTCTGGGCGTCCGGCAGCTTGGCCGTCACGCCCGTCGCCGGCACCCAGCCGAACTCGGCGTAATAGGGTTCTGCGGTGCCCGAGGGCGAATAGAGCACGATCGGCGGCGACTTCGGGTCGACCGTCTCGCGGTATTGCACCAGCGCAATGTCGTCGATGCGGCCGCCCTTCAGCGAGATGCTGCCGGCAATCCGCGGCGTGTCGATCTTCACGCGCGGGCTGGCTGCAATCGCGCTTTCGCGGGAAACGACCGGCTGGGCCTGGTTCGCGGCCGGTGTTGCCGGCTGGGCCGCGCTGCCGGGCTGCGGCGCGGTGCCCGGCGTTGCGGAGGCCGTCGGCTGCGGCGTGTTCTTCTGGAGCTCGGACTGCGCCTGCTGCTGGGCGCGCTGCTTCTCCATCGCCGGCACATTGTAGAAATATTGCCAGGCGATCAGGACGAGGCCCGACAGAATGACGGCGAGGATGGTATTGCGATTGTCGGTCATCACTATTGTCTCGTCATCAATCCGGTTTGCGGCTGGTCGCAGGAGCGGGGCCGGGCCTTGAGCCGTCGGTTCTTGAGCCGCGTCCCTTGTGCGTATGCCGCGCAGGCTTCGTGAACGCTATGCGCAGATCGTCGAGCATGGTGGCGAAGTCGCGCGAGAGCGCGTCCCTTCGGCCGACCAGTACATAGTCATGATGGGGCTGCATCGACACCGGGTCGAGCCGCTTCACCAATTCGCGAAGCCGGCGCCGGATGCGATTGCGCTGGGGGGCGTTGCCGTTCTTTTTGGTAACGGTGAAGCCGATCCGGATCGGGCCGCTGTCGTCGCGGCGGCGGCTTTGCAGGACGAACGCGGGACTATTCGCCCGCGCGCCATTGGCAACGGCGAGGAAATCCGCTCGCTGCCTCAGCCGATCCATGATGAAATCCCAAAAATGGGGGTCCGGCTCAGGCGCTCAGACGCTTGCGGCCGCGGGCGCGGCGGGCGGCGAGAACCTTGCGGCCGCCGGCAGTGGCGAGACGGGCACGGAAGCCGTGACGGCGCTTGCGCACCAGTTTGCTGGGTTGATAAGTCCGCTTCACGGGTTTTTCTCCGCTGACCGGGCAATTTGCCTGTAGAATTGATGATAAAGTCCGGAAGATGCGGCCCAAAACGGGCCCTTTTCGGCCCCAAGAGAGCCGCTCCCGGCGTGCGCACCGGGTCATCGCGGACAATTTGCGCGGCTTATATGCGAGCGTCTTCTTTTCGTCAACGTCGCAAGAGCGCGCTGTTCCGGTGAATATCACTGTTTGTGCGGGGTTTTTAACCCTTGAGGTGGCGACTCGCGATATCAGAGCTTACATCCCACCTTGAGAGATTAGCGATCCGTAATTTGACCGGCCCCCGGCCGGGTCGCATCCTTCATCAGCCAGGCTCTATTACAAAGCCAACAGGGGCGAACTTCGTGGCAGCGACAGACCTCCAGCCGGTCCATGATACGGATCAGCCGGGCCAGCCGGCGATGCGGCCGCGTGGGCCCAGCGGGCTTGGGCTATCCGGCAAGCTGCTGCTGCTCACCGTCCCCCTGGTGATGATCGCCGCTGTCCTGCTCTACGTGCCCGCCATCGCCAACTTCTGGGTCAACCGGCTCAATGACCGCGTCGCGGCGGCCAACACCGCCGCGCTGGTGCTCGACGCCGCCCCGCTCGGCATGGTCCCCGAGTCGCTGTCGCGCGAGATCCTGAAAAGCATCAATGCGCGTGCCGTCGCCATCAAGATGGGGCAGCAGCGACGGCTGCTCGCCAGCGACAACCTTCCCACCGCCATCGAGCATGACATCGACCTGCGCGACATGACGGTGTGGGAGGCGATCACCGGCTCGTTCCGGATGATGCTGGAGACCGGCAACCAGGCCATCCGCATCGTCGGGCCCGGCGTCGGCAATGCCCAGTTCATCGAGATCGTGACCGACGAGCTGCCGCTGCGGCAGCAGATGTATCGCTTCTCCCGCAACGTCGTGGTGGTCGCGCTGATCATCGCGGTGCTGACCGCGGGCCTCGTCTATCTCGTGCTGCATTATCTCTTCGTGCGCCCGATGCGGCGGCTGACCGCGAGCCTGGTCGGCTTCCACGAAAACCCCGAAAGCTCGGCGCGGATCATCGTGCCGAGCCAGCGCAGCGATGAAATAGGCGTCGCCGAGCGCGAATTGTCGGACATGCAGCGCGACCTGATGTCGATGCTGCACCAGAAGAGCCGGCTCGCCGCCCTCGGCCTCGCCGTCTCCAAGATCAACCACGATCTGCGCAATCTGCTCGCGTCGGCCCAGCTTCTGTCCGACCAGCTCGCCAGCGTGCCGGATCCGCGGGTGCAGCGTTTTGCGCCGAAGCTGGTGCGCTCGCTCGAGCGCGCCATCGCCTTCTGCCAGTCGACGCTGTCCTACGGCCGCGCCCAGGAAGCGGCGCCTGACCGCCGCATGATCATGATCGAGCCCGTGGTGCTGGAGGTGCGCGAAACCGCGGGCCTCGCCAGCGACGCCTCGATCGCCTGGGTCGCCGCGATCGAGCGCGGGCTCGCGGTCGATGCCGATCCCGACCAGCTCTTCCGCGTGCTGCTCAACCTCGTCCGCAACGCCGCCCAGGCGCTGGAAAGCCATTCGTCGGGCGACGGCGGCGCGCAGCAGATCCGGATCACCGGAAAGCGCGAAGGTGCCGTCGCCATTCTGGAGGTCTCCGACACCGGCCCCGGCGTCCCCCAGAAGACCCGGGACCATCTGTTCGAGGCGTTCCAGACCTCCGGCCGCCCCGGCGGCAGCGGGCTTGGCTTGGCGATCGCCGCCGAGCTGGTCCGCGCCCATGGCGGCGAGATCCATCTGGTCGAGGGCACCATCGGCGCCACCTTCCGGATCGTCATCCCCGACCGCCCCGTGGAACTCCTCTCCATCCGCAACGAGCGGCAGAGGGCGTAGTCGGCCAGAGGCCCACCCGGGAAATCGTCACCTCTCTGTAAAATCTCCCCCTCCCGGACCTTGCCAATCGAGGCAAGAGCGGTTAGTCAGAGCGCTCTTTCGCACCCCTCCGGCGCTGTCCGGAGGCTGCCTGCGGGCCCGGCCCGCACTGTTTGCGAAAAACGCGCCCGTAGCTCAGCTGGATAGAGCATCAGACTACGAATCTGAGGGTCGGACGTTCGAATCGTTCCGGGCGCGCCATTCCGCTACAAAACTGGGCACTCCAAAACCTCCCATTTCTGCGCCGGGCGAGATCATCGCACCGCGGCTCACTGTTCGTCACCGCGTAAGCCTGGAGCTGGTGACGGCCTTTCCGGCCGGCCTCGGCGGAGCGAAAAATCGCGTGGCATCGCCGAATGTGCGGCCGGTGCGTTTGGTCGGCCGCAGCGTCATGGCACCACGGCGAAGCGGTCGTGCCCGTCTTTATCGGCCGTGTGGCGCCGGTTAGATTGAGGACCGGCCAGAGACGCCTGGACATGTCGGTGAATATGGAGATGACCCATGAAGCTCGCGCATGACGGAATCCAGCTGTCCTTCGACATTGCCGGAGCGGGACCGCTTCAATTCCTGTTCGTCCATGGCCTCGGCGGGGATCGCACGCATTTTGCGCCGCAGATGGAGTATTTCGCCCGTCAAGGTCGGGCATTGAATGCCGAGCTGCGGGGGCATGGTGAGAGCGACAAGCCGCAACAGGCGTATTCGATCGAAGGCTTCGCCGATGATCTCGTCTTTCTGTGCAACCGACAGCAGATCACAAAGCCGGTCATCGTGGGTCAAAGCATGGGTGGCAACATGGCGCTCGAAATCGCCGCCCGCTATCCGGACTTTCCTGCAGGCCTGGTGCTGCTCGACTCAGGGGTGCTCTTCCCTGCCTCGGCAGGGACGGTGTTCGCCGGGTATCTGGAGGGCTTAAGGGGCGCGAATTTTGCGGACGAGGTCCGGAAAATCGTGGCGGACTCCTGTCTGCCGACCGACCGATGCCGCGCCCATGTCGAACAGACCTTTCTGGCGACGCCACAGCACGTGCTGGTGTCCACGTTTACAAGTCTGTTTCCCTGGGATGTGCATCGGGCGCGTGAATGCGCCCAGGCGTGCCGGGTCCCGGTGCTCTACATCGAAGCGGCCCATCGGCTCGCGGATCTGGATCGTTTTGCGGAGCTATGCCCGCAGCTGGTCACGGCCAAGGCCGTCGGCTCCGGGCATTTCCTGTCGCTGGAGGTGCCGGAGCAGATCAACCCGATGATCGACCGGTTTATCTCGCTCTACGTGCGAAGACCCGGGTAAGCTTCGTCATCGGCCGTGACGCGCCGCGACCGGCGTCCGTCGGGAAGCCACAATGCGCTGCCGGGCAAGGACGAAACCCTTTGCAGGCCGGGTGAAGCCGGCCGGAAACAAACCAGGCCTAACTTTCCCCGAGCTTTCCCGTCCAACCCGATTCAAGGGAGGATTTTATGAAAGCAGCGCTCTTGGTCCTGTCGCTTCTTGGCCAGCCCACGATTCCGATTTCAGACCGTGTGCCCATCTTCAATGTGGAAGCCCTTTGCCGGGACGTTTCCGCCGACGACAAGGCCTCAGGGCTCACCCTGGCGCAGGACGCCGGCGAGTGCGTGCGTGACGAGACAATTGCGCAGCAACAGCTGAGCTCGACCTGGCTGACTGTTCCGGGCCCCGCGCGCGATAGTTGCGAAGGCGAGGCTGCGGCAGGGGGAATAGAAAGCTATGTCGATCTGCTCACCTGCCTGCAGATGGCAGGCTGGGCGAATCCGACTCCGCCGCCGAAGCCCCCGCTCAGGGGAGCGAGCAAGATGCGGAACGCCAAGAATGAGGTGCAGAACGAATTGAAGAATTAGCTGCGCAGGTGACAATGGGGACG
Source organism: Bradyrhizobium sp. 61 (assembly GCF_023073075.1). Taxonomy (NCBI): domain Bacteria; kingdom Pseudomonadati; phylum Pseudomonadota; class Alphaproteobacteria; order Hyphomicrobiales; family Nitrobacteraceae; genus Bradyrhizobium; species Bradyrhizobium sp. 61. The sequence goes on along the minus strand of NZ_JADPIU010000075.1, from coordinate 245,753 downwards.
AGAAGTCGGCGGAGCAGCTTCTTGGCAGGTCGCGTATCATGGCGTGCGCGTTCGCCGGCAGCGGAGTCCTGCGAGCGATGCGACGAAGTTCCAGGCGCCGGGTGGCGGTCGCCATCAATGATGGGCCGACACGCCCTTGACGCATTGGGTCAACAGATCAACGGTGGCGAATTGGCTGACATCGCCCAGGCTGATCATGCCGACCATCCGCCTGCTCTTGTTGATCACGGGCAGCCTGCGGATTTTCAGCGTCTCCATGTGATGCACGGCTTTCGCCAGATCGTCGTCTTCCCGGCAGCAATGGATGCCTTCGGTCATCACGTCCCGCGCCGTCATGCGCGCGGCGTTGAAGTTCTTGCTCGCGAGGCCTTTGCAGACGATGTCGCGATCGGTCACCATCCCGATCAGATGGTCGTCATCGCCGATCGGAATGCAGCCGATGTCGTGCCCTTGCATCAACTTCGCGATCTCGGTGATCGGGGTGTCCGGGCTGACCCAATCGACACCCTTGTGCATCACGTCCTTGACCTTCATGGAGGACCTCCGTTGCGAACGCAGCCCCCGTGACACGATTATACTACGAACCGGGCGCGACCGCACGCGCGCCGCGACGAAGGCGCAGGAAAAATCATCCCGCCGCCATGCTGCGTCAACCGTGCGTGCTGAAGCGTCCATGCGGCGCATTGGCCGTCAGCCGTTCGAACTGTGCATGCGTCAGGTGAAGCAGCGTCTCATGGTCGCCGGCCTCGATATAGATCTCGGGCTGCGCCCGGATGCTGTCATCGACGATGAGATCGAGCCCGTAGCATCGGCCTACCGCCGGAACGGCTCCATGCGCGCAGTCCGCGAACAGCCTGTTGATCTCGGTTTCGTTCGCCATCACGAGATCCGCGCCGAGCTTCTCCTTCAAGTCCGGCAAGTTGAGACGGTGCGATGCCGGAACGATCGCGAGCATATAGCCGCCGTCATGGCGCAGCACGACGGCCTTGGCGAAACGATCACCCGAGACGTGGCAGGCCTGCGCCGTGCGCGCGGATGACATGGTGAAAACGTGCGGGATCTCGACATACTGGATGTTCTCGGCAGCCAGGTATCGGTGGAGCGTGGGGGCAATGGTCATGGCGCAGCCTTTCGGATGGATATGCGAGCCATCCACCGTGGGGCTGCCCCGCCGCACGATGGGCGGCCGCATGATTGCCGGATGCCAACATAGGCCTCGCGCTCGAATGCCGCAATCGGGTCGGGGGTTCGGATCGTTCCGGGCGCGCCTTTCCGCTTCGTTTGTCGCCGATCGATTGTGGCCTTAGTTGCGCTTCTCGTGTCTTACGGGATCCTTGCCACAACGTTGGGCCGGTTCTCCCTGAGCCACGCGACGGCCTCGGGTCCATCGACGACGCACGCGAAGGTTTCCCAGGTCGGGTCCTCCAGGGACTCCGATTGCAGTCGCTTCGCCGCATACTCAACGAGATCGTGCAAGCCCTCGTATCCTCGTCGGTGCTCGAGGGACTCTGCAATCGCCGGGCTAGTCCAGCCTCGTCGGGCCAGATCGACAATGCTCGGAGCGTCAGCCTCGCTGAACCAAGGTGTGGCATCGAACTCGATGCAGCGGACATTATCGGCGGTGTGGCAAGTGGCGTGGATCATGGGGTTCCTCCGTTCGCCGGCTCAGTTTCACATCGCTGCCTCGCACGCTCTCAGACTTTGACCAGATCCCCCAGCAGGTTCGCCGCGACCGTCAGCTTGGCAAGCGTCAGGCCGCTAGCCGCAATCTCCTCGACCGAGCGGCGGATGCGCGCCGCTTCGGGGTGAGCCGCAAGCCACGTCTCGACGGCCTGCTGGCCGGACTGGCCGGTTGCCAGCATATCCGCGGCCAGTCTTCGTTCGGCGCCGGCGATCTGCTCGACGGCGCGATCGACCGCCATGCGTTCGAAATAATCATTTGCCGGCACGCTGCGCGCGGCGGCGATGATGCGGTCGAGACGGAAATTGGCTTCCGCAGCGAAGAAGGTTGCGGCAGCATCGCCGATGGCGCGGGAGGTGCGCTCGGCGACCGTCACGATATCGGGTGCCGCAATCAGAGGGTCGAGATCGGCGAGCTCGCCGGCGAGGCCGGCCGGGACGCCGGCATCGGTGAGTTCCTGGCGCCGCTTGCCGCGCGCGGCCTGCAGGTCCGGCGGCAGGGTGGTGTCGAGGGAGGCCGCGATCTCGCGGATACCCGGGCCAAAGCGTCCGATCACCGCCTCGAGGCCGTCCTTGAAATCGACGTTGCGCACGTACCAGACCATGCGGGAAATCAGGAGGTCCTGGACCGTCGCGTAGAGGCCGAGCTGCACCTGCCCGTCGATCCGGGTGTCGAGCGCGTCGATCGCGTCATTGAGCCGCCTGAGCTCGTAGATCGCGTCCACCGCCACCTGCGCCATGACGATGGTGGGGATATCGGCGTCGGTCTCGTCGGTCAGGCGGACGACACACGCCGGGCCGCCGCGGTTGATCACGGCATTGACGAGACTGGTCGCGATGATCTCGCGTCGCAGGCGATGGAGCTCGACCGCGGCCGGGAATTTATCGGGAACCTCGCGCGGAAAATACAGGGACAGTCTGCGGGCGAGATAAGGATCATCAGGCACGCTGGTGAGGAGCAGGTCCTCGTAGAGCGTCAGCTTGGCGTAGGCGAGCAGCACGGCAAGCTCGGGCCGTGTCAGGGCCTGGCCGCGCCGTGTACGCTCGGTGAGCGCTGCGTCGTCGGGCAGGAACTCCACGGCGCGGCTGAGCAGGCCGCGCTGCTCGAGCGACTGCATCAGGCGGGTGAGGAAGCCGGTCTCGGCCACGCCCTTGCGCTCGGCGAGCGAGAGCGCCAGCGTCTGCAGATAGTTGTTGCGCAGCACCAGCGTGCCGACCTCGTCGGTCATCGCGGCCAGCAGGCTGTTGCGGTCGGCGAAGCTGAGGCGTCCCTCGCGTTCGGGGCGCGCGAGCGCGACCTTGATATTGACCTCGACGTCGGAGGTGTTGACGCCGGCCGAATTGTCGATGGCGTCGGTGTTGAGCTTGACGCCCTTCTGTGCCGCTTCAATGCGGCCGCGCTGGGTGACGCCGAGATTGGCGCCTTCGCCGATCACCCGGGCGCGAACGTCAGTGCCTGCGATGCGGATCGGATCGTTGGCGCGGTCGCCGGCCTGATCGTCGCTCTCTGCCGATGCGCGGATATAGGTGCCGATGCCGCCAAACCACAACAGGTCCGTGCGCGCTTTCAGGATCGCCGTCATCACCTCGAACGGCGTGGCCTGCTCCTTGTTGAGATCGAGCAGGCTGCGGACTTCCGGTGCGAGTGGGATCGCCTTGAGCGTGCGCGAGAACACGCCGCCGCCCTGCGAGATCAGCGACTTGTTGTAGTCCTGCCAGCTCGATCGCGGCAGGTCGAACAGACGCTTGCGCTCGGCGAAGCTGGTCGAAGGGTCGGGGGAGGGATCGATGAAGATGTCGCGGTGATCGAACGCCGCCACGAGCCTTGTCGCCGGCGAGAGCAGCATGCCGTTGCCGAAGACGTCGCCGGACATGTCGCCGACGCCGGCGGCGGTGAACGGCATGGTCTGAATGTCGGTGCCGAGCTCGCGGAAGTGGCGCTTGACCGCCTCCCAGGCGCCGCGCGCCGTGATCCCCATCTTCTTGTGGTCGTAGCCCTGGCTGCCGCCGGAGGCGAACGCGTCGCCGAGCCAATGGTTCTTCTCGGCCGAGATCGCGTTGGCGACATCGGAGAAGGTGGCGGTGCCCTTGTCGGCGGCGACCACGAGGTAGGGGTCGTCACCGTCATGGCGCACGGTGGAATCGGGCGGCACGACGGCGTCACCGTCGAGATTGTCGGTGAGCTCGAGCAGCGAGCGCACGAAGATGCGATAGGCCTCGGTGCCTTCCGCGAGCCAGGCGTCGCGATTGGACGGCGGCGGCAGGCGCTTGGGGACAAAGCCACCCTTGGCGCCGACCGGCACGATCACGGCGTTCTTGACCTGCTGCGCCTTCACGAGACCCAGGATCTCGGTGCGGAAATCCTGCGGCCGGTCGGACCAGCGCAAGCCGCCGCGCGCGACCTTGCCGAAGCGCAGGTGAATGCCTTCGACCCGCGGCGAGGAGACGAAGATCTCGTAAAGAGGCCGCGGCGCCGGCAGATCGTCGATCCGCCGCGCGTCGAACTTGAAGGAGATGACCGGACGCGGATGTCCATCGTCGCCGATCTGCCACAGATTGGTGCGGATGGTCGACTGCACCAGATTGGTGAAGCGGCGCAGGATGCGGTCTTCATCGAGCGAGGCGACGGATTTGAGCTGCTCCTCGATCTCGGCAAGCAGGGCCGTCTCGCGCGCCGAACGCTCGCGATCGGTAAGCACGAGGCGCGGATCGAGGCGGGTCTGGAACAGTGCGACGAGGGTGGCCGTGATCGCGGCGTTCTTGCGCAAGGTCTCCCACATGTAATCCTGGGTGAACGGAGCGCGGATCTGGTGCAGATAGCGCGACAGCGCCCGGATGGTCGAGACCTCGCGCCAGCCCAGCGCGGTGCGCAGGATCAGCGCGTTGTATCCGTCGGATTCGGCGCGATCCGTGACCACCGCCATGATCGAGGCTTCCAGGCGATGGCTGAATTCCGGATTGATCTCGATCGGCTGGCCGTCGCTGGTCTCGATCGTCATCTCATGCATCCAGACCGGTTCCGGCCGGTTGCCGGGCACGATCTGATAGGTGCGTTCGTCGACCACGCGCAGGCCGTGATTTTCGATCACCGGCACGCGATAGGACAGCGATAGCGGTGCGGCGTCGGAGAACACCTTCAGGCCGAAGCGCCTGGGATCGTCCTCGCCCTTGTCGCGGTGCACCGAAATCGTCACCGGGCGGGCCGGCGTCAGCCTTTCGATGGTGGCGATATCGGCGATGGCCTGCTCCGCCGTGAAAACCTCGGTATAGCCGCCGCTAAAGGCCTGGGCATAACGATTGGCGATCATGCGCGCCCGCATGCCGTCGGTCGACGCGGTGAGCGCGGCCTTCAGCTTGTCGGTCCAGGTCGCGGCAATGGCGCTGATGCCGGCTTCGAGCGCAGCGCGCTCGACGACGGGCGTCTTGCCTTCATAGCGCCCGATGATGAAGTGGACGCGCGCAAGCGCGCCCTCGGGGAACGATACGTAGGACGCCGACAGGGTCCCCTTGTAGACCTGCGACAGGAAGGCTCCGACGCGCGTGCGGACGTCGGTGTCGTATTTGTCGCGCGGAATGAAGGTGAGAATGGAGACGAAGCGATCGAACTTGTCGACCCGCGCCAGCGCCCGGACGCGCGGGCGCTCGTAGAGGATCAGGACCTCGATGACGAAATTGTAGAGCGTGTCGACGTCGATCTGGAACAGCTCGTCACGCGGATAATCTTCGAGGATATGCATGAGCGCCTTGCCCGAATGGCCGTTCGGGTCGAAGCCGGCGCGCTGCAGCACCCGCGAAACCTTGTGGCGCACATAAGGGATCTGCCGCACCGAGCGGGTATAGGCGCCGGAAGTAAACAGGCCGACGACGCGCAATTCGCCCTCTAGCCGGCCGTCGGGTGCATAGAGCTTGATCCCCACATAATCCATCCGGATGCGCCGATGGACGAGGCTTGAGACATTGGCCTTGATGACGATCAGCAGCGTCGGCTCGTGCATGAACTCGCGGATTTCCGATGTCATCACCACCATTTCGGTGCCGCGGCGCAGGACCTTCACGTCGGGATCGCGCAGGATGCCGAGGCCTTCGCCGGTGGTGATGTCGTCGGACGCATCGCTGTCGGGCGAGAAGCGATATTCGCGCACGCCGAGGAAGGTGAAATTGTCAGCGCAGAGCCATTGCAGGAACTGATTGGCTTCGGCGACCTCGTCGATCGGCAGCGGCGGCGGATTGGAAGCGAACGTCTTGATTGCTTCCTCGACGCGGTCACGCATGGCGCGCCAGTCGGTGACGCAGGCGCGGACGTTGTTCAACGCCCTGGTCAGTCCGTCGATCAGCTTCTGGCGATCGGCGTCGGCGTCCAGGCGGGTGATGTGGAGGTGGATCAGGCTTTCGCGCGCGCCTTTTGCTCCCTCCGGCAGTGCTTCGCCGTAGAATCTCAGCAGCTTGCCCTCGGCATCGCGCTCCACGGCGATGATCGGGTGGGCGACGAGGGTGACTTCGATGCCCTGCTCGGCGAGCTCCGCCATCGTGGAGTCGTACAGGAAAGGCATGTTGTCGTTGAGAATCTCGAGCACGGAAATCTCGCGCCCGTTCGGCAACGTCGGATTGACCACGCGGATATCGGCGCTGCCCGACGTGCGCCGCTGCACATGCTCCCAGGCTTGCTCCGCCAGGACGGCAAGTGAGGCGGCATCGTAATTGTCGAGATCCTCGATATTGCTGTAGCCGAACAAGGGCTCGGCGAAGGCCCGCGGGCTCTTGCCCGGCGGCACGCTGCCTGCTGCATCGCGGATCAGGGTTGCCCGGGCCTTGTCGTCACGCCACGCCATCATGTCCTCCATTTGCCGCGCCGTCCGACCGCAGTCGCGATCCTCAGCCTAATTCTGGAGTGCATCTCGTCGAGCGCCGCGATCGAATGGATACGCAAGATCCCCGGTCTCGTGCGTCGGCGACTTCCGGCAACAATACTACGATCCCGGAGCGAAAGGCGCACGCTGTTGTGAGGCGCGCCGGAATTCCCTACGGCAGCGGCGCTGACGGCCGCCGAATCATTGAGGCGAGAAAAATCACGAGCAATTTCAAATCTGTATGAGCTCGTGGTTTTATTCTGAATGGCGCGCCGGAACTCCGTTCCGATTGCGCTGCAGCGGGCTCTAGTGAGTGCGGATCCGCTCCACGCCATCGACCACCATTTTCCATGTTCCCGCCTCCCGGTGAGGCGGCGTCGACACCTCGAATGTCGTCGAGAGGAATGCAATGCCGACGACGAAGCGATCTCCCTCGAACCGCCGCAACGGGGCGTTGATCGACGTCGTGGTGGTGGCGCCTGCCCGGTTCAAAACCGCACGCGCCGATGCAGCGCGGCGCATCGGCACGCGCGTTAACAGATTGTTCATTGACCACGGCGCGCCAGCCGTAACCGCCGGTTAACCATGGATATTTACGGTGTAGCAAGCCTCTGAACCGGGGCTGTCAGTTGATTTCGAGTCCAATCCTATGGCGTTCGGTCGAAGCGCATCTCCGCGAAGCATCGCCCCGACGGAGCCTGCGGCTTCGTGGGAAGCGCCGCGGGCTGCGACGGCGAAGCCTGACAGCGCTGCTCCTGCGCTGATCAAGGGATCGCTGACCGTCACCGGTGCGCTCTCCTTCCTGCGCGAGAATGGCCGGCGCATCCTGACGCTGGCGCTGGCGCTGTTCGCCCTGGGCGTCATTGTCCTGATGGTCTTGCCGGTCCGGTATGCCGCGACGGCCCTGGTCGTCGTCGATCCCCGCGAGCTGCGCGTCACCTCGGAGCAGGACGTGCTGCCGGGCATCGGCCAGGATGCAGCGGCACTTCAGAGCCAGATCGAGATCGCCAAATCGGACGGCTTTCTCCGCCCCCTGATCGAGCAGCTCAAGATCGCCGACGACGCGGACATCGCGGGCGGTTACACCGACATGACGCGCCTGCTCGAAAAATTCCGCAACCGTCTCGATATCTCGCGCCGCGGACTGACCTACGTCATTGCGATTTCATTCACCTCGAACAATGCGGAACGGGCCGCGCATTACGCCAATGCCATCGCCGAGGCGTTCGTCGCGAGCCAAGGCCGTGTCCGCACCGAGGCCACGGACGAGGCGGCCGACTGGCTCAAGGACCGGCTGAAGGCATTGAACGAGCGCCTGCGCGTATCGGAAGATGCCGTTGCCGCCTTCAGGTTCGAGCACAAGATCCTCAATGCCGGCAAGGATTCCACGACCCAGCAATTGCGGGTGACCGATCTCAATCAGCAGGTCTCCGCCGCTCGCGCGCGCACCGAGGAAGCCAGGGCGCGTTACGAGCAGGTGCAGCGCGATCTCAAGGCCAATGTCGAAGGTCCGGTGAAGCAGGACCTCCTGAGCATGCTGCGCGCGCAGCGCTCGACCCTGAACGATCAGATCGCGCAGAAGAAAGCGGTGTACGGCGACCGCCATCCCGACCTCGCGATCTCCTACAGCCAGCTGGCTGACATCAACAGGCAGATCGAGGTCGAGCGGAAGAAGAACATCGACACGGCGAAGTCCGAATATGAGGCTCAGCTGGAGCAGCAGAACGCGCTGGAAAAGCAGCTCAGGGCGGTCGAGACGCAGATGCTGGTCGACGGTCAGGCGCTCGTGAAGCTGCAGGAGCTGCAGCGTGACGCCGATGCCAACAAGAACATCTACGAGCAGTTCCTGTCGCGGTTCAAGACGACCAACGAGCAGCGCCAGCTGCAGAGCTCCCAGACCAAGATCGCCTCGCTCGCGATTCCGCCGATGCGCTCGACCCGTCCGCCCCTCGCTTTGCTGCTCGCGGCGCTCGCGATCGGCTCGATCCTGACCTCGACGGCCGCCGTTGCGGCGATGGGAAACATGTCCGACGGGCCCGCGCCTGCCGAGGCTGCCGCTCAAACTCCTGCTCAAACTCTTGCGCGTGCGGAAGTGGCGGAGGCGCAAGTCCGGCGTCCGGCTCCGGCTGCGCGCCAACCCGAGGCGATGCCGAACCTGCCTGTCTGGGCCCGCATTCCCGATCTGGCGCCTGGCGCCGTGGCCAACACTGTATGGCAAAGGCCGATCGCCGCGACGGCCGAGCTCGATCTCGGCGCATATCTGCGTCCGCTTCTCGAGCGGATCGATCGCGCGCCGGTGCGTGGCTGCAAGGTCGCCCTCGTGTTGTCGGTCGGCAAAAGTGCCGGCGGCAACACCGTTGCGCGCTCGCTCAATCGCGCGGCGGTGAATCGGGGCATGATGAGCGTGCTGATCCGGCTCCAGCCGGAATTTGCCGGTCACCAGCCTCCGGTGACCGAATGGCAGGACGGCTCCACCACGGCAGGGCTGCAGTCGATCGACGAGTTGCTGAGCGCCGGCAGAAAAGCCGATGCGCGGCCCGAGGACGATATTCGCTCGGAGTTCGATCTGATCATCGTCCATGCGAGCAATCTCGCACTGCAGCCCGACGCCATCGCGCTGGCCGCGCACGCGGACCTGATCATCCCGGTGGTGCGCGCCGGCGAGCTCGGTTCGGCGGCGATGCGGCGCGTCACCGCAGCGCTGTCGAGATACAACGCCGTGCCGACCGGTCTCGTCGTCAATCACGCGCCCGCGGGTTCGGTGGCGCCTCACCCTGAGGGCAGCGCGTTGAGCAGGGCGGTTTGACGATGCCGACCGCTGGCAACGCTGCGGCTCATGCCTGAGGCGCAGCACGCAAGCGCACCTGTAATCTGCTTCACACGCAAACGCGCCCAATGACGCTAGATGAACTAGGGCCCGCCTCCGCGCGGCCCGGTTCGGAGCTGGCGATGATGGCTGCACTGGCAAAGGCGATATCCCGCGCGACGAGAACCAACGTTGATGTCGAAACCGTAAAGGTGCTCGTGATCTTCTCGGGCGCGGGCTTGCTGCTCTCTCTCGTGGCCGCGATGATCTACGGACAGGCCCTCAACGCCGCTTTGTTCTAAGATCGCGCGAGTTGATCCCCAGGAGCGCGCCCGAAGCGGGCGTCTCGAAGGTGTCGGCCTTGATCCCGAGCCGTCATTGACGCCGCGAGGCGGCGACCGCAGGATGCGGCGTCGCAAATGCGCGACCATCTCGGCTCGGGATTGCGGCGATGACCTATCAAGCTCACTCCGTAACGCTGGTGCTCATTGCCCGAATACCGCCCGAGGGTATCGAGGCCTTCCGGGCCTACGAGGATGCCGTCTTGCCGCTACTCCCTGCGTTCAACGGGCGTGTGGAGCGTCGTCTTCGAAATCCGGATGGCACGATCGAGGTGCACATCGTCAGCTTCGCATCCGATGCGGACTTCCAAGACTATCGCAATGATCCCCGGCGCCTTGCGCAAGCCGGGTTGCTGGAAAAATCGTCCGCGAAGCTGGAATTGCTTGCGATGGCGGACGTCTCGCAATGGCCGGTGGCGTCGACGCAGGAATGATCGTCGGCGCAATGACCGGGATGTAACCGGGCGCGCCGGGCATCATCGAACTGTCATCGCTTCGTCATGCGCGCTCTATGGATCGCTGCTCCCTTCGCCACGCATCGTCGGGGGCTGATATGCATCTGAATGAGACAATGTCGTCCGACCGCCGGTCGATCCTGAAGGGCCTCGCGGCCGCAGCCGTCACGTCCCTGGCGGCACCGGCCATGGCAGCCGACGGGCTGCCGGCGCAGCCGACCGGAGCGGCGGCCGCAATCGCCACCGACAATGCCTATTGGACGGCGGTGAAGGGGCTCTATGCCGTGACGCCGAATGTCGTCAATCTGGAGAACGGCTTTTGGGGCATCATGGCCGAGCCGGTGAGGCGCGAGTTCATTCGCCAGACCGACATGGTCAACTATCAGAACACCTACTACGCGCGGCAGCGCGCGGGTGCGGATTTCGAGGCCGTGCGCATCAAGGTGGCCCAGGCGGTCGGCGCGGCGCCCGAGGAGATCGCGCTCACCCGCGGCGCGACCGAAGCGCTGCAGCTCCTGATCGGCGGCTACAACAAGCTGAAGCCCGGCGACAGCGTGCTCTACGCCGACCTCGACTACGATTCGATGCATTACGCGATGAACGCGCTTAAGGTGCGTCGCGGTGTCGACGTGGTCAGGTTCGATGTGCCGGAGCCGGCCACCCGCCAGGCCGTGCTTGACGCCTATGCCCGCGCCCTCGAGGCGAATCCGAAGACCAGGCTCCTCCTCCTCACCCATGTCAGCCATCGCACCGGCCTCGTCATGCCGGTCGCCGAGATCGCCCGCATGGCGAGGGCCAAGGGCATCGACACCATCGTCGACGCCGCGCATTCCTGGGGGCAGATCGACTTCCGGGTGGGCGAGCTCGACGTCGATTTCGTCGGCTTCAATCTGCATAAATGGATCGGCGCGCCGCTCGGCGTGGGCTTCCTCTACATCAGGAAGGATCGCCTCGCCGATATCGATCGTGACATGGGCGACGAGGATTTTCCGGAGACCGACATCCGCTCGCGGGTGCACACCGGCACGGTCAATTTGGCGACGGTCCTGACGGTGCCCGCGGCCGTGGCGCTCCATCAGCAGATCGGCGCGGCGGCAAAGCAAGCCCGGCTGCGATATCTGCGTGATTACTGGGTGAGCCGCGCCCGCGGATTCAAGGACATCGAGATCCTGACGCCGGATGAGGTCGGCTCATATGGCGCGATCACGTCCTTCCGTCTCGCCGGCAAGACCAGCAAGGCGGACAACGACGCTATCGTCGTGAAGCTGAGGGACAGCCACAAGGTCATGACGGTGCGCCGGGCGGGCGTTGCCAAGGGCCAATGCATCCGCGTGACGCCGGCGCTCTTTACCGAGGAGGCCGATCTCGATCGCTTCGTCGAGGCGCTCGCCGTGGTCACGGGGACGAAGACGGGGTGAGCCGACGCGTGGCGGGTGCAAGGGCTATTTAGCTGCCGACTCTGACCCAGGCTTGCGCCTTCCTGCGCCATTCCTCGTCGAAGCGAGCGATGATGTCCTTTGCCGCATCCTGCGACAGAAGCTGGTCGATAGCGGACGTCCTGACCTCGTCGATGTCAGGAATGCCGGTGTATCCAAGATTGGCAAGCCGCGCGGCAAAAGGCGGATGCGTCGCGTCCGGATCGTGCTCACGCGTCAGACCGGCGATGGCAGCTGCGGCCATCGGCTCCGGCGCCCTGATGTCACCAAGCTGCTCGAAGACGCGCTCGAGGGGCGGGCGCGGTGCATTGATTGCGCCGAGCACTTCCTTCTCCAGAGGAGCGTATACGAGATCGGTGAGACGTGTTCCGCACGCTTCCGTCAGCACCAGAGCGCGCGCCATCTCGGCACGTCCAACCTGTTCGGCCGCGCCGAGATCGGCGTAAAGCTCGTTCTCCCGCGACAGCGCGCGATATTCCTTGTCGAGCCATTCGATCATGGAACGGAGCAGGGCCCGGGCAATGCGCCCGGTGACGGTTCGGTCCGGATCGGCGTAGAAGAGGACATTCTCCGAAGCCGCGATGAAATCCGCGAGGTTGATGCTTCCCGAGGTGTGCCGAAGCCGGGCATGTGCCACCTCATGGGCGATGACGGCGCGAAGTGCACGCTCATCCAGGACGATCAGCAATGGCAAGCCGACGGTCATCGTGACGTGTCGCCCGAACAGGCCTGCATATCGGCTCACCTCCCCGATCGAAGCGTTGAAGTCGGTGTCGATCCGCAAGCTGCGGCTTGATCGGGCAACGCTGCGATCGAGCTCCTTCCACATTGCCCAGAGGCCTGGAGCGGTATCCTCGTTCGCCTCGAAACTCCCATGCTTTCGCGAGGGCAGGAGCAGGAGGCCAATTGCGAGCGCCACCGCGGCCATGAATATGGAGAACACGACCGGTGCTGTGGCCAGCGTCGTGATGGTGTAGCGGTCGAGGGCCATCAGCCAAACGGCCAGGATCACGCAGGCTAGCGCCACGGCGGGAAGAACGGCGTAGCGACCGAGACGCAGGATGGTCTTCAGAACAACGCGTCTCATCCCCGCTTTGACACCGGAATGATTCGAATCAGGCCCTGCCACATGAGCCGTTGCTCTGATGCAAGCTGGCGACGTCGGCGCGGCCCTGGCTTTCCGTGACCTGGATTAGCGTGATCGCGCCGGGTGTCACAATTCCCATCTGCGGCTGGGCGGAGAGATCGGTCGTGCTGCCGGCGCGCAGATCGAGGCTCACCTTCTCGCTTCCCTGCCCGAACAGATTGCTGCTCAGCGGCAAATTGTTGACGGCAACCTCGTGGCGGCCCGGAGGCAGATCGCACGCCACGAACCCCGCGGCTTGACTGCCGCCAATCACGCGTCCATCGACGGCATAGTTGGGCTGGACAGCAAATCCCAGGGCCGACGTGCGATAGACCACCAAGCGTGCAGTATTCGACTTGACGTTGTCACTCAGCGCCGCGCCGCCCAGCGGCCCCGATGCGCACCCCGCAAGCAACGTAGCCACGACAAAAGCCCCCAGACAACCACCACGCATTTTCGCCCCTGATAGATTCCAAATCCCCGGCGGCATCATTGTCAGGGTAGTGGGCGAAGTCAATCGCGACCTCAAGTCGAGCCACGGCAGATCGCGTCAACGCATTGGAGCCTCCTCCGGACGATCCGCGCACCCTCACGCCGTGGCGAGCGCCGGCTGCACCGGCCGCCGGCCGATCATCAGCGACAGCATGGCTGCGACGATGCCCGTTGCGCCCGCGATCATGAAGGCCTGCAGATAATCACCCTGTGTCGAGCGCATCATGCCGGCGAAGAAGGCGGCGCAGGCGGCGCCGAGCTGATGGCCGGCGACCACCCAGCCGAAGATCAGCGGCGCATTCCTGTCGCCGAAGGCTTCGTTGGCGATACGCACAGTCGGCGGCACAGTTGCGATCCAGTCGAGCCCGTAGAACACCGCGAACACTGACAGGCTGACCAAAGAGAAATCCGAGTAGGGAAGGTAGATCAGCGAGAGCCCGCGCAGGCCGTAGTAGAAGAACAGCAGCTTGCGCGGATCGAAACGGTCGGTGAGCCAGCCCGACAGGGTGGTGCCGAACAGATTGAGAAGATCAGGGTCAGCAAGAGACGGCCTGACTTTCGCAGTGAACCGGTCGACGGTCTCACCGCCAGCCAAGCGCCGGCGCGACGTGCTTCAAGATTGCCTCGATCGCATGGGCGCAATAGTCGACACCGAGCTGGTTCGGGATCGTCAGCAGCAGCGTATCGGCCTCGGCAATCGCCTCGTCCTGCTTGAGCTGCTCGATCAACGCCGCCGGCTCAGCGGCATAGGAGCGGCCGAAGATCGCGCGCGTTTGCGGATCGATGAAGCCGATCTGGTCTTCGCCTCCGCGCTCCCCGCCGAAATAGGCGCGGTCGCGATCATTCATCAGTGCGAAGATGCTGCGGCTGACGGACACGCGGGGCTCGCGGGCGTGGCCAGCCTCCGTCCACGCGGCGCGATAGCTCCGGATCTGCGCCGCCTGCTGCACGTGAAAAGCTTCGCCGGTCTCGTCGTTCTTCAGCGTCGAGCTCTGCAGATTCATGCCGAGCTTCGCCGCCCACACCGCGGTCGCGTTCGAGCCGGCGCCCCACCAGATCCGTTCGCGCAGGCCTGCCGCATGCGGTTCGAGGCGCAGCAGTCCCGGCGGATTGGGAAACATCGGTTGCGGATTGGGCTCGGCAAAACCTTCGCCGCGCAACAGGTCCAGAAAGACCTCCGCATGGCGCCGGCCCATGTCGGCATCGCTCTGGCCGTCGGCCGGGCGATAACCAAAGTAGCGCCAGCCGTCGATCACCTGCTCCGGCGAGCCGCGGCTGATGCCGAGCTGGAGCCGGCCGCCGGCGATGAGATCGGCGCTGCCTGCATCCTCGATCATGTAGAGCGGGTTCTCGTAGCGCATGTCGATCACGGCCGTGCCGATCTCGATTGTGCTGGTCTTCGCGCCGACGGCGGCGAGCAGCGGGAAGGGCGAGGCCAGCTGGCGCGCGAAGTGATGCACGCGGAAATAGGCGCCATCCGCGCCGAGCTGTTCCGCCGCGACGGCCAGCTCGATGGATTGCAGCAGCGTGTCCGCAGCGGAGCGGGTCTGCGATTGCGGCGAGGGCGTCCAGTGTCCGAAGGACAGAAATCCGATCTTTTTCATGGGCGTCATTTAATGATGGCGGGGGCGGCGTCAACCGCCTGCGCCGGCGGTGCGGGTATGCGACGGGGCTGGCGCGAAATGCTCGGCGCGGTCGACCAGGAGATCCAGAAAACTTCGCGCGCGCAGCGACATCCATTGCGTCTCCGGATAGACCGCGTGCAGGGGCAGCGCGGCGATGGTGTAGTCCGGAAGTACATGCTCGAGCTCGCCGCTGCGAAGGCCCTCCGCGGCATTCCATTCGGGCAGGATCGCGATGCCGAGATGCTGCATCGTCGCCTCCTGCATCGCATCGGCGTCGTCGACGTGAATGGGTCCGTTGATCGATGCGACGTGACGGCCATGCTCGGATTCGAAGGCCCATTGGTGCGCCGGCGACATCCGTGAGTAGACGATGCACTGGTGCAAGCTGAGATCGTCAGGCGTCCGCGGCAGCGGGCGGCCGTGCAGATAGGTGGGTGTCGCGACCAGATGGCGCTGCACGGTCCCGAGCCGGCGGGCGACCAGCGTGCTCGCCTCCAGGTTTCCAATGCGCAGCGCCAATTCGATGCCTTCTTCCACCAGATTGACGAACCGCTCGCTGAAGCGGATGTCGACCCGCACTTCCGGATAATTCCGAACGTACTCGGCGATGACGGGCATCACGTAGCGCCGTCCGAACGACGACGGCACGCCGATCCGGAGCGTGCCGGTCGGGCGGGGTGCGGCCTGTTCGACACTCGACCGCGCCATGTCGAAGCTGTCGAGGATCTGCCGCGCGAGATCGTAGATCCGGTGCGCTTCGGCCGTCGGCTTCAGCGTGCGCGTCGTGCGCGAGAACAGCTGCGTGCCGAATTCGCTTTCAAGCATCGCAATGCGCTTGCTGATCGCAGGCTGGCCGATCCCGAGCTCCTTGGCCGCAGCCGAGAAGCTGCCGCCCTCCAGGGCGCGAACGAAAGCGCGCAGGCAATCGATCCGGTCCATAATTCATTCCGATCCGGAATAAATTATATCCCATTTATTCCGTAGTGTGCAACTCGGCGGGTCGCTAGGCTCCCTCAAAACAAGCATTCACAGGGGAGGAGACGAAATTGGCACGCCATATCGGAATTGTCGGCGCCGGCATCGCCGGCCTGCATCTCGCGCTTTACCTGCAGAAGCACGGCGTGGACGCGACGATCATCACGGATCGACCGCCTGAGGAATACAAGAACATCCGCCTGCTCAACACCGTCGCGCATCACCACGTGACGATCGCGCGCGAGGACTATCTCGGCGTCAATCACTGGAGCGATCCGAAGGACCATTATTACTACCACGACCACGTCTTCAATTTTCCGCAGCCGCTGAGTTTTCGTGGCGATTTCTCGAAGCCGAGCCGCGCCGTCGACTATCGGATCTATCTTCCTGCCCTGATGCAGGATTTTGTCAGCCGCGGCGGCAAGATCGAATACCGCCGCATCGAAGAGCGCGACATTCGTCCGCTGGTCGCCCGTTTCGATCTCCTGGTCGTCTCGACCGGCAAGGGTCCGCTGGGCCAGCTCTTCACTTACCGGCCGGAGCACACGCCCTATTCGCAGCCGCAACGGCGGCTGTGCGTCGGGCTTTACACCGGCGTGCGGCAGCCCGATCCCATGAACGTCACGCTCTCCGTGTCTCCAGGCCATGGCGAGATGATCGTGATCCCGACCATTACGTTCGGCGGTGTCGCCAACGCGCTGCTGATGGAGAACGTGCCCGGCGGCGACATGGAGGAACTGGCCACGCTCAGCTACGACGACAACCCGAAGCACTTCTTGAAGGTGCTGCTCGGCAAGCTCGAGAAGCATCACCCGACGACCTACGACCGCATCGACACCGCGCGCTTCGATCTCGCGCAGCCGCAGGATCTGCTGCAAGGCGGCGTGGTCCCGACGGTGCGCAACACTGTGGTCGAGTTCGACGACGGCAAATGCGCGATCGCGCTCGGCGACGTCCATGCGATCGTCGATCCCATGATGGGCCAGGGCGCCAATGTCGCCTCCTATGCGGCCTTCGTGCTCGGCGAGGAGATCGTCAACGCCGACGCGCTCGACGTGCGCCTGTGCGAGAAGATCGAGCTGCAGCGACAGGATCGCGTGCTGGCGGCCTCGCGCTGGACCAATGTGATGCTGCAGCCGCCGACGGAAGCGCTGGGCATGCTGATCGGCGCGATGAGCCAGAACCCGGCGCTGGCCAACGAGTTCACCGAGAATTTCAACTACCCGGACCGGCAGTGGGATCGCATCTGCACGCCGCAGCGCATCCAGGCCTGGATCGAGCGCATGTCGGCGCCGCCTGAGCCGGTCAGGGCGATTGCGTGAGGACCGATGCGAGTGGGGACTGACATGCCGCGCGCCAATCCGGCCTCGTTCCGCGAGGCCGCATCGCGCTTTACGACCGGCGTCGCGGTGCTGACCGCGCTGGACGAGCACGGCCGCGTCTGCGGCATGACCGCGAACAGCTTTGTCACCGTCAGCCTGTCCCCGCCGACCGTGCTGGTGTCGGTCATGCCGGGACGCATGCACCGCGCGATCTCGGCGACCGGACGTTACTGCGTCAACGTCCTGCCCGAGCATGGCCGGGACCTGTCGCGGCACTTCGCGAGCCAGCCGAACACCGGCGCGGCGCCGGATTACGACATCGTCGACGGCCTGCCGCGCCTCTCCGGCTGCATGGCCTGGTTCGCCTGCGAGGTCACACGCCACGTCGATGTCAGCGACCACACGCTGATCATCGCCGAAGTCTCGAGCTGCGACTATCGCGACACCACGCCGCTGGTGTTCTTCTCGAGCCGGTATCATCTCGGGCCGGGCGTGCCGGTGGATCGGTGAGGGTTGCAGCGGTCCGCGGCTTGAGTGGATCTGGTGTTTTCCTGGCTGCATCGGGGCGCTTTGGCGTTACCGCCGGGACTAGCTTGCCCTGGCGTTCTTTGCGCGAGGGGGCGTATCGTTGACGTTGTCGGCGCGCTTGGGATCGTCCGCGGCACGCCATTGTCGTGGCGTCATTCCGGTCCAGCGCCTGAAGGCGTGGGTGAATGCGCTGACTTCGCCATAGCCGAGCAGCCAGGCGGTTTGCGAAATCGGCAACTCGTCCTTTTTCAAATAGCTTTTGGCGAGGTCGATTTTCAGCTCGTCCATAATGCCGGTGAAGGTCAGTCCTTCCGACGCGAGGCGCCGCGCCAACGTGCGGTGGCTCATGCCGAGCCGGCGCGCGATCTCCTCAGCCCGTGCCTCGCGATGGGGAAGCAGTGGCGCGATGGCATTCTCGACGCTCGATCTGAGCGAAACTCCCCCAGGCTTCCGATGTGCAAGCGCCTCCTCGCAGAAGGTCACCAGCAGATCGTTCAAGTGGTGATCGGCACTTTCGATGGGCATCTGTCCCACGGACTGAGGGAAGGCGATCTCATCGACGTCTGATCCGAACTCGATCTCGCAACCAAGGAACGACCTGACCTCCGCGGGCATCGCTCGACGGCGATGGGCGACTTTGACACGGCTTGGCACCACGCGGCGGTTGGTCAGTGCGCGGTTGATTCGAATGATAGAGGTCACCCAGAATTCGATCTGGTGCCGATCCGACCGCCGTTCCACGCCGACATAGCTCAACGCAATCGCCATGTCCTTCGCGGCAAATCGCAGTGAAATTCCCTCGTTCGCGAGGCGGCAATAGCGCTCCGTCTTTGACAAGGCTTCAGCGACTGTCCCGGATGAGGCCGCGACATAGTAGAGCAGGCCGATCTCACGAAGGTCGAAGTCCCGTGCCAGGTGAAATCCCAGGGCGTCGTCGTGCAGCGCCTCGGCACCAAGCTCCAGAAACTTGATCTGGCTTTCAACGCTCAGCCGCGCCTTGCGGTCTTGGATCTGCTCGAGGGTCAATCTGGCCTTGGACAGCAAGCCGTCCGCCTGAATGCCGGCTTCGCGCAGGCGGGCCCACACCAGGCGGGCGATGCCGCCGGTCGCACTGGGCATGGCTTGCAATTGGGGCGAACGGGCAGCAGCCACATCGAACCCTTTCGTCGTTGCCGCTGCGGCCTTGAGTCCTCGGCTCGCGCATCGGGATCGCGGCATAGAAAATCAAGTTATTGGCTCACGATAACAAGAAACCGGGTGTCATGTGACTTAAATCGGCGATCTGTCCCCCTAGGTGCGTCGTCTGTACTCGGGGGCGAACCCACCCCGAAAAAGCCCGAAGGCCTTGATGTCCAGCTGCGATGGCGCGCCGCCTATAAACGTGAAGATATTGCGAAGTTACGGAAAATTGCTCGGAATTCCTCATATCGCTCATGGCCCACGGACGGTTGCGCTTGAGCGCGTTGGCGATTGCGAGATCAACATGTTCGAAACGCTTGAAGCCGGTTCAGCTGCGGCGCCCCTGTTCTGGATGGAGCTGTTCGATCTTCGCGTTCACGCCTCGCGCGACAGCCGCGGATGCCACAACATGAGCGACGCAGTCGCAGCGTTCAACGATTTTGCTTCGCAGGCGAGCCGCCTGGCGGAGGTGCCGCCGTGCGACACCGGCGAAGCCGTAGGCTGACAATTGCCGCGTCCACCGAGAGTATCCCCAGCGGAAAACGCAGCGCTTCTGACGCGCGGCCAGATTCTTGGCTACGACACGGAGCGGATGGCGTTTCTGTTTACGATGACGTATGGCGCCAGCATCGTCGACTGCGAGATAAGCAGCGTCGCGCTGGACGACCTTCACGGCTCGAAGGGCACGCGTCCCGACGAAAGGGAGACCCAATTCAGGTGTCTCCGCGAAGCGGTCGAGCGCCTTGCATCATACGCTTTCGAACAGCAGGGCAGGCGGCAGCGCGAGCGGCTCCGCATCTTCTCCAAGCACGTCAAGGCGCTCTGACGACCGCCAAAGCAAGACCGCCGCCGCAACGGCAACGCATATGCAATTTGTGCCACGTGAGATGCTCGACATCTCCCTCTTAAACATTTCACTCGACCATGGTCTGCAAGACCGGGTTCCGCAGTTGTCGCCGGCTGGGTGTTGCCGCGCCGTGACATCCAGGCACGCTCAGCCGGTATAGACTGGTCGATATCCGGTGCCCCTTCCGTTGCCCGGATGGTGAGTTATCGCGCTCTTGCGTCCAGTTGTGAGTGTTGCCGGTGGTCCGGACGAGTCGCATCAGTGCTCCAGCAGTTTTGTTGGCTTTGTCGATCGCAGCAGTCCTGGGCGGCTGTGCAGGACGTCCGTCGCAGGGCGTGCTTGTTCCGACAGCGCAGGTCGCCCCCGGAAACACAAATGTCCCGATCTACGTCGTCACCAATCGCAAGCGATCCGACGTCGATCCCGGTGAGATGTTCAGCGGGGACCGTTCGGACGAGCTGTCCTTTGCCGAGGTGACTGTCTCGATCCCGCCAGATGCCGCGCGGAAGATCGGCGAAGTGCAGTGGCCCGCGAGCCTGCCCGGCGACCCCCAACGGGATTTCACGACTGTGTCGGCCGACTATCTCGACAAGACGCATTTCGCTGCGTCTGTCGCCGCGGCGATGAAGCAGTCCGGTCGCAACAAGGTGCTTGTCTTCGTCCACGGCTTCAACAACCGCTTCGATGATGCGGTCTATCGCTTCGCGCAGATCGTGCACGACTCCAAAGTGCCGGTCGTTCCCGTGCTTTTCACCTGGCCATCGCGCGGCGAGCTGAGGCTGCGCGCGTATACCTATGACCGGGAAAGCGCCAATTTTTCGCGTGACGCGCTCGACAATCTGTTGAGCACGCTCGACGCCTCGTCTGCCGTCGGCGAAGTTTATCTTCTGGCTCATTCGATGGGCAATTGGATCGCACTGGAAGCACTGCGAACGCGGGCGATCCGCGCCCCGGCTGTCGCGTCGAAGCGCAGCAAGCTGAAGAATGTGATGCTGGTGGCACCCGACGTGGATGTCGATGTCTTCCGCTCGCAACTGAACCGGATGAGCGGCGCGCGGCCCCCCATCTCGTTGTTCGTCTCGCGTGACGACGGCGCGCTCTCGCTGTCGAAGACGATCTGGGGAGACGTCGCCCGCCTGGGCGATATCGACCCGACCCAGGAGCCTTATCGAACTGAGCTCGCGCGCGACCGGATCGACGTCTACGACCTGACGAAACTGGCGGTCGCCGGCGACGACGCCCACGACCGGGCTTTCGAGCAGGTAGGCCCGGTTGTCGCAATGATCCGCCAACGCATGGCCCAGGGCCAAGCGCTGGGTGAACAGAAGGCGGCCGCGGGCCCGCTCGCGCGGCTTGCGGAGTAGCGCGAGAGGCAGGCCCTGCCTGGCTTCTTCATGGCGACGTGTCGACGAGGCCGTGACGTCTCAGGCGTAGGCGACCCAGCCGCGGAACGTGAAGCCGATGTAGAACAGGGTTGGGACGGAGAAGCCTGCGTCGCGCAAAATTGCTTCGTCTCGCGCGGGCGCCAGGATGCTCAATTGCCCATCGACCGCCTTTCGCGCGGCGGCCGCCTTGTCGGGCTCGACTCCGGCAGCGGCGAGAAAGGCTGAATACCGCGAGAGCCAAAGCGGCCGTTCATCGTCGTCGCCGGGGATGCTGAAATGGGCCGCGACGAACGGTGCGCCGGGCTTGAGGCGGCGGCGGATTTCGGACGCTATTCGCAGCCGTTCCTCGACATCGACGAAATGCAGGGTCAACAGGCACGTCGCGCCGTCGAACGGCCCCTCCGGCGCATCGTCGATATAGCCTTGATGCAGATGCGCGCGCGGCGCGAGCGGGCCCAGCGTCTGCTTCGCGAGATTCAGCATCGCAGCGGACGGGTCCACGCCATCAAAGGTCCAGCGCGGTTGCGCTTGCGCAAAGGCATTCAGCTCCAGGCCGCCGCCGGCGCCAAGAACGAGTATTCGCGCATCTTCACGTGCACGCTCGCCCAAAAGGATCGCCGCCATGGACAGCATCGAATTGTAGCCGGGAACGAACCGTGGCGGCCCTTCGGTGTACTTCGCCACCATTTGCGGATCGGAAAACGCGTTTTGAATGTCGGTCACGATGTTGTCCTGCTGAGGGGAGCGGGTCACGCGTGATGCGCGCTCATGCCTTGAAGCTTTCGCGCACCCAGGCGCCTGCGCAGATCGTCGCTCAGCATCGCCAGCGTCACTCCGGCAAAGCGCGACAGCAGCAACGCCTCTGCATCGTCAAAGGCCTGATCGAGCGCGGCATTGACGGCCTGCTCGACCAGGCAGCCGGGCGCCTCGGTCCGGTTGCCCATGGCCAGTATCGAGGGGCTGCCGAGCGCGGTGTAGACATCGCGCAGCGTCACCTTCGACAGATCGCAAGCCAGCGTCCAGCCGCCGCCGTGCCCCTTCTCGGAGCGGACGTAACCGAGGTCGCGCAGGCCCGCCATGATGCGGCGGATCACCACCGGGTTGGTGTCCATGGCCTTCGCCAGGGTCTCGGACGTGAACGGGCCAGGCTGCTGCGCCATGTGCAGCAGGACGTGGAGGACCCCCGATAATCGGCTGTCTCGCTTCATGTAACTTGATATGTTACATGATGGCGCCGAGGTCAACCAGTTTCGGTGCGTGCGTTGAGGAACGCGCCTCATCGGGCGGCGTGTCGATTGGATTCGAATCGATGGAAGATGCCGTTTGAAGCATGATCCGCACGGCGCGCACGAAAAAAGCTTGCGCGCGGGACGCGGTGTGAAGCTTCGGGATATCGATACGGAGGAGCGTCGGGGACCTGCTCAGCCAACGCTGCCGAGGATGCCATCCCGCGCCTGTTTTGCCCGACGGGTTAACGTCTCCGCAGACCGCCTAAGCCATTGATCCCGCTCATGCCGGCCACTGTGCATGGGGTTGTTTTCGACATTTTTGTTTTGGCGGCGCGAAAGCGCCAGGCTGAACCGGACCTCATCCGGCTCTGCCGCTACTTCATCACCCGCAGACCCTTGGTCGTGAACCGCTGCGTCTTGCCGCCGGGGCGAACCGGTCGGCGCGTGCCGGCGGCCTTGCCGGTGCCGGGGGGCTGATGCGCGGGCACGAGCTGGTCGGGACGCGAGCCGATCAGGTCGCGGCGGCCCATCTCGATCAAGGCCTCGCGCAGCACCGGCCAATTGTCGGGGTCGTGATAGCGCAGGAAGGCCTTGTGCAGGCGGCGCTGGCGCAGGCCCTTGATCGCCTCGACCTTGTCGCTGCCGCCGCGGCGCACGCCGCGCAGCGGATTGACGCCGGTGTGGTACATCGCGGTGGCGGTCGCCATCGGCGAGGGCAGGAAGGTCTGCACCTGATCGGCGCGATAGCGGTTCTTCTTGAGCCAGAGCGCGAGGTTCATCATGTCCTCGTCGGTCGTGCCCGGATGCGCCGCGATGAAGTACGGGATCAGATAGTATTTCTTGCCGGCCTGCTCGGCCGCGGCATCGAACATTCGCTTGAACTGGTTGTAGGCGCCGATGCCCGGCTTCATCATCTTGTCGAGCGGGCCGCGCTCGGTATGTTCGGGCGCGATCTTCAGATAACCGCCGACGTGGTGGGTGACGAGCTCCTTGATGTATTCGGGGCTCTCGACCGCGAGGTCGTAGCGCACGCCGGAGGCGACCATCACTTTCTTGATGCCCTTGGTCTCGCGCACCTTGCGATAGAGCCGGATCAGATCGTCATGCGAGGTGTTGAGGTTCGGGCAGATCTCGGGGAAGACGCAGGACGGCCGGCGGCACGCGGCCTCGACCTTCGGGTCCTTGCACGCCATCCGGTACATGTTGGCGGTGGGGCCGCCGATGTCGGAGATCACGCCGGTGAAGCCCGGCGTCTTGTCGCGGATTTTTTCGATCTCGCGCAGGATCGAGCCTTCCGAACGGTTCTGGATGATGCGGCCTTCATGCTCGGTGATCGAGCAGAAGGTGCAGCCGCCAAAGCAGCCGCGCATGATCGTCACCGAAAACTTGATCATGTCCCAGGCGGGGATCTTTGCCTCGCCATAGGAGGGATGCGGCGCGCGCGCGTAAGGCAGGTCGTAGACCGCGTCCATCTCGTCGCTGGTCAGCGGGATCGGCGGCGGGTTGAGCCAGAGATCGCGATCGCCATGGCGCTGCACCAGCGGGCGCGCATTGCCAGGATTGCTTTCACGATGCAGCACGCGCGAGGCGCGCGCATAGGCTTCCTTGTCCTGCTCGACTTGCTCCAGCGCCGGCAGCCGGATGACGGTCGCACCCTTCTGGCGCGTTGCGCCCTCGTCGGCGGAATCGAGATCGTCGGCGTGCAGTTCGGAATAGTCTTCGGGCACGTGGCGGAACAGCGCGACGCCTCTGATGTCGCTGAGCTCGCGCGGTGCTTCGCCGGCGGCAAGACGGTTGGCCACTTCGACGACGGCGCGCTCGGCATTGCCGTACAGCAAGAGGTCGGCCTTGGCGTCGGCCAGCACCGAGCGGCGCACCTTGTCTGACCAGTAATCGTAATGCGCGATCCGGCGCAGCGAGGCCTCGATGCCGCCGAGCACGATCGGGACATCCTTGAACGCCTCGCGGCAGCGCTGCGCGTAGACGACGGTGCAGCGGTCGGGCCGCTTGCCGCCTTCGCCGCCGGCCGTATAGGCGTCGTCGCTGCGGATGCGCCGGTCCGCGGTGTAGCGGTTCACCATGGAGTCCATGTTGCCGCCGGTGACGCCGAAGAACACCTTTGGCTTGCCCAGCGCCTTGAACGGATCGGCCGAATGCCAGTCGGGCTGGGAGATGATGCCGACCCGAAAGCCCTGCGCCTCCAGCAGCCGGCCGATGATGGCCATGCCAAAACTCGGATGGTCGACATAGGCATCGCCTGTCACCAGCACGATGTCGCAGGCATCCCAGCCGAGCGCGTCCATCTCGGCGCGGCTCATGGGAAGGAACGGCGCCGGCTTGCGCGGGCGCGCCTGCGCCATCAGGGGCTTTTCGGCGGTGATGATCTGGGTGTCCATGGCGCCTACGCATAGGACTCCGGGCGTACGAATACAACCGACGGACGCGTGAAGATTTGCGGTTCCGCCAGGGGCAAACCGGCTTGCGGGAGCGCGTTAACCGTTCGCGAACCCCTGCCGGACCTCGGCAGTCGTGGCCGGCTCGCCATGCTGGCGGACCATCCGTACGGCGTCCTCGACGAGGCGGAGATTGGTCGCCGTCGAGCCCAGCAGCGCCGCCTCGATCCAGACCTTGCGCAAGGCGAGCATCGCCTCGCCGCCCGGAACAGTGCGCGTGCCGCATATGCACATGAGCGATCCGTCTTCCGGGTTCTCACCGCGGCCGACATCGGATATCCGATTGCTCCATGGGCAAGGAAACTTCTGACGGCGGTGATGACGCCGGCGCGGCGCCGTCCACCGAGGCCTGGCTCGGTGCGGTTGCGCTGATCGGCTTCATCCTGGTGGCGACCGCGCAGGCCTCAAATCAGATTCTGGCGCGCGGGCTTGCGGGCTCGGTGCCGCCCTTCGCGCTCGCCTTCTTCCGCTGGAGCATCGTTGCCATCGGGCTCGCGCCGATCGCGTTCGCCGAAATCCGCGCCGGCCGCGTGCCACTCGGCAAGAACATCTGGCCGATCTTCGCCGCCGGCTTCATGGGCATGTTCCTCTGCGGCGGTCCGGTCTATGCCGCGGGCATCTCGACGACGGCGATCCACATCGCGTTGATCATGGCGCTATCGCCGATCACGGTGCTGATGATCTCTGCGGTGCTCGGCATCGAGCATGTCGGCCCGCTGCAATGGCTCGGCACGGCGCTTGCGCTCGCCGGCGCCTTGCTCATCATCTCCGGCGGACATCCGGAGACCTTGTTCGCACTGGAGACCGCAGCGGGCGACGGCCTGGTCGTGATCGCGATGCTCGGCTGGTCCGGCTACACGCTGCTGCAATCGCGCGCGGCGCCCAAGGCGTCGCTGCTGGCGCGCATGAGCCTGTTCGCAGGCGCCGGCGCGCTGTTCTCGCTGCCGCAGGCGCTGATCGAGATGTGGACCACGCCGGCGCAGGTCTTCAGCACGAAAGCGGTGTCGGCTTACGTCTTCGCCGGGATCGTTCCGGGGCTGCTCGCCTATGCCGGCTTTGCCTGGCTCGGCGGCAAATTCGGTTCGGTCCGAACCTCGCTCGTGCTTTATCTCGGACCGATCGCGAGCGCCCTGCTGTCGTTCGCGATTCTCGGTGAACCGCCAAAACTGATCCATCTGTTCGGCGGTGTGCTGATCCTCGGCGGGGTCTGGGCGAGCCTGCGCAAATAGTTCCATCGATCGGAGTTGTGGTTCATTCGCAGGAACCAACCGTCTCCGCGAACATTCTGATCAAGGGACCGGTGCGAGCCATGCTCGCGCGCGCCCCGACCATCCCGGCGCCAGTGCCGTAACCGGATTTTGCCTCGACGTTTCGGGGCGATGGGGGACTTGTGAGTACGGTCATAGAGAACTTGTTGTCACGGAAGCAGAAGCTTGTGGAACAGCTCGAGAAGGCGCAGTCGGTCGACGATCGCGACAAGATCGAGCACCAGCTCGAACAGATCAACACCGCGCTGGATTTTCTGGACAGGCCGGGATCGAAGGACGCGGGGTAGAAGCGCTCAGTCCACCTTCAGCGCGTCCACTTTCAAGGCCTCCACTTTCAAGGCCTTGGCGTAGACCAGGCCGGAATTGGTGATGTGCGTCGTCATCAGCGCTTCGAAGGCGGCGAACTCGCCGCGCGCGAACAAATCGAGCAGCTTGCGATGCTCGTCGAAGGACGAGCGGGTGCGCACGTCGATCGGCGACGTCAGATTGGTGCGCAGCGCGGCGACGCGGCCCGAGACGAGCTGGTAGGATTCGATGAGATAGCGGTTGCCGCAATGCGCGAACAATCCTTCGTGAAAGCTCGCATCGGCGCGGCCATAGGCGATGTTGTCCTTCGCCCCGATCGCCGGCTCCATCGCCGCGACTGCCTCGCTCATCGTCGCAATTGCGCCGTCGCGATCATGACGAAACGCGAGCTCGGCGGCCTTGGGCTCGAGCGCGATCCGGAAGGTACAGAGCGCAGTGATGTCGTCCGCGCTCGGCGTGAACACGAAACTGCCGACCTGCGGCCGGATCACGACCAGGCCCTGCGCCTGCAACTGGCCCATCGCCTCGCGCACCGGCGTGCGGCTGACGCCGAAGGAGTTCGCCACCATCTCCTCGGAGATGGCGGCGCCAAGCGCGAACTCGCCGTCGATGATGGCCTGGCGCAGCCGCAGCACCACCCGCTGCGACAGCGATTTCGGCGTATCGAGCTTGAGCGATCGCATCTGCTGTCTCAGATCACCTTGCCGGGATTAAGCAGGTGATCGGGATCGAGCGCGGCCTTCAGCGTCCGCATCAACGCGATCTCGGCTTCGCTCCTGGCATGGCCCAGCCACTTCTTCTTGAGCGTGCCGATGCCGTGCTCGGCGGAGACGCTGCCGCCCAGTTCACGCACCAGGCCGTAGATGATCGCGTCCATCTCTTCCTTCGGCTGCTGCTCGACGGAAAGACCGGTGACCCAGGACACGAGATGCAGATTGCCGTCGCCGATATGGCCGTAATAGACGCTCTCGCATCCCTTGATTCCATCGGCGAGCGCGGCCTTGCAGCGGGTGACGAACTCGTCCATTCGCGCCACCGCAAGCCCGATGTCATAGGAGATGTGCGGGCCCAGCACCTGGCCGAACTCGGCGCAGATGTCGCGCACGCGCCAGAACGCCTGCGTCTGCGCCAGCGATTGCGCCACGGCGGCATCTGCGAGCAGCCCGCGCTCCATCAGCTCTTCGAGCCAGGCCTGGAAACGCGGTGCATCCAGGCTCTCGTCGGTGCCTTGGGCCTCGACGAGCACGTAGAGGCCGTGGCCTGCGGCGACCGGTGGCTTCACCCCGGCGCGCGTCGTGATCACGTCCCAATAGTCCGGCCACATCACCTCGAATGCCGACAGCAGCGGCCCGAGCCCGCTTCGCGCGGCATCGAGCAGGGCGATCACCGCGGTATAGTCCTTCAGCGCGCACAGCGCCGCCATGGTCGAGCGCGGTTTCGGGAACAGCCGCAGCACCACGCGGGTGATGATGCCGAGCGTGCCTTCGGAGCCTATGAAGAGGTGCTTGAGGTCATAGCCCGCGTTGTTCTTCATCAGCTTGTTGAGGCTGGTGATGATGGTGCCGTCGGGCAGCACCACCTCCAGGCCGAGCACCAGTTCGCGCGTCATGCCGTAGCGGATCACGCGATTGCCGCCGGCATTGGTGGAGAGATTGCCGCCGATCGCGCAGGAGCCGCGCGAGCCGAGATCGAGCGGAAAGAAGAAACCGGCTTCGTCCGCGGCCTTCTGGATCGTCTCCAGCGGCGTGCCCGATTTCACCGTCATCGTCATTGACGCCCGATCGATCTCCTCGATGCCGGTCATGCGCTCAAGCGAGATCGCGACCCAGCCTGCTTCGGGCGATGCGCCGCGGCACAGCCCGGTCAATCCACCCTGCGGCACGAAGGGCAGCCGCGCCTGCCGGCAGGTCGCAATCGCATCGGCAACGCCTTGCGCATCGACCGGCCGGATCACCGCAAGCGGCGTTTGCGGCAGGCTCGCGCTCCAGTCGTTGCAATTGCGCGCGGGCACGTCGGTGCCAACAAGCACGGCGGCCGCGCCGAGCTTGTCGCGCAAGGCGCCAAGCAACTGATCGGGACGCTCAATGGGGCTCACCGCGTTCATGCGAGACCTCCTCGGAATCTGGCTGCGTCTCATGCGCGCCGTGATGGTGGAAAGGATTTGCGTCCGTCTTGTATGTAAGGTACAACATGAAAAGTAAAGCAAAAACAAGGCTCGGAAGGCCTCCTAAGATCGTTCGAGATCAGGGGCTTAGTCCGGGACCGCAGCTAATGGGTGGTGAGATGACGGAGGCAATTCGCGGGTTCTGGGTGGCGTCGGCGACGCCGCTGGCGACTGATGGCAGCGTGGACTCCGCCAAGCTCGCCGCTCACGCCAAGCAGCTCTTCGGCAAGGGCGTCGATGGCGTCGTGTTGTTCGGTACCACCGGCGAGGGTACCTCCTTCAATGTCACTGAGCGTGTCGCGACCATCGAGGCCGTGCTCAAGGCCGGCGTCGCGCCCGAGCGGATCGGCATCGGCGGCGGCTTTCCCGCCATCACCGACAGCATCGCGCTGACGCGCACCGTGCTCGGCCTCGGCCTGCGCCACGTGCTGTATCTGCCGCCCTATTTCGACCGTGGTGTCACGCCCGAAGGCATCGAGGATGCTTTTGCTGCGATCATCGACGGCGTCGCCGACGATCGCCTGCGCGCCTCGCTCTATCACATCCCGCAGGTCTCCGGCGTTGCGATCCCGACCGGTGTCGCGGCGAACTTGCGCAAGCGTTACGGCAAGGTGGTTGCGGGCCTGAAGGACTCCAGCGGCGACTTCAAGCAGTTCCAGGCGTTCCGTACTGCTGCTCCCGATCTCGCCATCACCGTAGGCAACGAAGCCGATATCACCCGCGCGATCGCCGCCGGCGGCGCCGGCACCATCTGCGGCATGGCCAACGTCGTGCCCGAGCTGGTCAAGGGCATGGTTGACGGCAAGGACGTCGAGGCGCGCATGCAAGCCGCGACCGATGTCGTGCTGAACACGCCGTCGTTCCTTGCGACGCTGAAGGCAATCCTCGCTGCACAGACGGGCGACGCGGGCTGGCTGCGCGTGCGCCCGCCATTCCGTGCCTCGTCCGATGGCGCAGCGCTCAAGCGAAAGATTGACGAGCTGATTGCTCCTGCCATCGCGTGAGATATGAAATCTTCGTGACACGTTGCCGCGGATTCGCGTGCAGCGTGTTGCGATAACTGCGACGTCTATTGGTGATTGCCGTTCGGTGCGCTGATGCGCTTAGAACGATTCAACACTAGAGCGATTCAAGCTCGCCTACGGTTCTCTTCGATCCCGCCGACTGTTACAGGCGCACACTTCAATGTTCTTGACTTGAAGTGGAATGAAAGTGCGTGCCCCCGTGGATGGCCAGCGCGTCAGCGGCCATCGTCATCGTGCCGGCAAGAGCCGTGCAGGTCTTCTCCTCGGCGCAGCGGTGCTGCTCGTCGAATCCCCCTCGAACACGACGAGTGCGCTGGCGCAATCGGCGCTGCCGCCGGTGACAGTGGAAGCGCCGGTGCAGCGGCCGAAGCCGGCCCGCGCGTCACAACAGTCCCAACGCCGCGCGCAAACCGTTGCGCGCCAGCGCAATGCCAATCCCACACCCGCAGCACCGACAATATCGGAACGTGCAGCAGCCGCGGCCGCCGCGCAGCAGGCTGCCAAGCTCGGTTATCGCGCGATGCCGAGTTCGACCACGCTGCGCAGCGGCGCCTCGCCCCTCGATACCTCGCAGGCGGTCAACGTCGTGCCTGAGCAGGTGTTGAAGGACCAGCTTCCGCGGAACATCGACGATGCGCTCATCAACGTCTCCGGCATCACTCAGACCAACACGCTCGCCGGCAGCCAGGACGCGGTGATCCGCCGCGGCTTCGGCGATAATCGTGACGGTTCGATCATGCGCAACGGCATGCCGCTGGTGCAGGGCCGCAGCTTCAATCCCGCGGTCGAAAGCGTCGAGGTTCTGAAGGGGCCGGCCTCGCTGCTCTACGGCATCATGGATCCGGGCGGCATCGTCAACACGATCAGCAAGCGGCCGGAGCTCTATCAGCACGGTTCGGTCACGTTGCTCGGCTCGGCATTCAGTGCCTCGAAAACCGGCGCCGACGGCCTGCTCGACGTCACCGGTCCGATCGGCGATCAGGGCCTTGCCTATCGCTTCATCGGCTACGGCGTCAGCGAGGATTACTGGCGCAATTTCGGCCGTCACCGCGAGATGCTGGTCGCACCGTCGCTGGCCTGGTACGGCCAGGACACGACGGTCCAGCTCAACTACGAGCACCGCGAATTCATCTATCCGTTCGATCGTGGCACGGCGTTCAATCCGGTGACCAAGGCACCGCTCGCGGTGCCGTCCACGCGCCGGCTCGATGAGCCCTTCAACAACACCTGGGGCACCTCGGACTTGATGCAAGCCTCGATAGAGCACCGCTTCAACCAGGATTGGAAGCTTTACGCCGGCTACAGCTACAACACTGAAACCTTCAGCGCCAACCAGCTCCGCATCTCCACCCTCAACTTCACGACGGGCGTCGAGACGCGCAGCAACGACGGCACGCAGGGCTCGCTCAGCAATGCCAGCTATGGAACGTCGTACATTTCCGGCGGCTTCTGGCTCGGCAATATGCGCAACGAGGTGGTATTCGGCGGCGACGGCCAGTATCGCACCATCTACCGCGACAATCTGATCCGGCAGGCCACTCCCGCCATCAACGTCTACAATCCCGTCTACGGGTTGGTCGGACCGGGCACGACGGTGTCGAACAGCGATAGCGCACAGACCGACAAGCTCGGCCAATGGTCGCTGTTCTTCCAGGACACCCTGCATCTCACCGAACGGTTCGCGCTGGTCGGCGGCGTCCGTTACATGGACTACGACCAGATCGCCGGGCGCGGGAAACCGTTCATCACCAATACCAACGTGTCGCAAGACAAGGTGCTTCCCCTCGGCGGCGCCATTCTCAAGCTGACCGAGGAAGTCTCGCTGTATGCGAGCTACACCGAGTCGCTGAAGCCGAACTCGACCATTGCACCGATCGGCATCGTGATTGACTCCAATGTCGCGCCGGAGGAAGGCGTGTCATACGAGACCGGCGTGAAGTTCGATTTGAACAAGCGCATCTCAGGTACGCTGGCGCTCTACGATCTCGACAAGAAGAACGTGCAGACGACGAAGACGAACAGCGCTGGCGTGGTGGAACTCCATACCGTCGGCCGCGCCCGCTCGCGCGGCGTCGAGCTGGACGTGACCGGCAGGCTCACCGACAGTTGGGCCCTGATCGGCAGCTATGGCTATACCGACGCGCGGGTGACGGCATCCGAAGATCGGTCGCTCTACGGCATGAAGCTGCAGAACGTCGCGCTGAACACGGCCTCGCTCTATCTGGTCTACGACTTCGGCACGGCTCTGCCGGGACAGCTCCGCCTCGGCGGCGGCGCGCGCTATGTCGGCGATCGTCCCGGTGATGCGATCAACAGCTTCTTCTTGCCGTCCTATGTGGTCGCCGATATTTTCGCGACCTATGAGACGAATTACCAGAACACGCCGGTGATCTATCAGCTCAACGTCAAGAACCTGTTCGACACCGTCTATTATCCCTCCGCCGTGAACAATCTGAATGTCGCGATCGGCGATGCGCGCCGCGTGTCGCTGTCGGCAACGGTGAAGTTCTAGCGATGGCGGTGCGGCACAAAGCCATCGCGGTCCTGATCGCGGCGGCGTCTGCCTGCCTTGCCGCCACAGGTGCGAGCCGCGCCGAGGAGATCACGCTCTATTCGACCAGGGAGGCCGCCCTGGTCGAGCCTGTCGTTGCGGCCTTCACGGAAGCCAGCGGCGTCAAGGTGAAAATCGTCTTCGTCGAGGACAGTCTCGTCAAGCGCTTGGTATCGGAAGGTGACGCGTCGCCTGCCGACGTATTGATGACGATCGGGCTGGACAAGACGACCCAGCTCTCCACCCGCGGTCTGACGCAAGCCTTCACGTCGTCTCGTCTCGACCAGGTCGTCCCTCCAAATCTTCGTGGTAACGGCGCGCAATGGCTTGCGCTTTCCGTCCGACCGCGTGTTGCATTTGTGCGCGAGGACAGCGCGCTTGCTTCGATCGACTATGAAGATCTCGCCGCTCCCAATTGGCGCGGCAAGCTCTGCATGCGCTCGCCGCTGCATCAGAACAATGTCGCGCTGGTTGCGGCCTATCTCGTCCATCACGGCGAGGCCGCGACGGAGGCCTGGCTCGCCGGCCTGAAGGCCAATCTCGCGCACAAGCCTGATGGCAAGGACAACGACGTAATCCGCGAGATCGCGCAAGGCACGTGCAAGATCGGCATCGGCAACACCGTGGCATTGGCGCAATTGCGCGACGGACGCGAAGGGGCCGACTGGCGTGCCTGGGCGATGGAGGTCAAGGCGGTGCCATCGACCTTCAAGGGCGGCGGCACGCATATGAACCTCACCGGCGCGGCCATCGCGAAACAGGCGCCACATCCGGCGTTGGCGCGACAATTCCTCGAATTCCTTGTCACGCCGGCAGCGCAGCGGATCTTTGCCGCTGCCGAGTTGGAATACCCCGTGCTTGCAGCAGCGGAGCGTGCACCCATCGTTGCCGAAATGGGCACGTTCATCGCCGATGCAGCGTCGATCGACCAGATCGCCGCACATCAGCAGGCCGCGATCTCGCTTATCAAGAAGGTTGGCTTCGATGAGTAGGGTGGGGCATCACATCAAGGCCGCTCTGCACCAGATTCACTCGATCGCGGGCCTCGTGCTTGCGCTGCTGCTGGCCTTGATCGCGCTGACCGGCGCGATCATGAGCTTTGAGGACGAGATCGGCGACTATCTGAATAGCGGTATCATGCAGGTCGCGCCGCGCCAGGCGCCGGCGCTGATGCCGGACGAACTGGTGGCCCGGCTCAAGGCGGGGCAGGACCTCGGCAAGGTCTCGGCCGTCACGCTGTCGAGTGATCCGGCCGCGGCGGTGCGTGTCCGCTTCGCGCGCGACGAGCAGGGCGCGCGGCCGACATCGCTCTATGTCGATCCCTACGACGCGCGCGTGCTGGGCGCGCCGCGTGGCGAGGAGTTCTTCGCGACTGTGCGCAGGCTGCATCGATGGCTGTTGATCCCCGGCGATGCCAAGGGCTGGGGGCGCCAGATCACCGGCATCGCCGCGCTCGGCCTGATCGTCATGCTCATCTCGGGCCTCGTGCTGCGCTGGCCGCGCCGCGCCGGCAGCGTGAAGATGTGGCTGAAGCCCAATCTCGGTCTCAGCGGCCGCGGCCTGCACCGTTCGCTGCACGCGGTGATCGGCACGTGGGTGCTGCCGATCTATCTGGTGATGACGCTGACCGGGCTCTGGTACTCGTTCGACTGGTACAAGGATGGGGTGGTCTGGCTGCTGTCGCGCCCAGACGTCACTGCTGCGAAGATGCAACCCAAGATGTCCGCAAAGGCGCCGCGCGCAGCCGGCCAGGCCGAGCCGGCTCAGCCGGTCGGATTCGATCGTGCATGGACGACGCTCCAGCATGAGGAGGGGAAACACTTCTCCAAAGCGTTGCTGACGCTGCCCGCCGGACCCGGCACGGTCATCCGGATCCGGTCGTGGCCGAAGGATTCGACGCTCGATACCACGCGCGACGAATTCCGCGTGGATGCGGTCACGGGGCAGGTGATCTCGGCGGAGCGCTACGCCGACAAGACGATCGGCGAGAAGATCATCGCGAACGTGCTCGACATCCATCGCGGCGCGTTCCTGGGCTGGCCCGGCAAGCTCGCCTTCATGATTGCAGCAGCATTGATGCCGCTGTTCTCGGTCACCGGCATTTTGCTTTATCTGTCTCGCCGCAGGCTGCGGCGTCCCGCGCAGCCGCCGCTCGGGCGGCTGGTTCCGGGCGAGTGAACGGTCGCGAAGGCTAGCCAAGCGCGCGGCAATCGTTCAAAAGCCCTTGGCCGTACTTGCCAGGGTTCACGCCATGAAACTCCCCACCGTCACCCCCGCCGATATCCGCCGCGCGCTGCTGCTCCGCGAGGAGATCGCGCTGCTCGATCTCAGGTACGAGGCCGGCTTCGCCACCGGCCATCCGCTGTTTGCCGCCAACATGGCCGCGGACCGGATCGCGATCGAGGCCGAGCTGCGGTTGCCACGCAAGGACGTCGCGATCGTGCTCTATGATGATGGCGAGGGACTTGTTGCAACCGGCGCCGAGCGGCTTGCCGCGCTCGGCTACAGCAATGTCCGTGCGCTTGACGGCGGGCTGAAGGGCTGGCGCGCGGCGGGCTATCAGGTGTTCGAGGACGTCAATTCCTATTCCAAGGCATTCGGCGAGCTGGTCGAGGCGCGGCGGCACACGCCGTCGTTCAGCGCCGACGAAGTGGCAAAGCTGATCGCGGACAGGGCCAACATCGCCATCCTCGACGTCCGCCGCTTCGACGAATATGCGACCATGAACATTCCGGGCTCGGTCAGCGTGCCCGGCGCTGAGCTGGTGCTGCGGGCAGGGCAGGCCGCGCCCGATCCTGAGACCACCATCATCGTCAATTGCGCCGGCCGCACGCGCTCGATCATCGGCACCCAGTCGCTGATCAATGCCGGCGTGCCCAACAAGGTGCGGGCGCTGCGCAACGGTACCATCGGCTGGACGCTGGCGCGGCACACGCTCGATCATGGTGCCGACCGGCGTGGCGCGATCGGGCCGTTCGAGGGCGGCCCGGCCAATGCGCGCGATGTCGCCTATCGCGCCGGTGTTCGCCATATCGGCGCGAACGAGGCGAAGGCGCTCGCAGCGCAGACCGACCGCACGCTCTATCGCTTCGACGTACGCGACGCCGAAGAGTATGCGGCCGGCCATCTCCCCGGCTCCCGTCATTATCCCGGCGGCCAGCTCGTCCAGGAAACCGACATGGCCGCGCCCGTGCGCGGCGCGCGCATCCTTCTGACCGACGACCAGGGCGTGCGTGCCGACATGACGGCATCCTGGCTCGCGCAGATGGGCTGGGAGGTCTACGTCCTCGAAGGCGGTTACGAGGGAGAGCTCGAGGTCGGCCCGCCGCGCGTGCTGCCAAAGCCCGATCCGGCGCACCGCTACCGCCGGCCCTATGAGGGCACTGACGTCGCCGAGCGCGCGATGCAGGCCTATCTCGACTGGGAATACGGTCTCGTCGAGCAACTCCGGCTCGACGGTACGCACGGGTTTTATGTGATTTAAATCCGTCACCCTGAGGCGGCCGCGCAGCGGCCCTCGAAGGGCGACGGCCCGGCTGTATGGGGGCCGTTCATCCTTCGAGGCTCCCCACGCGACGCGCTGCGCCGCGTGGCTCGCACCTCAGGATGACGGAGCTAGTGGTGGTGGGATGCCAAGCACGCCTCCCCCGCCCCGCCATCTTCTCCCCATATCCAAACCCTATTGTGCTGCATCTCCCCCGCGGTCTATGAGCTGCGGCAAAGCTGTGACCTACGGAGATTCCATGCCAGCCCCAGGCCAAAGCCCCGAGCGGAACGCGAAGGCGCTGTTGCTCGAAGGCGTCAATGACAGCGCTGTCGACCTGTTTCGGAGTGCGGGCTTCACCAATGTCGAGCGGTTGACCAAGGCGCTGGACGGCGAAGACCTGCGGCGCGCGCTGAAGGGCGTGTCGCTGCTCGGCATCCGCTCGCGCACCCAGATAACCGATGAGGTGCTCGCGGCCGCGGACGGGCTTCTCGCGGTCGGCTGCTTCAGCGTCGGCACCAACCAGGTCGATCTCCTGGCGGCCCGCAAGCGCGGCATTCCCGTGTTCAACGCGCCGTTTTCCAACACGCGCAGCGTCGCCGAGCTCGTGATCGGCGAGATCGTGATGCTGCTGCGGCGCATCTTCCCGCGCTCGGTGTCGGCCCATGAGGGCGGCTGGGACAAGTCGGCGACCGGCAGCCGCGAGGTGCGCGGCCGCACGCTCGGCATCATCGGCTACGGCAATATCGGCTCGCAGCTCTCGACGCTGGCCGAGGCGATCGGCATGCGGGTGATCTATTTCGACCGCACCGACAAGCTCCGCCACGGCAACACCGAGCCGGTCGAGAAGCTGGAAGAGCTGCTGGCGCAGAGCGATGTCGTCAGCCTTCACGTGCCCGAGACGCCGGAGACATCAGGCATGATCGGGGAGAAGGAGCTGCGGGCGATGAAAGCAGGCTCGTTCCTGATCAACAACAGCCGCGGCACCGTGGTCGATCTCGATGCGCTCGCGGGCGCCCTGCGCGACGGCCATCTCGCCGGCGCAGCCATTGACGTGTTTCCGGTCGAGCCGTCCTCGAACTCGGATCGCTTCAAGAGCCCGGTGCAGGGCCTCGAGAACGTCATCCTCACCCCGCATATCGGCGGCTCGACCGAGGAAGCACAAGAGCGCATCGGCGGGGAAGTCGCGCGAAAACTGGTCGACTATTTCATCACGGGATCGACCATGGGCGCGGTGAATTTCCCGGAGGTGCAACTGCACTTGCGTCCCGCCGGTGCGCGCTTCAGCCATGTCCATCGCAACGTGCCGGGCATGCTGCGGCGGCTGAACGAGGTCTTCCTCCAGCGCGACATCAACATTGTCGCGCAATATCTGGAGACCGCCGGCGACCTCGGCTACGTCGTGCTCGACGCCGACCTCGGGGGCGAGGATTCAGGCGCGCTGCTTGCGCAGATCCGCGCGCTTGAGGGCACGGTCGGCGCACGGCTGGTATTCGAGCACTGAATCGCCCGACGTTTCGGTTGCATCTTGCGGCCACTGCTCCCACACTGCTGTCATCCTCGGCGTGCTACAATCACGTCGAATTTGAGCTTCAGTTGCGTGAGTGTCCGCCATGGAACGCGACGCCGTACTGATTGATCTCGCGCTTCAGGGCGGCGGTTCGCACGGCGCCTTCACCTGGGGTGTGCTCGACCGCCTCCTGGAAGAGAGATGGCTAGAGATCGCAGCGATCTCCGGAACCTCCGCAGGCGCGATGAACGCGGCCGTGCTGGCGGACGGCTGGACGGCCGGCGGCGCCGGGGGGGCACGCGAGGCGCTCGAACAATACTGGCGCCGCGTTTCGAAGGCTGCCGCCTTTAGTCCGCTCCAGCGCTCGCCGCTCGATCGATTGATGGGGCGCTGGACGCTCGATACGTCGCCCTTCTACATCCTCACCGACCTGATGTCGCGCGTGCTGTCGCCCTACGATCTCAATCCGACCGGCTACAATCCGCTGCGCGCGGTGCTGGCCGAGAGCATCGATTTCGAGCGGCTCGCGAGCTCGCCAATAAAGCTGTTCGTCACCGCGACGCGGGTGCGCACCGGCCGTGGACGGATCTTCCGCAATGCCGAGATCACGGCGGACGTGCTGTTGGCATCGGCCTGCCTGCCGACCATGTTCCGCGCGATCGACATCGACGGCGAACCCTATTGGGATGGCGGCTTCGCCGGCAACCCCACGATCACACCGCTCATTCGCGAAAGCGATGCGCACGACACGATCCTGGTGCAGATCAATCCGACCGAAACGCTCGAAGAGCCGCGGACGGCTGCGGAGATTCTCAATCGATTGAACGAGATTTCGTTCAATTCGCCCCTGATGAAGGAATTGCGCATGATCGCGCTGCTGCGCCAGGCGGCCGACCCCGGCAGCGGCGAGGGCGCGCGCTGGGCAAAGATGCGGACCCACCGCGTCAAGAGTGACATGCTGGCGAAGTTCGGCGCGTCATCCAAGCTCAACGCCGAATGGGAGTTCGTCTCGATGCTGCGCGCCGAGGGGCGCCTGGCCGCGGACGCGTTTCTCGCCGCGCACGGTGCCGACATCGGCCGGCAATCGACCGCCGATCTCGACGTCCTGCTGTCGGAGTGCTGAGGCATGGGTCTTCTCGGCCTCCTCGTCGGGCTCGCCCTGCTCGTCCTGTTCGCTTTTCGCGGCTGGAGCGTGCTTCTGCTGGCGCCGTTCGCAGCGCTCGTTGCCGCGTTGTTCGGCGGCGAGCCGCTGCTTGCGAACCTGACCCAGGTGTTCATGGTGCATGCGGCGGGATTTCTGGCGCAGTTCTTCCCGATCTTCCTGCTTGGCGCGGTCTTCGGCAAGCTGATGGACGATAGCGGCGCGGTCACGTCGGTCGCCGCCTTCATGGCGGAGCGCCTCGGCGAGCGTCGCGTGATCCTGGCGGTGGTGCTCGCCGGTGCCGCGGTGACCTATGGCGGCGTCAGCCTGTTTGTTGCGTTTTTCGTCATCGTTCCCATGGCCCGCTCGCTGTTTCGCGCGGCTTCGATCCCGCGTCGCCTGATCCCGGCTGCGATCGTGCTGGGAACGTCGACCTTCACCATGTCGGCGTTGCCGGGCACGCCGTCGATCCAGAATGCGATCCCGATGCCGTTCTTCGGCACGACGCCGTTCGCAGCGCCAGGCCTCGGCATCATCGCCTCCCTCATCATGCTCGTGACAGGGTTGTGGTGGCTGCACCGCGCCGAAGCCGCAGCGCGCCGCGCCGGGGAAGGCTATGGCGACGATATCGAGGGCGCGACCGAGCGCGCCGCCGCGGACGAGCTCGTGCGCGAGCGCGCAACGACCGCGCGCGAGTTCGATCCGGCAGAGCTCCAGCACGGTCAGCGCAGCGAGCGGCCGTCGCCCGTGTGGAGTGCGATCGCGCCGCTGATCGTGGTCGTCATCGTGAATCTGGTGATGTCGCTCGTGGTGCTGCCGCGGCTCGATGTTAGCTATCTCGCCGAGCAGCGTTTTGGTGAAACGACGCTCGCGGCCGTCGCAGGCGTGTGGTCGGTCGCGGTCGCGCTGACTGCGGCCATCGTCACGACCATCGTGCTGAACCGGGCTCGCCTGCCGGCGCTTCGCCGCACCATGGACGCCGGGGCCAATGCATCCGTCCTGCCTGCGTTCAGCGTGGCGAGCCTCGTCGGATTCGGTGCGGTCGTCGCCTCGCTGCCGGCGTTCACGATCGTGCGCGACTGGGTGCTGGCGATCGAAGGCGGACCGCTGGTCTCACTAGCGGTCGCGACCAACATCCTGGCCGCTCTGACCGGCTCGGCGTCAGGCGGCCTGACCATTGCGCTGGACGCACTCGGCCAGACCTATGTCGAGCTCGCCGCGCGCACCGGCATCGCCCCTGCGTTGATGCACCGCGTCGCGGTGATCGGCTCGGGGACGCTGGACATCCTGCCGCACAATGGCGCGGTGGTCAGCCTGCTCGCGATCTGCGGCCTGACGCACCGCGACAGCTATTTCGACATCGTAATGGTCGGCATCGCGACGTCGCTGCTGGCGCTGGTGGCCGTAATCGCATTGGGTAGTGCGCTGGGATCGTTCTGACCAACGCGCAACCGCGGGCGGTTGCCTAGGCGGCCAGCCGGTCGAGTAGGGCCAGCATGACCGGCGCGTCCGGCATCGGCAGCACCGCGTCGATCCGCTCCAGCAGGCGCGACTGCAGCAACGCGTTGCGCGCCTTGCCGATGGTGCCGAGCGGCCCGCGAAAGCCGTGGTCCTCCCAGGCCATCTCGAGCAGGCTCTCGCTCATCAGCGCCTCGACGAGATCGTCGGCCTGGCGCTCGACGCTGATTAGCGGGTGAGCCGAGAACACCGTGGGCTGCGGATAGAGGATGACGGGTTTTGCGGGCGCGTTGGCCTCAAGCCGCTTCCAGCGTTCGGCGTCCTGGAGCACCCATTCGACGAGCTGGTTCTCGTAGCCGACGATCAGGGGCTGCGCGCCCGCGCCGCCGGCGACATAGTCGTCGAACAGCTTGCCCGAGGATGGCGGCTTGAAACCCATGCGGCGGAACACGGTGGCGACATCGCCGTCGATCTTGCTCAGCGTCTCTGGCATCACCACGTCGCCCGACAACAGGCTCGCCGCAAGGCCGGCGAACATGAAGCCGGAGTTGGATTTGTTCGGATCGGTGGAGACCACCCGGGCGCGACCGAACAGGTCTGCGACGCCGATCGACGACCACGTCTCGCCGGCAATGATCGCTTTGAGCAGTTTTGACAGGTCGACCGTGTAGCGCGGCCCGCCGGCCGATTGGGCGATGCCGCCCTTCACCAGACCGTCGGCGATGCGATCCCAGGAATAGAGCACGATCGGCGAGTTGAAGATCACCTGGTCGCGCGAGATCTTGACGCCCGAGGACCGCGCCACTTCGACCAGCACGGACGACGACGGCCAGAGGAATTGCGGCTTCTGGTCGAGCAGCGCGCGCTCGCGGACCATTTCGACCGAGCCCGCGCGGCGCCCGTCGAGGATCAGCCCGAAACGGCGCTCCAGCACGTTCTTCACGCGGGCGTTGGCGAGAAATCCCTCCTTCTCGCCGCCGGCAAAGCCGAACAGCCGCTTGGCTTCGCCGAAGCGGCCGGCGATTTCGGGATGCTCGCGCAGATAAACATAGCCGCCGGTCGCCGCCGCGCTCGCAGCGACGAGGCCGATGCCGAAGGCTCGGCGCGAGATAGCCATCAGGAGGTTCCTCTCTTGGTCTTGACCGGGGCCGCCGGCGGCGTCGGGCCGATGTCCTCGTCGAGCGAGCTTTTCAGCAGCTTCAGCTCGATATCAAGCTTGTCGAGGTCGGCATCCTGAAGATTGGCGGCGTAGCGCGTGAAGGCGCCGTCGAGCCGGTCGATCATGTCGCCCGTGGCCGCAAGGCGCGCGGTGTCGGGCACGGCGCTCTTCTCGAGCGCGCGGTATGCTTCGGCGATCTCGGCCGCGCGGGGCAGATAGTAGGTCAGGAACCGGCGCACCCGGTCGAGCCGCAGCGGATCACGCTCGATGGCTGCGAAGATGTCGCGCGCAATTTGCACCAGGTGGCGGATGCGATCGGCGACCGCGCGGGTGCGGATCGCCGATGCCGTATATTCCATCCGCTCGGCCAGCGGCTCTGCTTCGGCCAGCAGTTCGTTTGCGAACTCGATCTTGCCGCGTGCGACGCCGCTGGCCTCCAGTGCGGCAAACCGGTTTCGCGGCGCCAGCGCCACGACGATACCGCCCCCGGCGGCCGCGCTGATCGCGAGCGCGATCCAGAACGGCATGGCGAGCCCGATCGCGAGCGACGGCAGCAGCGCCGCGGCTGCCACTCCCCCGGCGATCCAGCCAAGCCCGGACGGCATTGCGGCCATTCAGTTGTATCCTCGTACGGCGCGGAACGCGTCGGTGAGGCTCTTGCTGCCGTCGAACACGCGGCCTCCGGTCAGCTTGGCCAGATTGTCGAGCTGGGCCCGGTCGACCTCGGAACCGAATGTCACGCCGAAGACAGGCACACGATGACCATCGGCGCGCCATGCGCTCTCGAATGTCGACATCGCCCCCTGGCTTTTGCCATCCGTCATGATGACGATGGCCGGGAGATGCTGGCCGTCCTGGAGCAGCGGCTTCATCAAGGCGAGCGCCTGCGCGCCGCAGGTGTAGAAGTCGGTGCCGCCGTTGGCGCGCAATTCGAGCGCGCGTGCGAGCAGGCCGGCCTGCTCGTTGTCTTCACCGCTAGCGCGCGCCGTCCACAAGACGTGATCGCTGAACGGCATGATCAGGATCT
The DNA here is from genome assembly GCF_023073075.1 of Bradyrhizobium sp. 61. Taxonomy (NCBI): domain Bacteria; kingdom Pseudomonadati; phylum Pseudomonadota; class Alphaproteobacteria; order Hyphomicrobiales; family Nitrobacteraceae; genus Bradyrhizobium; species Bradyrhizobium sp. 61. The sequence goes on along the minus strand of NZ_JADPIU010000075.1, from coordinate 203,934 downwards.
GATCCGATTTGGTCCATTGCACCAGCATCTCGCGGGTGCGCGCCGGCGTGAGCAGGAAGCGCATGGCGTCGAGCAGCTGAGTCTCGCCCGGGCCCTGCATGCTACCGGAGACGTCGAGGCAGAGCGCGGTCAGCGACGGCCGCCGCAACGCTTCCTGATAGATCAGCAGCGCCTTCTGGATCACCGCCGGCTCGGGGGGGCGGATCACGGTCACCGGCCGCGATGGATCCAGATTGGTCTTGGGGGCGGCCGCAAGCGGTGTGGCACGGCCGATCTCGACGCGCCGGCCGGTCTTGGCGATCCTGCCTTGCGCATCGCCATTGAGCAGGAAGGCCTGCAGATCGGTGAAGAAGCCTTCGACCTCCTTGCCGCGGCCACGGTCGACGAAGCCGAGTGGGGAATCCGCGATCGCGACGCCGTCGGCCGGATAGATCGCGTAGAGCGGCTCGTGATTGTCGGCGATCAGCTTATCGTTGGTTTCCTTGATGACGGCTTCGTAATTCCAGATCGCCTGGTAATGCGCGCCGCTGCGCTCGCCGTCGCGATAGAGCTCGGCGAGCCAGCCGCTCGAGCCCGCGCTGCGCTCGACGCCTTTCAGCAATCCGCGCGCCGTCGCCAGCACCTCGGGCTTGTCGAGATCGCCGGCCTCGATCAGATCGGGCTTGCCGATGCCGGCCGCCAGCATCGCAAGATAGGCGGCTGCGCCAGAATTCGACTGCGTCGCCGACGTCATCAGGAATTTCAGCTTGCCGCCTTCGACGGCCGCGAGGATGTCCTTCGCCGTCACCTTGGCGCCGATCCAGCCCAGCGCCTGCGCCTTGGAGCGGCGCACGCCGAGAATGACCGGCATCTGCACGATCGACTTGACCATCTTCACGCGCCGCGTCGTGTCGAACATGTCGATCCAGATCGAGGCGGCCGGCCAGACGGCGTCGGCGCCGGGATCGCCGGCCTTCAGCGCGAGCGCGATGTCGAGCGAACCCTGATAGCGCATGGTGCAGGTCGCGTTGCGCGACTTGCAGAACTCCTGCACCAGCGGCTCGAGGATGTCGTTCTCCGAGCCCGAGAGAATGGTGAATTGCGGCCCCGGGCCGCCGCAGCCCGACAGCAGCGCGGCCATCAGCGGCACGGCCGCAAGCAGCACCAGCGGGCGCCGCAGGAAACGGAAAGTTCTCATGCGCGTGCCTTCATGCCGCAGTTCTTATGCAGACGCTTCATCGAGAAACCGTTGCGTGAGGCGCATCAAGGCGCGGCCTGGGAGATCGCGGACTTCAATTCGTCCGTCAGCTCTGCCATCCGATGCTCGATTTCGGCGCGCTTGTTGCGGCCCTCTTGCTGCACCGAGAGCACGCCCGCAATGGCGTCGATCAAATCCCGGTTGGTCTTCTCCAGGGTCTGGATGTCGACGATGCCGCGCTGCGACTGCTTCTCGATCTCGATCGCCTGGGTCTTCATCATCTCGGACGCCTGGCGCATCATCTCGTTGGTCGCGTCCGTGATGGTCTTCTGCAACTCCAGCGCCGATTTCTGCCGGTTCAGGCCGAGCAGCAGGATCATTTTCTGCTTCCACACCGGGATCGTCAGCTCGGTCGTGGCCTGCAAATTCTCGATCAGCGTCTCGTCGCCGGACTGAACGATGCGGATCTGCGGCAGCTGCTGGATGCCGATCTGGCGCGCCTGCTGGAGATAGAAGACGCGCTTCTCCAGCCGGTCGAGCGCCTGGACCGCGTCCTGATAGGTCTGCGCGGCGAGCATGGCGTCGCTGCCGGCAGCTTGCGCCTTCGCGCTCCGCTCCATCTCGATGAGCTTGCTGCCGCGGAACTCTTCGGTGAAGGCCTTGCCGGCAGCGATATGTGCATCGAGCTGGCCGAGCGCGCCCCTTGTCTGTTCGTAGAGGTCGTCGAGCAGGGCGATGTCGCGGCGCAGGACTTCCTTGTTGCGGTCGAGATCGACGCAGACCCGGTCGATCTGCGAGGCGACGTCGTTGAACTGCTCGGTGAAGCGGCGCAGCCGTGCCTCGGCCGACGAGAACAGGCGCGTGAGAAAGCCTTTGTCCTTGAGATCGGCCGGATCGAGCCCGCGTGCCTTGCCAAGGATGTCGGTCAGGAGCTTTCCGGTGGCGCCGAGCTCACGGTTCTGGGTCTGGGCGAGAATGCGGTCGGCGAATTCGACCACCGAGCGCTGCGCGCGCTCGCCGAATGTCACGAGGCGCGACCGGTCCGAAATGTCGATCTCGGACTTGATGCGTGCGACCACAGAGGCATCCGTCGGTAACGCCGGGACATTGATCGTTTCGCTCACCACTTGCTCCTTGTTCTGCACGGTCATGCATAGCATGCCGACGAGACAGGCAGGTAACCCCAGGTCGTATGACAGATTGATGACAGCCTGTGGATTGGTCGGTCGCGAGGCTTTCCGAGTTCGGGGCAGGGGCAAGATTTCCCATAGAATTCAGATCTCTATGGGCCCGTGGGGCGGCCGGGCTGGTGGGCAGGGGCGATGTTTCCGTTGATGGCGATCGCGGCGCGTGTCGCGGCGATTGACGGCCAGCAATCCGACGCATTGAATCGACCGTCTGAACGATAACAAGGCAGCAGGGATGGAAACGATGGCGCGCAGGATTGCGAAGCTGAGTGTGTGGCTTGCCGGCGCCGTGGCCGCGATGAGCGCGAGCAGCACGTTCGCCGCGACGCTGGCGGAGGATGCGGACACGGTCTGCAAAGGGCTCGTCGGCGGCGCCGATGCCGTGAAGATCGATGCCGCGACATTGCTGGCGCCGTCACAACTGGCTGTTGCCGAACGCGGGCCGACCCCGTCGGGGCGCGTCACGCCCGCCAATCCCGCCTTCTGCAAGGTGCTCGGCCATATCGCCCCTGTTGATCCCAAGGCGCCGCCGATCAAGTTTCAGGTCAACCTTCCCGTCGAATGGAACGGGCGCTCCGTCCAGTATGGCGGTGGCGGCTTTAACGGCGTGCTGATCACCGGCCTTGGGCTGCCGCCGGCCTATCCCTTCGACAAGCCGTCGCCACTGGCACGCGGTTTTGTCACCTACGGCACCGATTCCGGCCATGAGTCCAAGCCCGGCGAGCCGCCGCAGGTCTTCGCGCTCAACGACGAAGCCTTCGAGAATTTCGCTCACCGCGCCTACAAGAAGGTGCGCGATGCTTCTGTCGCGCTGATGGAGCGCGCCTACGGCAAGAAGCCGGAAAAAATATACTTCATGGGCTCGTCCGAGGGCGGCCGCGAAGGCCTCACCATGGCGCAGCGTTACCCCGACGATTTCGACGGCATCTTCGCCCGCGTGCCCGTGATCAACTGGGTCGGCCTGCAGCATGCCGGTACGCGCTCGGGCCTTATGACCATGGGCGAGGGCTGGATCAATCCGACGCAAGTCAAGCTCTTTGCCGATGCGGTGCGCACTGCCTGCGACAAGGCCGACGGCTCCGACAAGACGCTGGTGCACGATCCCGTGGCCTGCAAGGCCGTGTTCAAGGTCGAGACGCTGCGCTGCGAGGCCGGCAAGGCCGGCGATCAGTGCCTGACCGAGGCGCAAATCAAGGCAGTCAGCACGCTGCATGGGACCTACAAATTCCCGTTCGGGCTCGCCAATGACCTCGACGACTATCCGGGCTGGGGCGTCTCTGGCGAGGACACGCCGGCGTTTGGTCCGACCGGCGGCTGGTCCGCGTGGTGGCTCGGCAGCGCGCCGCCGGCGCAGCCGCCCGCGCCCAACAACGGCATCGCCTGGATCTACGGCGCCGGCGGCATCCAATATGTGTTCGCCCGCGATCCCAAGCTCGACGTCACCACTTACAAGGTGGAGGACCACAAGGTGCGGCTGCTCGAGGTCTCGAGCCTGATGGATTCGACCGATCCGGATCTCAGCCGTTTTCGCGGACGCGGCGGCCGGCTGATCATGCTCGAGCACATGGCCGACTATGCGCAGAGCCCCTATGCCGGCATCCGCTATTTCGAAAGCGTCGAGCGCAAGCTCGGCAAGGCCGAGACGGCGGAATTCGCGCGGCTCTACACCGCGCCCGGCGTCGACCATGTCGGCTCCGGCGCACCGGCCAATGTCGACATGCTGAGCGTGTTGGTCGACTGGGTCGAGAAGGGCAAGGCGCCTGGCGATCTGGAGGTCTCTGAGCAAAAGGTCGAGGCGCCCACATTTGCAACGCTCCGCGCGATGCCGCTGTGCCGCTGGCTGTCCTGGCCGCGTTACAAGAGCGGTCCGGTCACGGAGGCGTCCAGCTTTACTTGCGCGCCGTGAGTTCTTACCTCGCCCCGCTTGCGGGGAGAGGTCGGAATTCAAGCAACGCTTGAATTCCGGGTGAGGGGGTACGGGTCTCACGGCAATCTCATGCGTGGAGAGAGCCCCTCACCCCGACCCTCTCCCCGTAAGAACGGGGAGAGGGGGAAGAAGAGCCTAATGCGCCGGCCCACCCGCCGCCTTCACGCGCCGGGTCAACACCACCGCGATCGCCGCGAGCACCAGCACCGCGCCGATCACCGCAAACGCATCGGAATAGCCCATCACCAGCGCCTGGCGCTTGACCGTCTTGCCGAGTGCGATGATGGCCTGCTCGCGCGCGGCGTGGGGGTCTGGCACGCCGTGGGCCATGAAGTAATCCGTCATCTGTGCGATGCGGGTGCGGACTTCCTCGCGGCCGAGTGTGACCGACTGGCCGATGATGTTGGAGTGGAACTGCTCGCGCTTGGTGATGATGGTGGCGAGCGTCGCCGTGCCGATCGCGCCGCCGAGATTGCGGAACATGTTGCTGATGCCGGAGGCCGCGGCCGCGTCCTGCGGCGCGATGCCGCCTGTCAGCACCGAGGTCAGCGGCGTCAGCACCATGGCCTGTCCCACGGCACGCACGATGTTCGGAATCCAGAGCTGGTCGCCGGCATAGTCCGGCGACATCGCCGTGTTCATGAAGCAGCTATAGGCGAAGATCAGAAGGCCGGTGATCGCGATATAGCGCGTGTCGAAGCGCTGCATCAGCTTCGGGATCAGCGGGATCAGCACGAGCTGCGGCAGGCCGGTCCAGGCCAGCACGTTGCCGATTTGCTCGGCATTGTAGCCCTGCGCCTGGCCGAGATAGGCCGGCAGGATGTAGACCGAGCCGAACAGCGCGAAGCCGACCATCGTCATCGCGATGGTGCCGAAGCCGAAATTGCGTTGCGTCAGCAGGCGCAGCCGGATCAGCGGCTTTTCGATCGTGAGCTCGATCGTGACGAACAGCGTGAGGCTGACGGTCGCGATGATCGCCAGCTTGACGATGAAGGGCGAGGAAAACCAGTCATCCTTGTTGCCTTCCTCCAGCACGGCCTGCAGTGCCGACAGCCCGATCGCCATGGTGACGATGCCGGCCCAGTCGCCTTCCTTCAACAGGCCGAGCTGCATCTTCTGCTTCTCCAGCGTCAGATAGAGCGCGGCCACCATCACCGCGGTCGGAATTACGTTGACGAAGAAGATCGTACGCCAGCCGTAATTCTCCGTGAGATAGCCGCCGATGGTCGGTCCGATCGCGGGTGCAAAGGTGACGGACAGCGCGAAGATCGCAAGCCCCACCGGCTGCTGCGGCTTCGGTAGCTTGGTCAGCACCAGCGTGAACGCCATCGGGATCAGCACGCCGCCGGCAAAGCCCTGCAGGCCGCGCATCGCGATCATCGACGGCAAATCATGGGTGAAGGCGCAGGCGACCGAGAACGCCGCGAACAGCGCCGCGCTCGCCAGCATGTAGCGGCGGAACGAGAACACGCGGCTCAAATAGTCGGTCAGCGGGATCACGATGATCTCGCCGATCAGATACGACGTCGAGATCCAGGAGCCGTTGTCGGCGCCGGTACCGATGCCACCCTCGATGTTGGCCAGCGAGGCGTTGGTGATCTGGATGTTCAGGATCGCCATGAACGAGCCGATCATGGCGGCGAGCACGGCGATCCAGATCGCGGCACTCGCGCGGTTCGGGTCGGCTATTGCCGGATCAGGCGTCGCGACCGGTGTTGCTGGCGTCGAAAGTGAGAGGCTGTTTGACATGGCACGACCCTCCGGAAACGAGCTTCGCCTTTACGTTTGTCTTGGGCGTCACGGCCGCATTCGCGGTCGGCGCGGTCGAACGTGTTGCAATGGTCGGGATCACCGACATGCCCGGCCGCAGCGCGATCGCGGGACCGTGCGCGGCATCGAGCGCGATCTTGACGGGGATGCGCTGCACCACCTTGGTGAAATTGCCGGTGGCGTTATCGGGCGGCAGCAGCGCGAACTCCTCGCCGCTCGCCGGCGCGATGGAATCGACGTGACCGTGCACGACCTGGCCCGGGAAGGTGTCGACCTCGATATCGACGGCCTGGCCGGCCTGCACGTGGGTGAGTTGCGTCTCCTTGAAATTGGCGACGACATAGGCGCCCTCGGCCGGCACGATCGCCATCAGTTGCGTGCCCGCCTGCACGAATTGGCCAACGCGCAAGGAGCGGTTGCCGACCACGCCGTCGATCGGCGAGACGATTGTGGTGTAGCCGAGATTGAGCTCGGCCTGACGCTGGAGTGCGGCCGCGCGCGCGGCGGCGGCCCTGGCTTGCAATATCTCGGCGTTCAGGAGATCGACCTGCTTCAGGGCGGAGGTGAGATTGGCGATATCGCGCTGGATCGCCGCGTCTGCGCCGGCGTCGCGCGCTTGCGCCTGCTGCGCGTTCTGCACGCTGCCGAAACCCGTTGCCGCGAGATCGGTGTAGCGCTTGTTCTCCTGCTTCGCGAAAACCTTCGCGGCATTGTCGACGTCGATGGTCGCTCTTGCCGCCGCGATCACGGCTTGCTGGACCTCGAGCTGCGCTTGCTTGCTCGTCACCGTCGCATTCGCGGCGGCGACATCAGCCTTGGCCTGGTCGAGCGCGACGCGGAAGTCGCGATCGTCGATCCTGGCGAGCACCTGGCCGGCCTTCACATGCTCGTTATCGCCGACCAGCACGCGGTCGAGATAGCCGCTGACCTTCGGCGCGATCGTGGTGTTGTCGGCCTTCACATAGGCGTCATCGGTGGAGACGAGGTACTGCCCGACGGTCCAATAGTCGTAGCCGTACCAGCTCGCACCGGCCAGCGCGACGATCGCCACTCCCATCAGCAACAGCTTGCGGAGATTGAGTTTTTGCCGGCGGACGCCGGTTGCCGTGGTGGGCAGGACGCCCTCCGGCACGGTTGCTGGAATAGCGATTTGGGTCGCAGCAGATGGGGTGGTGTGGACGGTCATGGCCGGCTCCCCTGAATTAGGAAACTTGACGATTTCCAAAATGAGACTAGCTTTGGAATTGTCAATGGAATGACAGGCGTCATTTAAAAGCATGGCTCAGGCAAAACCTTCGGGTGAATGCCGCCCCCGCGGGCGGCCGCAACTGCGCAGCGACGAGGAGACGAGGCGGATCGTCTTCGATGCAGCGCGCAACGCCTTCGCCGTCGACGGCTACGCCGCGACCAGCACCGAAGAGCTGGCACGCCGCGCCGGCATCTCGACCAAGACGCTCTATCGCCTGTTTCCGGGCAAGGCCGCACTGTTCGAGGCGATGTGCGCGGACAGGCTCGAGCAGCTGCTCTCCGCCGTCGATCTGCAAGGAAGCGACGAGGTCGATATCGAGACGGGCCTGCGTGCCGCGCTGCTGGCCTGCGCCGATCTCGCACTCGATCCGGAGGTCGTGGCGCTGCAGCGCATGGTGCTGCAGGAATCCGCCGCGTTCCCCGAGCTCGCCGCCAACTTCTACAACAACGGCATTTCCCGCACCGTCAGGACGCTCGCGGGCTGGCTGCGCGTCCAGGTCAAGCGCAAGCGCATCGCCATCGACGATGCGGAGGAAGTTGCCGGCATGCTGATCGGCATGGTCGCATCGGCGCCGCAGCGCGCGGCGATCTATGGCGGCATGCCGCTGCCGTCACGCAAGCAGATCGAGCGCCGCGTGCAGACCTGCGCGGCGCTGTTCCTCGATGGCTGCCGCGCCGCGTAGCCGTCTCCCTTTGACAATCCGGTTCGGCTCGGATATCTATTTCGCATGCGAAATAAAGAAGCCGCAGCGAGGCATCATCGGCTTATTTACCTCCTGAACGTCGCGCAACGCCGTTTGCAGCGCTGGATGGCGGCGCAGCCGCAGAACGAGGTCACGCCGGCGCAGGCGGGGCTGTTGTTCATCCTCGGCAAGCAGGACGGCGTGCTGATGGGCGAGGCAGGCGCGGCGCTCGACATGGGGCCGGCCGGCATCTCAGGCCTCGTCGATCGCTCGGCTGCGGCGAGGCTGGTCGAGCGGCGGGCCGATCGCGAGGACGGCCGGGCCTGGCGCGTATGGCTGACGCAGAAGGGGCGCACCGTGCTGGCGCAGGCGAAGACTGACGCGGCGCAGATCAACGCCGCGTTGACGGACGGATTTACCAGCGCGGAGATCGACATCGTCGCGCGCTGGCTGACCAGCATTCAGGACAAGTTTCCAAGACCTTCAGACGAATAAAGGAGAGACCCATGACCGAGCACGTCCGGATCGAGAACAACAACGGAATTCTCACCCTCACGCTGGCGCGCCCCGACAAGAAGAACGCGCTGACGGATGCGATGTACGGCAAGCTCGCCGACACCATCGAATCCGCCGAGTTCGATCCGTCCGCCCGCGTGATCCTGATCCGCGGCGAGGGTGACATGTTCACCGCCGGCAACGATGTCGGCGAATTCGCCGCCGTGGCAGCCGGCAAGTCTGAAGGCAGCCGCAACGTCGTGCGCTTCATCCAGTCGCTGGCGCGCTGCACCCGGCCGCTGGTCGCGGCGGTGCAGGGCCGCGCCGTCGGCGTCGGCACCACGATGCTGCTGCATTGCGACCTCGTCGTGCTCGCCGACAACGCGCAATTGTCGACGCCCTTCGTCAGCCTCGCGCTGGTGCCGGAGGCCGCCTCCAGCCTGCTGATGCCGGCGCGCATCGGCTACGCCCGCGCCTACGAGATGTTCGCGCTGGGCGAGACCGTACCGGCGAGGTCGGCGCTGGAATGGGGCCTTGCCAATCGCGTGGTGCCGCTCGACAAGCTCGATGCCGAGGCGCTCGCGCTGGCGCAGCGGCTCGCTCGCCAGCCGGCCGGCGCGCTTACTGCGACCAAGAAGCTGATGCGCAATGGCGAGGCGCTGGTCGCGCAGATGAATGCCGAGAGCGAGCAGTTCGGACAGCGTTTGCGCACCGCTGAGGCGCGTGAGGCCTTCACCGCTTTCGCCGAGCGCCGGCCGCCTGACTTCACCAAGGTTGCCTGATTTCGCTAGTCTTAAAGCGCTTACAGACCGGGCACTTCCGGCAATTTGACTAAAACCTTAACCGATCCTTGGCATGTCGCGATGCAGGGTGGCCGGCAGTACAATGCAGGCCCCCTGACTCATGGCAATGTTTAAGAAATCGGTAAGCTCGCTTCTCCTGACCTTGATGGCCCTGCTGGCCGCCGGTGCGCTCGCTTCTACGGCGATCCAGATGTTCGGAGCGTTCGGTCGCTACAGCGGCAGTCTCGAGACGGCGCGGCTCGCCGCTGCCGACAAGGCGATCTTCCATGGCGTGCTCGCGTTGCGCAACAATCGTGGCGATGCCCAGAGCGCCATCCTTGGCGAGGACGATCCAAAGGCAAAACTCGCCGAAGCCGAGAAGGCTGAGCAGGGCGGCTATGAAGGGATCAGCGCCGCACTCTCGACCGTCGATTTCGCACGCCGCGACGAGCTCGCCGGCACGCTGAAGCAGCGCTGGAACGAAGCCGCGCCGCAATTCCAGCTGTTCTACGACGAGGCCAGGCTTCCGCGCGCCGAGCGCAAGATGGAGCGGACCAATTCCTGGTACGACGCCGTCACCAAGGTCATCGACACAGCGAACCTCGCCTCCACCGCGGTGTCGAACCGCGCCTGGATGAACGATCCCTACATCGCCCGCATGATCCAGGTCCGCCGCTTCGCCTGGCAGGTGCGCGACCGCTATGGGGTCCATTGTTCGTCGCTTCGCTCGAACATCAACAGCAGCAAGCCGCTCGACGACGTTCAGAAGCGGTCGGTGGCGCAATGGGACGGCACGATCGCCTCCGGCTGGGCGGGCATGGCCGAGTTGCTGGCTGCGCCCGACGTGACGGCGGAGCTGGTGACGGCAGCGTCGGACGCGAAGACCAAGACCGATGGCGTCCTGAAGCAGATCGGCGATCTCACCAAGAATCTGGACGGCAGCGGCAAGCCCGCGATGCCCGCTTCGGAGTGGAATACGCTCTGCCAGTCGCCGTTCCCGCTCATTGTCGGGGTCGCGACCAAAGCGCTGGATCAGTCGATCGCGCGTGCCGAGGCCGTGCAGACCAAGGCGCTCACCAACCTCATCGTGCAGTCGCTCGCGTTTCTGCTCGCGCTCGCCGTGACCCTCGCCGGCGTCTACGTGGTGCGCAATCGCCTGATGCGCCCGGTCCGCGCCATCCTCGACGCCATCGCGCGAATCGGCGCCCGTGATTATGCGACGCCCGTGCCGCGATCCCGATATCCCGACGAGTTCGGCACCATGGCTGCCGCGCTCGAGAGCCTGCGCGAGAGCGCGGCGACCGCCGAGCGGCTGGGCCAGGAACGCGAATCGGAGCAGGCGTTGCAACTCGCCCGCTCCGGCACCGTGGACGACGCATGCCGCAGCTTCGACGACACCGTGCAGGCGGTGATCCACAGTGTCGCGGCGTCGGCGAGGGAGCTCGATGCCACGGCGACTGATGTGCGCACGCTGGTATCAGAGTCGACCAGCCAGACCGCGGCAGTCTCCTCCGCGGCCGAGCAGGCCACCAACAATCTCGAGACCATCGCGGCCGCGACCGAGGAACTCTCCGCATCCGTCGGCGAGATCTCCGCACAGGTGCAGTTGAGCGCCCGCGAGGCGCGCGAGGCGGTGTCGCAGGCCGAGCGGACCAACGCGACGGTCGAGATCCTCGATCAGACCGCGAGCCGGATCGGCGAGGTCGTGAAGATGATCAACGCCATCGCCGGTCAGACCAATCTCCTGGCGCTGAACGCGACCATCGAGGCGGCGCGTGCGGGCGAGGCCGGCCGCGGCTTTGCCGTGGTCGCCGGCGAGGTCAAGAGCCTCGCCGCGCAGACCGCAACCGCAACCGAAGAAATCTCGCGCCAGGTCGAGGAGATCCAGGGCGCGACGGGCCAGGCCGTGACCGCCATCCGCTCGATCGGGGGCGCCATCAGCGGCATCGACGAGAAGATGACGGCGATCGCAGCCGCCGTCGAGGAGCAGCGCGCGGCCACCACCGAGATCTCGCGCAACTTCCAGCAGGCCGCCCAGGGCACGCGCGAGGTCACCGACACCATAGGCAGCGTCGCCAGGCTCAACCAGGAAACCGGCAACGCCGGCACGGTGCTGTCCGAATCCGTGAAGAAGATGTCGGGCGATGCCGATCGTCTTCGCGTCGCGGTCGAAGGCTTTTTGGGGGCCGTGAAGACCGCATAACTTCGATCGTCATCCGTCTAGGCGTCGCGCGAACGGCATTGCCGCCGCTTCACGTGGCGGGTACATCTGTGGCGCTGCGGGAGTGCCGCAACAGACGTATCAAGGATGGAGAGTTCGATGCCGGCCACCCCACACAACGCCCAGCGCCCCTATCGCGGCGTGTTCCCGGTCGCGCCCACCATCTTCGACGAGCGCGGCGAGCTCGACCTCGAGGGCCAGCGCCGCTGCATCGATTTCATGATCGATGCGGGCTCGAATGGTCTCTGCATCCTCGCCAATTTCTCCGAGCAGTTCGTGCTCACCGATGCCGAGCGCGAAACCGTGATGCATGCGGTGCTGGAGCATGTCGCGGGCCGGGTTCCCGTGATCGTCACCACCACGCATTTCAGCTCGGCCGTCTGCGCCGCGCGCAGCCAGCAGGCGGAGGCGGCGGGGGCCGCGATGGTCATGGTGATGCCGCCCTATCACGGCGCGACCTTCCGCGTGCCTGAGAAGGGCATCGTCGAGTTCTTCAAGGTGCTCTCGGGCGCGATCAACATTCCCATCATGATCCAGGACGCGCCTGTCGCCGGAACGCCGCTGTCGGTCGAGCTGCTCGCGCGACTGGCGCGCGACTTCGCCAACATCCGCTATTTCAAGATCGAAGTGCCGGGCGCGGCTGCAAAGCTGCGCAGCCTGATCGAGGCGGGCGGCAAGGATATCGAAGGCCCGTGGGACGGCGAGGAAGCCATCACGCTGCTCGCCGATCTCGACGCCGGCGCCACCGGCGCCATGACTGGCGGCGGCTATCCCGACGGCATCCGCCAGATCATCGATCCCTATTTCGCCGGCAAGCGCGAGGAGGCAAAGGCCGCCTATGAGCGGTGGCTGCCGTTGATCAACTACGAAAACCGCCAATGCGGCCTGATCGCCTGCAAGGCCATGATGCAGGCCGGCGGCGTGATCAAATCGGACACCGTGCGGCATCCGCTCCAGCCGCTGCACCCGGCGACGCGGGCAGGGCTGCTGGAGCTCGCCAAGGAGCGGGATGCGCTGGCGTTGCGGTGGGGGAAGTAGCGCCGTACCCACTCGGTCGTCGCCAGGTCTCTCGGCAGTTCCCGCCTACGCGGGGACGACGCCGAGTGTGAGGTGCGCGCTGGCCTGATCCCGCCGGCTTCCGTCTGGCTGAGGGCGTCGAATTAGCGCGGTTCGCGCGGTTTTCCGCACGCCGGCGATGACGTATTGTACGCTCGCCAACCAGGTCCGCGGAGCTTCTCAAGACGTCGCTGAGCAGCTCTTCATTATGCCGCTATTCCGAGCCAGGTTGGAGCGAGCCGACGAAACAGGGAGGCAGTGCCATGACGATGAGGCCGGATCCCACCTTTCACGCATCGCCCAAGCTGGCGATGGAAGCACCTGCAGAGAACTTTGCCTACACGCTGCTGCTCAGTCCGGATTTCTCAAAGCCGGATGCTCTCGCGGTCATCGACGTCAAGCCGGGATCGCCGACCTACAGCCAAATCGTCCACACGGTGACGATGCCCAACAAGGGCGATGAGTTTCATCACTTCGGCTGGAATGCTTGCTCCTCCGCCTTGTCGCCGCTCGCCGGACATGCCTTCATCGAGCGGCGCTATCTCATCATCCCCGGGATACGCTCGTCGCGGATCTACATCATCGATACCAAGCCCGATCCGACCAAAGCCAAAATCCATAAGATCATCGAGCCCGAGGAAATCTTCAAGAAGACCGGCTACTCGCGGCCGCATACCATCCATTGCGGGCCGGACGGCGTCTATGTGAGCACGCTGGGCGGCGGCGGCAAGGACGGCACCAACGGGCCGCCAGGCGTCTTCATCATGGATTGCGAGACGTTCGAGGTCCTTGGACGGTGGGAGATCGACCGCGGTCCGCAGACGCTGCACTATGATTTCTGGTGGAACCTGCCGCGCGACTACATGGTGACGAGCGAATGGGCGTTGCCGCCGCAGTTCGAGAACGGGATCGTCGCGGAAGATCTGCTGGCGAACAAATATGGCCATCGTCTCCACTTCTGGGATCTCCGCGCCCGTCGCAACGTGCAGACCATCGACCTCGGCGCCAATCATCAGATGGCGCTGGAGGTGCGGCCCGCGCACGATCCGGTTCGCGAATACGGCTTCGTTGGCGTTGTGGTCGACACCACCAACCTCGAAGCATCGATCTGGACCTGGTGGCGCGAAGGCGGAAAATTCCATGCGGAGAAGACGGCGACGATTCCGCCCGAGCCCGCGCCAAAGGAGCAGCTCCCGCCGCTGCTGCAGGGATTTGGCGCCGTGCCGCCGCTGGTGACCGACATCGACCTGTCGATGGATGACCGGTTTCTCTATGTCTCGTGCTGGGGCACCGGTGAAATGCGCCAGTACGATGTGAGTGATCCGCGAAAGCCGAAGCTTGCGGGCTCGGTTCACATCGGCGGCATCGCGCGCCGCACGCCCCATCCGAACGGCAAGGCATTTGCGGCCGGTCCGCAGATGGTCGAGATCAGCCGCGACGGCAAGCGCGTGTACTGGACCAATTCGCTGTATTCCACCTGGGATGACCAATTTTATCCCGATGGAGTTCCGGGCGTGGAAGTCATGGCCAATGCAGGTCGCGACGGCGGCCTCGAGCTCGCCAAGGACTATTTCGTGAGCTTCCCCGACGGATATCGCGCGCACCAGATCAGGCTGGAGGGCGGCGATTGTTCGACGGACTCCTTTTGCTACCCGTCGGCCTAGGCTGGCAGCACGGCTGGCTGTGGCTCGCTCTTGTTGCGAGCGGTCTCTATCACGGCGTCAATCCGGGAATGGGATGGCCGCTCGCCGTTTCGGCCGGGCTCATGGACAAGAGCCCGCGCGAGCTGTTCCGCGCGTTGTGGGCTCTGGCGGCCGGTCATCTCCTGGCAACACTTCTCGTGCTGCTGCCATTCGCGTTCCTGCTCGTGCTGGCCGAGTGGCAGCGTTCGATCCAGCTCGGCGCGAGTCTTCTCGTCATCGGCTTCGGCGTCTATCGGCTGATCGAGCGGCGCCATCCGCGCACGCTGGCACGAATTCCGCCAACGCAATTGGCGCTCTGGTCATTCGCCGTTGCCATTGCTCACGGCGCGGCCTTGATGCTCGTGCCGATCTATCTCGGGCTCTGCCAGGCGTTCGAACTCGATGCCGGCCATGAGGCGGCGGGCGCACTGATGAAGGCAAGCCTTCTGAAGACAAGTCTCGGGATGGCGGTGCTGGTGTCCCTGGTGCACGTTGTCGCCATGGTCAGTGCCGGCGGGTGTCTGGCGTGGCTGGTCTACCGCTATCTGGGATTGAGGTTCGTCTCGCGAAGCTGGTTCAATCTGGATGCAATCTGGGCGACCAGCCTCATTCTGGTTGGCGCCGTGGCGCTCGCCTTCAATCTCGCGAGCTGGCGCTGAGGCCTACTTCGCCAACGCCCACTCGCCGACAAAGCGGAAGCGCGCCCTGGCATCATCCTGCTTGAACAGCGCGATCCGGTCGATCGCCAGCGTCTCGAGACCGAGCGCCGAAAACCTCGCGCGCAACATCTCCAGGATCGGCCCGCGCCGCTCCGCATCCAGCCGTCCCGTCAGCGTCATGTGGAAGCGGAATTCTTCCATCACGTAAGGGTAACCCCAGCGGTCGAGATAGTCGCGCTGCCGCTCAGTGAGCTTGTCGGGCTTGCGCCGCGCGCGGTCTTCCGCCGTCATGGGCGCGCGGAAGTCGTCGAATTCGCGGACGCAATCGGCGGCAAGTTGCTGGAGCGCGCCCACGGGCTCGGTCGGAATCACCGCGATGAAGCCGCTGATGGAGTCGACGACCGGACGGATTGACGGCATCGGCCGCGCCTTGCCGGCAAAGGCCGCGCAGGCTGCGACGAACTCGGCTTCAGTCCTGCCGGGCGCCAGCGCCATCGGCGCCTTCAGCGTGCCGTGGAAACCGTATTTGCGGGGATCGGCCGTGACGTCGCGCCAGTCCGGCGCAACACGCGATGCGTCGGCAGGGAACGACGCCTCGTCGCCGGTGTAGACATCGTAGCCGAGCAGCTCGGCGCCGAAGCGGGTGAGGGCGCTGTCGGCGCCGGCGGCAAAATAGATCGCGTAGCGGGGAAAATCTGTCATCGCCCGAGCATAACCGGTTCAGGCCGCAACAACAGCCTCGCGCGGCGTCGCCGCAGCAGCGAGCAGTCGCGTCGCATCGGTGAGATGCACGAGCTTTCCGCCTGATACCACCGCGATCAGCCGCGGCCGCAGCGGCACGCTGTCGTCGACCAGCAGCATGTCGGCGCGGCGTCCTTCCGCGAGCACGCCGCGATCGGCAAGGCCGGTCGCGCGGGCCGGTCCCGCGGACACCAGGTTCCACGCCTCGGTCAGCGGCAGCACGCCGTCGGCGACGAGGCGGAACGCGGCAAGCAGCTGCGCGGGATAATAATAGTCCGACGCCAGCACCGAGCAGAGCCCCTTCGCGATCATGTCGGATGCTCGGGTCCAGCCGGTATGGCTGCCACCGCGCACGACATTCGGCGCACCGTAGACGATGGCATCGCCGGCGGACGCGGCCGCTCGCGCGGTCTCCTCGTTGATCGGAAACTCCGCGATGTCAGCGCCCAGCTCGCGAAACTCCTGCCGCATCGCCGGTGTCGCATCGTCGTGCGAGAGCATCCGCACCTCGGCCGCGCGAGCAGTCGCGGCAAGCCGCGACACAGAAGCCGGCACTTCACTGGCGCGCGAAAGCACACGCTCCACCAGCCGGTCGAATTCCTCGCCCGAGAGGCCGGTGCGCTCGACCATGCGGTTGCGCTTGCGCGGCTTGGCCATGTCGGCAACGGTGCCGTCCATGTGGTCGTTGAAGGCGAACAGGTCGACGCGGCCCTCGGCGAGCCACTGGCCGATCTCGGCCTCTGCATCGAGATTGTAGGTCTCGTGCCGCAGGTGGAAACGGGTGTCGGCGGCGAATTGCGGGCGCTGCCGCTCGATCGCCTCCATTAGGGCGCGCGCATTGCCGGCGCTGCGCAGGCCCGGCTCCCATGAGCAGGTCGTGGCGTGAAACACCGTGGTGATGCCGTTGCTGATCGCCTGGCGGTCACTGTCGGCGAGCGCGACGTCGATCGGGAAGTCGACGCCGGCGCGCGGCATCATCTGGCGCTCGAAGGCATCGCCATGCAGATCGACGATGCCGGGCAGCACCAGCAGGTTGCGCGCATCGATCGCCAGTCGCGTCCGGCCGCGAGAGGCATCGACCTGCGCAATGTCCGCGCCGGACACCAGAATGGAAGTTTCGACGAGCTCGGAGCCGATCAGGGCCCGGCCGCCCTCAAGGAAGATGTCTGTCACGCGACCGCGCTTCGTTTGCTGGCAGGAGAACGGGTGAGGGAGCTTGCCCGTGCTTCATATGCCGAGAGGAAATCTTCAATCCCGAGCTTGCGGAAATCGGGCAGTGCTTCACGCAATTTGTCGTGATCCCAGTCCCACCAGGCGAGCCGGGCCAGCCGTCCGGCGACGTCTTCCGAGAACCGCCGTCGGACGATGCGCGCCGGATTGCCGGCGACGATGGTGTAGGCCGGCACGTCCTTGGTGACGATGGCGCCGGCCGCGATCACCGCGCCGGTGCCGATGTTGCGGCCGGGCAGCACGATCGCGCCATGGCCGATCCAGACATCGTGGCCAATATGGACGTGATGCTGGCGCCGCCAGTCGAAGAACTCGGTGTCGTCGCTCTCGCCTTCGAAATAGGCGCTGGAACGATAGGTGAAATGCGCCTGCGTGGCGCGATGCATCGGATGATTGCCGGGATTGATGCGGGTCATCGCCGCGATCGAGCAGAATTTTCCGATGGTGGTGTAGGTGATCTGGGCGTCGTTCACGACATAGGAGTAATCGCCCATCGTGACTTCAGTGAGGATCGTGCGCGCGCCGACTTCGGTATAGGTGCCGAGCCTGGTCTCATGCAGCTTCGCCGAAGGGTCGATGGTCGGTTGAACCGAGAGCGTTTTGCCGGCCATGCTGCATCCGATAGGTCGAGGGCGGGCGTACCTCTTCGAGCGGCCTGATGACAACGTCATGACGATGCGATGACAGGGGAGGAGGTGTGTAGGATCGCCGCACCGCAACGCCGGTGTCACACAAGTGTCAAGTGCCAGCGTTAGCGGTGGCAGCCAGCTACTCTGGAGCCCTCTATGCTGGTGGTTGAAGGTCTGACGTGCCGCTTCGGCGCAAAAGCCGCGGTGGACGACGCTTCGTTTAAAATCTCCCCCGGCGGCTTCGTCGGTGTGATCGGGCGTTCCGGCGCCGGCAAGTCGACCATGCTGCGCATGATCAATCGCCTGGCGACGCCGACGCAGGGCCGCATCCTGTTCGACGGCCTCGACGTCACCGCGCTGCGCGGCAAGGAATTGCGGCAGTGGCGGGCGCGCTCGGCGATGATTTTCCAGCAGTTCAACCTGGTCGGCCGGCTCGATGTGCTCACCAACGTCCTGATGGGGCGTCTTGCCACGATGCCGGCCTGGCGCTCGCTGACGCAGACATGGCCCGAGCACGACAAGGCGTTGGCGATGTCGGCGCTCGAACAGTTCGATATCGCCTCGCTCGCCGCCCAGCGTGCCGACCAGCTCTCCGGCGGCCAGCAGCAGCGTGTTGCGATCGCCCGCGCGCTGGTGCAGGAGCCCGACATCATCCTCGCCGACGAGCCGATCGCCTCGCTCGACCCGCGGAACACGAAGATCGTGATGGATGCGCTGCTGCGCATCAACAAGCATTTCGGCATCACCGTGCTCTGCAACCTGCATTCGCTCGATCTCGCCCGCACCTATTGCGACCGCCTGATCGGCATGGCGCAGGGTCGCGTGGTGTTCGACGGCGCGCCGGCCGAGTTGACCGATCACGTCGCGCGCGAGCTCTACGATCTCGAAGCCTCCGACGTCATGGGCGGAATCCCCGTGCCGGCGCCTGAGGGCGTGCCGGCGCTCGGAACGGCCGCGGCCGCCTGAGCTGCGCCTGTAGTTGCCAATTTTTGCGTCAACCGACCCCAACCGATGAAGAGGGTATCATGATCACTCGCAGACTCGTTCTTGCCGGCGCCGCCGCGCTCGCGTTCACGACCTCGGCCTCCGCCGACGACTGGAAAGCCAAATATCCCGAACTGACCTTCGCGGTCATTCCGGCGGAAAACGCCTCGGGCGTGACCGAGCGCTGGGCGCCGTTCATGAACTATCTCTCCAAGGAATTGGGCGTGAAGGTCACGCTGCGCATCGCCAACGACTACGCCGCCGTCATCGAGGGCCAGCGCGCCGGCAACATCCATATCGCCAGCTACGGCTCGGCGTCGTTCGCCCGCGCCCGCCTGACCGGCGTCAAGACCGATGCCTTCGCCAACGACATCAACGCCGACGGTTCGACCGGCTACTACTCGGTGTTCTTCGTCAAGGCGAGCAGCCCCTACAAGAGCGTCGATCAGCTCAAGGGCAAGAACCTCGGCCTCGTCGATCCGAACTCGACCTCCGGCAACAACGTGCCGCGCTTCGAGCTCGACAAGATGGGCATCACGGATGCCGACACCTATTTCAGCAAGGTCGTCTTCACCGGCAGTCACGAGAACGCGATCCTGGCGCTGGCGCAGGGCACGGTCGACGTTGCGGCCAACCAGTGGACCAGCGATGACGATTCGACGCTGGCGCAGATGCTGACCAAGGGCATGCTGAAGAACGCCGACGGCTCGCCGATGAAGAAGGACGATTTCCGCATCATCCACAAGTCGGCGCCGATCATCAACGGCCCCTACGCCTACAATTCCGACCTGCCGGAAGATGCCAAGGCGGCGATCGCCAAGGCGTTCTTCGACGCGCCGGCCAAGGACAAGGCGGCCTTCGATCGCCTCCAGGACGGCCAGAAGAAGGGTTTTCATCCCGCCACCACCAAGGACTGGGATGGCACGATCGAGCTGATCAAGTTCGTCGATGCACTGCGTAAGAAGAAGGCGTCCTGAGTTTCGGGACGATAGCACTGGAGCCGGGTCGATGGACCCGGCTCTTTCTCTTTGATCGACCACCTTTCCTGGCCAGATGACCGTCGCGGTTTCGATCCTCCCCGAGCAGCAGCTCGCCGTGCTCAACGCGGCCTATCGCCAGGCGGTCGCGCGCAAGCGGCTCCGACTCCTGTTGGGGGTCGCGATCTTTGCCGCAGCGCTGTTTCTTGCCGCGATCGGCGCGGAAGTGAACCTGCGCACCTTCTTTGCCCATTTCGGCAATTTCATCAGCTATTTCGACCGCATCCTCACGCTCGATAGCGGCCAGCGGGTCTGGACCGATGCCGGCGAGTGGCTGTGGGGCTGGCGCAAATGGCTGAAGATGCTGGGCGAGACGCTGCTGATCTCCTACGTCGGCACGCTGATCGGCGCGACCTTGGCCTTCGCCTTGAATTTCTTCGCGGCCGAGAACACCTCGCCGTCGCCCTGGCTGCGCTTCGTGGTGCGTCGCCTGCTCGAATTCGCCCGCACCGTGCCGGGCATCGTCTTCGCGCTGATCTTCGTGATCGCCTTCGGCCTCGGGCCGATGGCCGGCGTGCTCGCGATCGCGATCCACTCCACCGGCGCGCTCGGCAAACTGTTCTCCGAGATCGTCGAGAATGCCGACATGAAGCCGGTCGAAGGCATCCGCTCGACCGGCGCGAGCTGGCTCTCATGCATGCGCTTCGCCGTGGTGCCGCAGGTGACCGCGGGCTATGCCAGCTATGCGCTGCTCCGCTTCGAGATCAACGTCCGCGAGGCCTCGGTCATGGGCTTCGTCGGTGCCGGCGGCATCGGCCAGGAGCTTGTCGTCGCCATCCGCAAGTTCTATTACTCCGACGTCAGTGCCATCCTGCTCACCATCATCATCACGGTCTTCATCATCGACATCACCACGGGCTGGCTGCGCGGCCGTCTGTTCGGCAAGGAGGCACGGACGTGACGAGGCCGCAGGAGGTCGACCCGCGAGAGCTTCGCGCGCGCTATCCCGATGTGTTCGACCGGCCCGCCTCGGCGCGGCTCGCGATGCCGGCGATGATCGTCGCGGCGTTTGCGATCCTGGTTTACGGCCTCGTCGATCTCGACTTCTCGCCGTCGCGATTCCTTGCAGGGCTGAGCCAGCTCGGCTGGATCAGCCTGATGATGATCCCGCCCGATCCTGGTTCCTCGCTGCCGGTCTATCTGAAGGCGCTGGGCGAGACGCTGTCGATCGCGCTGCTCGGCACGACGCTGGCGGCGGTGTTCGCGCTTCCGGTCAGCCTGCTGGCCGCGCGCAACGTCATACCCTCGCAGATCCTGCGTTTTCCGGTTCGCCGCTTCCTGGATTCGATCCGCGGCGTGGACACCCTGATCTGGGCGCTGGTCTGGATCAATGTCGTCGGCCTCGGCCCGTTCGCCGGTGTGCTGGCGATTGCCGTGTCGGATTTCGGTGCGTTCGGAAAACTGTTCTCGGAGGCGATCGAAGGCGCCGACCAGAAGCAGGTCGAAGGCGTCCGCGCCTCCGGCGGCAGTGCTTTGCACGAAATCCGCTTCGGCCTGCTGCCGCAGGTGCTGCCCGTGATCGCCGGCCAGGTGCTCTATTTCATCGAATCCAACACGCGCTCGGCAACGATCATCGGCATCGTTGGCGCCGGCGGCATCGGCCTCCAGCTCGCCGAGCAGATCCGCGTGCTGGAATGGCAGCGGGTGTCGTTCCTGATCCTGATGATTCTGGTCGCCGTCGCCGCGATCGATTTCATCTCGAGCAAGCTGCGGTTTGCGATCATTGGGCGGCGAGCTGTCGCCTGATCGCCGGCGCCGTAGGGTGGGCAAAGCGAAGCGTGCCCACCAATTCTGCTTAGATATCGGGGAGAGATGGTGGGCACGGCGCAAGTGCGCCTTTGCCCACCCTACTAGCCCTGCGTGGTCGCCCGCTCACCCGTTCTCCACCAGAAACTCCACGCGCTCCGCTGCAAAGCGCGAGTGCTTGGTCACCAGCGGCTTGCCGGCGAGATCGTGGTCGGTCGCGTCGACCACCAGGATCGGCCGTCCCAGCGGCAGATCGAGCCGCGCGGCATCGGTCGCGTCCACGATGCCGGCGGTGATCCGGGTCGCGCCGCGGCTGTAGTCGCGGACGCCGTAATGCTCGAGCAGTTTCGTCATCGAGCGCGTCGCGGCGAACACTTCGCCCGCGCCCGGAAACAATTCCGCTGACAGCCAGGTGGTGGAGACGCAGATCGGCGTGCGGTCGGCGAGGCGGATCGCCTCGATCCGCACCAGCGGCGCGCCGGCCTTCAATCCCAGTTCGCGCGCCAGTTCGCGGGTCGCGACATCGCCGGACGCCTCGATCAGCCGGCCATGCGGTTTGCGGCCATCGGCGCCGACGATCTCGGAGAAGCGGGTGCGCGAGCGCAAGGGATAAGCGAGGCGCTGCGCCTCGACATAGGTTCCGCTGCCGCGTTCGGCGCGCACGATGCCGCGCTCGGCAAGCGCGGCCAGCGCGCGCCGCACGGTGTGGCGGTTCACCCGATAGGTTTCGGCGATCTCCATCTCGCCCGGCAGCTTGTCGCCGGCCGCAAAGCGGCCGTCGGCGATGCCACGCTCGATGCCGTCGGCAACGAGGCGCCACAGCGCGACGCCCGAAGAGGCTGTGTCCTGCATGCTCATGTCGCCGAGAAGCCTACTTCAGAAATCACACGTTTGTCACGAAACAGTCATGGCGCTTCCGTATCAAGTTGTCTATTATCATAGACAACTTGGATTCGGCAAGTTCTGTCAAAAGCTCGGTGGATTTGGTGACCCAGCACAACAACCAGCAAGTCCAGCGCAAGGCCGCGATGGCCGTGCTGGCGCACGCGGAGGCGGGCGAGATCGCCGCTCGCCTCCGCGCTCTCGCCCTGCCGGCTCATCAGGAGCTGCGCGCGCCGGAATACGGTCTCGTCATGCTGCGCGGCCGGGTCGGCGGCGACGGCGCGCCGTTCAATCTCGGTGAAGCCACGGTGTCTCGCGCGGCGGTCCGGCTCGCGAGCGGCGAGGTCGGCTTCGGCTACACGCTGGGGCGCGATGGCGAAAAGGCGCGGCTGATCGCGCTGTGCGACGCACTGGCGCAGTCCAGTGATTTCGGTGAGGCGGTGGAGCGTGACGTTATCGCGCCGTTGCGCGAGCAGCTTATGATCCAGCGCAAGCAGGCGGCCGCCGAGACCGCCGCGACGAAGGTTGATTTCTACACCATGGTGCGCGGTGAGGGGTGAGGCCATGACCACGATTGCGGAACTGCCGCCGGGTTTCGTCGACAAAGTCTTGTCGGCGCAATCGACCTTTCGTTCCGTCATGGACGCGATGGCGCGGCCGGGCTCGGTCCAGCGCATCGTGCCGATGGCGGGAGCGCCCGAGCCAACGATGCGCGGCACAGCCGCGATCGCGCTGACGCTGTTCGATCACGACACTCCGCTCTGGCTCGATGCCCGGATGGCGGAGAGGTCGGACGTGGTGAAATGGCTCAAGTTCCACACCGGCGCGCCGGTGGTGCAGGACTCTTCGATCGCGAGTTTCGCGCTGATCAGCGACGGCGCGGCGCTGCCGTCGCTCGAGCGCTTCGCGCTGGGCACGAATGAGTATCCGGATCGTTCGACCACGGTGATCCTTCAGGTCGAGAGCCTGAATTCGGGGCGCAGTTTCGAACTGCGTGGCCCCGGCATCGACGGTGTCGCGACGCTTCAGGCCTCGATCAGGCCTTTCGACCTGTTCGAACGGCTGCAGTTCAACGAGGCGCTGTTTCCGCGCGGCATCGATTTGGTGCTGGTTGCCGATGATGCCGTGGTTGCGATTCCGCGCACCACGCGTGTCGTGAACAAGGGAAGCTAGTCGCATGTATGTCGCAGTCAAAGGCGGCGAGCGCGCCATCGAGAACGCCCATCGCCTGCTCGCCAATGCGCGGCGTGGCGACCAGAGCATTTCCGAAGTCACGCTCGATCAGATCTCGGAGCAGCTTGGCCTCGCCGTGGACCGCGTCATGAGCGAAGGGTCGCTCTACGACCGCGAGCTCGCGGCGCTCGCCATCAAGCAGGCGCGCGGGGATCTGATCGAGGCGATCTTCCTGGTCCGCGCCTTCCGCGCCACCCTGCCGCGCTTCGGCGCCAGCGAGCCGGTCGAGACCGGCGCGATGCGGGTACAGCGGCGCGTGTCGGCGACCTTCAAGGATATTCCCGGCGGCCAGATCCTCGGGCCGACCTTCGACTACACGCATCGTCTGCTCGATCCCTCGCTTGGCCAGGGCTTTGTGCCTGAAGTGCCGGCGACGGCCGAAGCTTCGACGGCGCCCACGCCGCGTGTGACCGACATTCTGGGCCGCGACGGGCTGATCGAATCCTCGCCGCGGGCCGAAGACGGCGCCAGCGTCGGCGATCTCACGCGCGAACCGCTGAACTTCCCGGCCGATCGCGACCTGCGCCTGCAAAACCTCGCGCGCGGTGACGAAGGCTTTCTGCTGGCCATGGGTTATTCCACCCAGCGCGGTTACGGCCGCAACCATCCCTTCGTCGGCGAGATACGCTTCGGCGAGGCCGAGGTCGAATTTTTCGCGGAGGACGTCGGCTTCGCCGTGCCGCTCGGCTCCATCGAGCTCACCGAGTGCCAGATGGTCAACCAGTTCAAGGGTTCGGCGACGGAAGCGCCGTGCTTCACCCGCGGCTATGGTCTCGCCTTCGGCCAGAGCGAGCGCAAGACCATGTCGATGGCGCTGGTCGACCGTGCGCTGCGTGCCCGCGAGCTCGGCGAAGAAGCCGTGGCCCCCGCGCAAGATGAAGAATTCGTGATGTCGCATTCGGACAACGTCCAGGCGACCGGCTTCGTCGAGCATCTGAAGCTGCCGCATTATGTCGACTTCCAGTCCGAGCTCGGCCTCCTTCGCAAGCTGCGCAAGGAATTTGCCGAGGCCAATGCGCCCGATGCCATGAAGGAGGCCGCGGAATGAACGCGCCCGCCTACAATTTCGCCTATCTCGACGAACAGACCAAGCGGATGATCCGCCGCGCGATCCTCAAGGCCATCGCAATCCCCGGTTATCAGGTGCCGTTCGCCAGCCGTGAAATGCCGATGCCCTATGGCTGGGGCACCGGCGGCGTGCAGGTCACAGCCGCGATCCTTGGGCCGCAGGATGTGCTGAAGGTGATCGACCAGGGTTCCGACGACACGACGAATGCGATCTCGATCCGCAAATTCTTCGCCAAGACCGCGGGCGTCGCCACGACCACGGCAACAGAAGATGCAACCGTAATCCAGACGCGTCACCGCATCCCGGAGACGTCGCTGCACGCGAACCAGGTGCTGGTCTATCAGGTGCCGATCCCGGAGCCGCTGCGTTTCCTCGAACCGCGCGAGACCGAGACGCGGCGCATGCATGCGCTCGCCGAATACGGCCTGATGCACGTAAAACTCTACGAGGACATCGCCCGCTTCGGCCACATCGCGACCGCCTATGCCTATCCGGTGAAGGTGAACGCGCGCTACGTGATGGATCCGTCGCCGACGCCGAAATTCGACAATCCCAAGATGGACAATTGCCCGGCGCTGCAATTGTTCGGCGCCGGCCGCGAGAAGCGCATCTATGCGATCCCGCCCTATACGCAGGTGGTGTCGCTCGATTTCGAGGATCACCCGTTCGAGCCGTACCGCTTCAACGCGCCCTGCGCGCTGTGCGCGGCGGAAAATTCCTATCTCGACGAGATCGTCACCGACGACAAGGGTGGGCGCATGTTCGTCTGCTCGGATACCGACTATTGCGAGGGCCGTCAGGCCGCCGGCCATCACGGCAGCCTCAGCGCCGCGCCGTACAAGGACAAGGCGGGTTCACATGGCTGATCAAGACATGGCTGATCTCGCCAAGCTCGAAAACGATCAGCCGCTGCTGGTCGCAGAATCCCTCAGCAAATCCTATGGCCGCATCGCCGCGTGCCGCGACGTGTCGTTCTCGCTCTACCCCGGCGAGGTGCTGGCGATCGTCGGCGAGTCCGGCTCGGGCAAGTCGACGCTGCTGCAAATGCTCTCGGGCCAGCTCGCGCCGAGCGCCGGCCAGGTGTCGTACCGGATGCGTGACGGCGTCACCCGCGATCTCACGAGCCTTGGCGAAGCCGAGCGACGCTTCCTGTTCCGCACCGACTGGGGCTATGTCCACCAGGATCCCGCGCAGGGCCTGCGCATGGCGGTCTCGGCCGGCGCCAATGTCGGCGAGCGGCTGATGGCGGTGGGCTGGAATCACTACGGCCGCATCCGAGATACCGCGTCGGACTGGCTCACCCGTGTCGAGATCGACATCGCGCGCATCGACGATGCGCCGCGCACCTATTCCGGCGGCATGCGCCAGCGTCTCCAGATCGCGCGCAACCTCGTCACCGAGCCGCGGCTGGTGTTCATGGACGAGCCGACCGGCGGTCTGGACGTGTCTGTCCAGGCGCGCCTGCTCGACCTCGTGCGCAGCCTCGTTGCCGAGCTGCACCTCGCCGTCATCATCGTCACCCATGATCTCGCGGTGGCGCGACTGCTGTCGCATCGCGTGATGGTGATGAAGGGCGGCCGTGTCATCGAGACCGGTCTCACCGACCAGGTGCTCGATGACCCCCGCGAGCCCTATACCCAGCTCCTCGTTTCCTCGATTCTGCCGCCATAAGCCTTCCAAGATGAGTTTTCCGATGACCGCCATGATCGACATCGCCGCCGCGAAAAAGACCTTTACGATGCACCTGCAGGGCGGCATCGAGCTGCCTGTCGTCAGCGGCGTGACCTTCCACGTCAACCCCGGCGAATGCGTCGTGCTCTCCGGGCCGTCCGGCGCCGGCAAGTCGTCGATCCTGAAGATGATTTTTGGCAATTACCGCTGCGACTCCGGCCGCATCGGCATCCGCCATCGCGGCGCGGTGGTCGATCTCGCCACCGCTGAGCCGCGCCAGGTTCTCAATATCCGCCGCTCCACCATCGGCTATGTCAGCCAGTTTTTGCGGGCGGTGCCGCGTGTTGCGACCATTGACGTCGTCGCGGAGCCACTGATCGTGAACGGCCTGGCACGCGCTGAGGCGCAGCAGCGCGCCGGCGAGTTGCTGCATCGCCTCAACATTCCCGAAAGACTCTGGCAGCTTCCGCCGGCGACCTTCTCCGGCGGTGAGCAGCAGCGCGTCAACATCGCGCGCGGCTTCATCTCGGAGCTGCCGATCCTGCTGCTGGACGAGCCGACCGCTTCGCTCGATGCCGCCAACCGCGCCGTCGTGGTCGATCTGGTCGCCGAGAAGAAGCGCCAGGGCGTCGCCATGGTCGCCATTGTCCATGACGACGAAATCCGTCATTTGATTGCCGACCGTATTGTTGACGTCACCAGCTTTGCCGCCGCCGCCTGAAGGAAATGGAAATGAACGCCAAGCCGAAGGACACAGTGATCGCCAACGCCAGGATCGTGCTGGCTGACCGGGTGATCGAACAGGGCTGGCTCGCTCTCGCGGATGGACGCATCGCCGAGATCGGCGAGGGCAGGGCCCCCGCGGGTGCGGAGGATGCCGGCGGCGACCTCATCATGCCCGGCCTGATCGAGCTCCACACCGATCATCTCGAAGCGCATTACGTGCCGCGCCCAAAAGTGTTCTGGAATCCGGTCGCCGCCGTCATCTCCTATGACGGCCAGCTTGCGACCTCAGGCATCACCACCGTGTTCGATTCGCTCCGGGTCTGGCGCGAGGACGGCGCCGAGGAAGTCGATGGCCGCGCGGGCGTGCTCGCCGCCGCGATCACGACCGCGCGCGATGCCAGCCTGCTGCGCGCCGACCACTTCCTGCATCTGCGCTGCGAAATTCCGATGCCGAGCGTGGTGGAGGAGGCCAAGGAGCTAATCGACCGTCCCGACGTCAAGCTGATGTCGCTGATGGACCACACACCCGGCCAGCGCCAGTTCCGCGACGAGGTCAAGCTGCGCGACTATTATCGCGGCAAGGGCGGCGGCAAGACCGATGCCGAGCTCGACGAGCTGTTCGCGAAGCGCTTCGAGTATCAGAAGCTCTATGCCGCGGCCAACATGCGCGAGATCGTGTCGCTGGCGCACAAATACAACATTCCGCTGGCGAGCCACGACGACACCACCGAGGAGAACGTCGTGGACGCCGTGCGCGATCGCGTGTCGGTGGCGGAGTTCCCGACCACGCTGGAGGCCGCGCGCGGCCTGCATCAGGCCGGCATCGACATCCTGATGGGTGCGCCGAACGTCGTGCGCGGCGGCTCGCACTCCGGCAACATCGCCGCGGTCGATCTCGCCCGCGAGGGCCTGCTCGACATCCTGTCGTCGGACTACATCCCGTCCAGCCTCCTGATGGCCGCGCTGCAATTGCCGGAGCATGTGCCCGCGATCAGCCTTCCGGCGGCGGTTCGCACGGTGACGAAGGCGCCGGCCGAGGCGGTTGGCCTGTCGGATCGTGGCGAGGTCGCGATCGGCAAGCGCGCCGACCTGATCCGCGTGCATGTCGCAGGCGACGTTCCCGTCGTCCGCAGCGTCTGGCGCGAAGGAAACCGCGTCGCATGAGCGAGACCGCGACCATGGCACACGATGAGGCCAGCGGGATCGGACCCGGGCGGCTCGTGCTCGTGGTCGGTCCCAGCGGTGCCGGCAAGGACACGCTGTTGCGGCTCGCACAGGCGGCCTGCGTGGACGATCACGACATCGTCTTTCCGCGCCGTGTCGTGACGCGCGAATCCTCCGAGGCCGAAGACAACATGGCGATGAGCCAGGACGAATTCCGCCGCGCGTGCGAGCACGGCGATTTCGCCGTGCACTGGGAAGCGCATGGTCATTCCTACGCTCTTCCGCTCGAAATCAACGATGACATCCTCGCTGGCCGGGCCGTCGTCGCCAATGTCTCGCGCACGGTGATCGGCGCGCTGCGCCGAGCCTATGCCAACGTCGTCGTGGTCGCGATCACGGCGCCGCCGGACGTGCTGGCGCAGCGGCTTGCTGCCCGGGCCCGGCACAGCGACGGCAATATCGCAGATCGCCTCGCGCGCAGCGTCGACGACGCATCGGCCAATGCCGATGTCACCATCCTCAACGCGGGCGGTGCGGACTATCACAGCCGCCAGCTCGTGCGCGTGATCAGGAACGAAGGCTGGCACGAATAGCCGGCGCAACAAGGAGAACGGAATGTCGGTCATTGAAACGGTCGAACAGCTGGAGGCCATCTACGGTGCCGTTGGTGATGCCTCGACCGTGAAAGTCGCCGACCACGTTACCCCGCTCTACCGCATCTTCATCGAGAAGGCCCCGTTTGCCGCGCTCGCCACCATCGGGCCCGAGGGGATCGACTGCTCGCCGCGCGGCGATCTCCCCGGCTTCGTCCGCATTCATGATCCGAAGACGCTGATGCTCCCGGATCGCCGCGGCAACAACCGGGTCGACTCCTTGCGCAACATCGTGCGCGATCCCAGGGTGTCGCTGATGTTCCTGATCCCCGGTTCCGGCAATGCGGTGCGGGCCAACGGCCGCGCTTGTCTCTCCGTCGATCCCGAGCTGCTCGCCTCGTTCAAGGTCGAGGGCAAGGCGCCGCGCAGCGTCATGGTGATGAATGTGGACGAAATCTATTTCCAGTGCGCCCGCGCCATCGTCCGCTCCGACCTCTGGAATCCCGACAAGCGGATCGATCCGAAGACGCTGCCGACGCCCGGCCAGATCCTCGCCGAGATGAGCGAGAACAAGGTCGGCGGCGCCGAATACGACCGCATCTGGCCCGAGCGGGCTGCGGCGACGATGTGGTAGCTCTCTCTTACCCTCTCCCCTTGTGGGAGAGGGTGGCTCGCCGCGATAGCGGCGAGACGGGTGAGGGGTATCTCTCCTCACGAAAAGGAATCGTAGGGTGGGCAAAGGCGCACTTGCGCCGTGCCCACCACCTATCCAACACCGCGATAGAAATGGTGGGCACGCTCCGCTTTGCCCACCCTACGGCTCACGAAGAGCGGTGCGCGCGGAGAGATACCCCTCATCCGGCGCTTCGCGCCACCTTCTCCCACAAGGGGAGAAGGAAGAGGGCGCGCGCCAAAGCCGCTAATCGTTCAATTAAACGCCATGCCTCCACTCAGCGCGATGGTCTGCCCGGTCATGTAGGCATTGTCGACCAGCAGCATCACGGCTTTCGCCACCTCATCGGCCGTGCCGAAGCGGCCGAGCGGGATGCGGCTGACGAGCCCGGGCTGGCCAGTCATCATGTCGGTCTCGATCAGTGACGGCGCTACCGCGTTGACGGTGATGCCTTCCTTCACCAGCCGCGCCGCATAGCCGCGCGTGAGGCCCTCCATGCCGGCCTTGGATGCGTTGTAGTGCGGGCCGATCGAGCCGGCACCGCGCGCGGCGCCGGAGGAAATGTTCACGATGCGGCCCCATTTCCGCGCGCGCATCTCCGGCAGCACCGCCTGTGTGCAAAGGAAGGCGGATTTCAGGTTGACCAGGATGGTGCGGTCGAAATCGTCCTCGGTGAGATCATCGACGCCGCGCGTGATGGCGATGCCGGCATTGTTGACGAGGATGTCGATCGGTCCGAGCCCGGCCGTGACGCGCTCGGTCATTGTAGCCACGGCGTCGCGCTCCGAAACGTCGGCGGCAACGACAATGGCGCGTCCGCCTTGCTTGCCGATTTCGCCTGCCAGCTTTTCGGCCTGCCCGATCTGCTCCCGGCAGTTGATCGCCACCGCCGCGCCTGATGCGGCCAGCGCGCGACAGACGGCTGCGCCAATCCCGCGCGAGCCACCGGTGACGAGCGCGGTGCGCACCTTCAGATCATCCGCCATGTCCGGATCTCCCAAATTGTCTGTTTTGACGTTGCGCGAGCGTACCATGCCCGCCGCCCGCGCCTGTTGAACTCATCGCGAGATGAATCCGCCTGTTGGTGCTTGCGCCGGGAGAAGCGCGCCAGCGCGCGCGTGCCAAATATGGATAGCCATTTCATTGACCGAACGCACCAATCGCTCGATATTCGCAGCATCGAAACTGCTCCTAGAGCTTGATGCCGCGATATGAGAACCGATCACCAGCGTAACCTTGACGACATGCACGCGTGCATGACGCGGCGCTGTTTCTCGGCGGCAACAGGCGCCTGTTGTTGTTGCTGATCGTCTCCTAGCAACCTCGCACAGCACAAATCCCACGACAGGAACGCCGAGATTCCGGCGAACGAGCAGTCATGTCCCAAATCCAGTCCAACGCCTACATCATTGAAATCCACGACCGCGCCGCCGGCATCATCACAAGAGATGAGCGCCGCTTCCGCTTTTTCTCCTCCGAGCGCCTGTTCGACAGCCTCGAAGGCCGCCAGTTCCGCTCGGCGCGCGAGGCCGAACGAGCCGCCCGCGCGGTATTCTCGGAGCGGAGCCGCCGCGCCAATTCCTCACTCTTCGCCAACTGAACCTGACGCAAAGGACCGCAACATGATTGCACGACGACATATCCTGACCGCAGCGCTTCTCCTTGCAACCGCCCTCGCCGTACCCGCACGCGCCGAGGACAAGCCGGCGGAAATCCGCATCGGCACCCAGAAGGGTGGCTTCTTCCCGGCTGTACGCCAGCGCCAAACGCTCGAAAATGCCTTCAGGCCACTGGGCGTCGAGGTCAGATGGATCGACTTCCAGTTCGGTCCGCCGCTGCTGGAGGCGATCAACGTCGGCAGCGTCGATTTCGGCTTCGTCGGCGACACGCCGCCGATCTTCGCGCAAGCCGGCGGCGCAAAAATCAAATATGTCGCGGCGGTGAAGTCCGAGGGCGACAACCAGGCGATCATCGTGCCGAAGGATTCGCCGATCAAGACGCTCGCCGATCTCAAAGGCAAGCGCGTCGCCTTCGGCAAGGGATCGAGCGCGCACAATCTCCTGGTCGCCTCGCTCGAAAAGGCCGGCCTGTCCTGGTCCGACATCACGCCCGCGCCGCTCGCGCCGGCCGATGCGACGGCAGCCTTCGTGAAGGGTTCGGTCGACGCCTGGTCGATCTGGGATCCCTATCTCGCGCTCGCCGAATTGAAGGAGAGCGCCCGCGTTCTCGTCTTCGACAAGGACGTGCACAAGCCGAACGCCTACTACATCGCCAACACCGACTTCGTCGAGAAATATCCGTCGCTGGTCGCGAAGCTCAACACGACCTTCGCCTCCGAAGGCAAGTGGGCGGAGCAGCATCACGAGGAGGTCGCAAAGGCGCAGGCCGAGGCGACCGGCGTCGACATTGAAGCTGTCAGGCGCTTCGTCAACCGCTCCGTCTACAGCGTGGTGCCGCTCGACGCGGAGGTGATCAAGACGCAGCAGGCCGTCGCCGACCGTTTTGCAAAGCTCGGCCTGATCCCGAAGCCGGTCAATGTCTCCGATATCGTCTGGAAGTGGACGCCGGGGTCCTGAGCGGAGCAATAACAAGGCGTCGTCATGCCCGGGCTTGTCCCGCCTGCGCGGCCGAAGCCGCTTCGGCGAGGCGAAGGCCCGGGCATCCACGTTCTTCGCGTCGCGTGGCCAGGCGTGGATGGCCGGGACAAGCCCGGCCATGACGCCCGTGGCGGCTATCTGCGTCCAAACTTTCAAGTCGGAAGCGGCTCAGCCCCTCAGCGCCGCCAGCAATTGATCCGGGCGCTCGGCCATGATCATGTGGCCTGCGCCCGGCACCACGACGGTTTTGGCATGCGGGATCGCCGCGGCGAGCGCCTTGCCCGCCTTCGCCGGTGTCATCATGTCGCGTTCGCCGAGGATGAGCGTGGTGGGCACTTTCACGCTCGCGGCAGCAGTCAGCGCATTCGCGTAAGCATTGCAGGCCGACAAATCCCTGAACAGCACGCCGGGCTCGCAAGACTTCAGCACCGCCTGCGCGCCGCCATGCATCCACAGGCCCGGCGCGAGGCTGCCGCCGAGCTCGGCGTTGAAGCCGAGGCCCCAGATCGACACCATATCGTTGGCGTCCTGCGAGTTGGCTTCGGCCGCTTTCAGCAGATCCGGGCCGACTGTCATGGTCGCTGCGGTGCCGATCAGGCTCAGCGCGGAGACCTTGTCGGGGTGACGCGCCGCCGTCTCCAGCGAGATCAGCGATCCCATGGAATGGCCGATCAGGTGCGCCTTCGCCACGCCGGCCGCGGCGAGCAATGCCGCCGTCCAGTCCGCCATCTCGGCGATCGTTGACAGCGAAGGTCCGGCCGTGCGGCCGTGGCCGGGCAGGTCGGGCGCCAGCACGGAAAATCCGTGATGGGCGAACCAGCGCGTATGCAGCGCCCAGGTCGAGTGATCGAAGCCGGCGCCGTGGAGGAAGACGACGGCGGGCAGAGATTTGTCGAACTCGCGGCCGCCGTTTGCGACAAACACCTCGGCGCCGTTGACAGTGAGCTTCATGGTGTCAGACCTTTTGCGAGATGCGCAGCGCTTGCGCAAGATCGTCGATGATGTCGCTTGCCGTCTCGATGCCGACCGACAGCCGCACCAGCTCCTCGCCGATGCCGGCGGCCTTGAGCTGTTCGGCATCCATCTGCTGATGCGTGGTCGAGGCCGGGTGGATCACCAGTGTCTTGGCGTCGCCGACATTGGCGAGATGGCTGATCATGCGCAGCGATTCGATGAATTTTCGGCCGGCGGGTCGCCCGCCCTTGATGCCGAAGGAGACGATCGAGCCGGCGCCGCGCGGCAGCAGCGTTTTTGCGAGCTGATAGTCGGTGTGGTCCTCCAGTGAGGGATGCAGGACCCAATCGACGGCCTTGTTCGACTTCAGCGCCTCCAGAACCAGATGTGTGTTCTGGATGTGGCGGTCCATGCGCACGCCGAGCGTCTCCACGCCCTGCAAGAGCTGGAACGCGTTGGTGGGGGACAAGCAGGCGCCGAAATCGCGCAGGCCCTCGGTGCGTGCGCGCATGATGAAGGCGCTCGTGCCGAACTGTTCGTCGAAGACGATGCCGTGATAACCGCCATAGGGCTCGGTCAGCACGCCGAATTTGCCGGAGCCGCGCCAGTCGAACCGGCCGCCGTCGACGATGGCGCCGCCGATCGCGATGCCGTGGCCGCCGATCCATTTGGTCGCCGAATGCATGACGATGTCGGCGCCAAGCTCGATCGGGCGGCTGAGATAGGGCGTGGCAAAGGTGTTGTCGATCAGCAGCGGAATCTTTGCCTCATGCGCGATTCCCGCGACCTTCGGGATATCGAGCACTTCGAGCCCGGGATTGCCGATGGTCTCGCCGATCACGAGTTTCGTGTTCGGCTTGATCGCCGCGCGGAACGCGTCGAGGTCGCGCGGCTTGACGAAGGTCGTGGTGATGCCGAAGCGCGGCAGCGTGTGCGCCAGCAGATTGATGGTGCCGCCATAGAGCGAGCTCGACGCCACGATGTGGTCACCGGCATTCAAGAGCGTCGCGATGGCCAGATGCAGCGCGGCCATGCCGCTCGCGGTGCAGATCGCGCCGACGCCGCCTTCCAGCGCCGCGAGCCGCTCTTCCAGCACACCGGTGGTGGGATTGGAGATGCGCGTATAGATGTGGCCGGCGCGCTCCAGATTGAACAGCGCGGCAGCGTGGTCGGAATCCTGGAACACGTAGGACGTGGTCTGGTAGATCGGCACCGCGCGGGCGCCGGTCGCGGGATCCGGATGCTGGCCCGCATGCAGGCTCAGGGTCTCGAAGGCTGGCGGTTTCGGCGCGGGCATGCGTGGCCTCGTTGGTCGGTAGGCGGAGGCGGCCGTTGTGCCACAAAATGGAGCGCGAAGTCAGCCCATTGACAGCGCCGCCTAACCCCGGATCGCCTGCTCGATGATCCGCGCCTCGCGAAGCAGGATCTCTGCAACCTCCTGCTCCCGCCTCGGTCCGAGCCTCGTCCGAACGGCGGAGACGGTAATCGCCGCGGCAGGCTGTCCGTCCGGAGTCTTGATCCAGGTGGAGATCGATTTCGTGCCCTGCACGAGGCCGATCTCCCTCATGCCGTACCCCAGCCGTCTCGCGGCGGTGACCTGGCCGAGCACCGTCGCGACGTCGGTCCGGTAGGCCCCGAATCGCTTCTCGTTGGCCGCGACGATTTTTCGCGCGTCCTGCGCCGGCATCGCGGCGAGGATGGCGACGCCTGCGCTAGAGACGCCGAGCGGGCGGCGCGCGCCGACCTCGATCGACAGCACCTGAATCGGATAGATTCCGATCCTGCGATCGACGCATAGCGTGTCGTTGCCGGTCCGCACCGTCAGGAACAGCGTGTCGCCGATCTCGGTGGAGGCACGCCGCAGCGACGGATTTGCCGCGACCAGCAGCCGCGACGGCCGCGGGCGTGCAAGCGCCAGCTCCGGCACCTGGTTGCCGATCGCGTAGCGGCCGGTTCGCTCGTGACGTTCGACGATGCCTTCCTCGATCAGCACGTGGACGATGCGATGCACGGTCGGACGCGTGAGGCCGGTCGCGCGCACGACCTCGGCCAGTGGCACGCCGTCTTCGCGGCCTGCGGCAAGAATACGCAGCACCGCGAGCGCGCGCCGGATCGCCTGC
This sequence comes from Bradyrhizobium sp. 61, assembly GCF_023073075.1. Lineage (NCBI taxonomy): Bacteria > Pseudomonadati > Pseudomonadota > Alphaproteobacteria > Hyphomicrobiales > Nitrobacteraceae > Bradyrhizobium > Bradyrhizobium sp. 61. The sequence goes on along the minus strand of NZ_JADPIU010000075.1, from coordinate 168,998 downwards.
GCGCCCTGTCGCGGCTCTGCCGTTCCGCGGGCGGATCTTGCGGAGTTTGTCTTGTCCATATTATGGACAAGAACGCCACAATTCACTCGACAGGTAAAGCGCTCATCTGGAGATTGCGCCACGATCGAGCGCCATGCGCGACGTCACGGCATTCGATATGGAATTGGAAGCGCCGCCGGGAGGTTAACATGAGATTAATCTGGATTGCCATAGCTGCCGCAGCGGCGATGCTGGCGGGACCCGCATCGGGCCAGCAATGGCCGGCGCGCAGCGTCAAGCTGATCGTGCCCTATCCGGCCGGCGGCAACGTCGACAGCGCCGCGCGCATCGTCGCCGACAAGCTCCAGGAAAAGCTCGGCCAGCCCTTCATCATCGAGAACAAGGCCGGCGCCGGCGGCATGATCGCGGGCGAAGCCTTCGCGAAATCGGCGCCCGACGGTTACACGCTGTTCGTCGGCGCCAACGGCCCGGTGCTGTTCGCGACCGAGATCAACAAGCGCGAGGCCTATAACTGGAAGAAGGATTTTCTTCCGATCTCGACGATCTCGATGACGCCGCTGGTGCTCGAAGTGCACCCGTCCGTGCAGGCCACGACGTTCAAGGAATTCATCGAGCTCGCCAAGCGCGAGCCCGGCAAGCTGACGATGGCCTCGCCCGGCCCCGGCACCACCAACCATCTGCTCAGCGAGCTGATGCAGTCGAGCCTCGATCTGCAATGGGTCACCGCGCATTACCGCGGCAATGCGCCGGCGATCAACGATCTCCTGGGCGGCCAGGTGCAGTTCGCATTCGACCAGCTCACGGTCAGCCTCCAGCACATCAAGGCCGGCCTGTTCCGCGCGCTCGCCGTCACCAGCCCGCATCGCCTGAAGTCGCTGCCTGATGTCCCGACCTTCGCCGAGCTCGGCTACAAGGACTTCGACGGCCAGACCTTTACGGGCCTGTTCGCGCCCGCTGGCACGCCGGCGCCGATCGTCGACAAGCTGCACGAGACGCTGATTGCGATCCTGAAAGATCCCGGTGTGATCGACAAGTTCGAAAAGCTTGGCGGCGAATCCACCCCGATGACACCGGCCGAGTTCAAGGCATATCTCGAGCGCGAGGACGCCAAGTGGATTCCGGTCGTCCGCAAGGCCAACATCAAGGCTGACTGATCGATGCGGATCGACCCCACCGAGCTCGGCGCGGAGCGCATCTACCGGCTGATGACCGGCATCGTGGTGCCGCGCCCGATCGCCTGGGTCACGAGCCTGTCGCGCTCCGGCGTGCTCAACCTCGCCCCCTTCAGCGCCTTCACCTTCGTCTCGCAGAAGCCGCCGATGCTCGCCATCAGCGTCGGCCGCAAGGGCGCCGACTACAAGGACACCGCGCACAACATCCTCGACACCGAGGAATATGTGATCCACATCGCCGATACCCCGCTGATGTCCGCAGTGCACGACAGCTCGGTCGAGCATCCGCCTGAAATCAGCGAGGTCGAGCATCTCGGGCTGGAGACGCTGCCGTGCGAGCGCATCAAGGTGCCGCGGCTTGCGGCGGCACCCGTGGCGATGGAGTGCCGCTTCCGGCAGTGCCTCGAATTCGGCGAGGCCCGCAGCCGGCTCATCGTCGGCGAGGTCGTGATGTTCCACATCCGCGACGGCCTCGTGAACGACGGCAAGGTCGAGACCGCGGCGCTCGACCCGATCGCGCGCATTGGCGGCCCGCGCTACGCCCGTCTCGGCGAGATCGTGACGCTGAACACCGTCTTCCAGACGCCCAAATCCAAAGACTGAGCGCGCGGCCCATCGCACGGGCCCTCGTGCCTGAAGACCATTGGAGAATACGACAATGCGACTCGTAAGCTATCTCTTGGACGGAGAGCCGCGCTATGGCGCTGCTGTCGAAGGCGGCGTCGTCGATCTGACCAGGCGGATCGGACGCGACTTCTCCGACGTGAAAGCGCTGATCGCGGCCAACGCGCTCGCGGACGCGCAGGAAGCGGTGGCCGGACAAAAACCCGACCACGCGCTGGAGAGCCTGGTCCTGCTTCCGCCGGTGCTGGCGCCGGAAAAGCTCTGGTGCATCGGCGTCAACTACGCCGAGCGCAATGCCGAGTATAAAGACAGTTCGGACTTGCCCAAATATCCCAGCCTGTTCGTGCGCAGCATGTCGTCGATGACCGGCTCCGGCCAGCCGCTCGAGAAGCCCAGGGTCTCCGACCAGCTCGACTATGAAGGCGAGCTCGTCATCGTGATCGGCCAGGGCGGCCGTCACATCCCGCGCGAACAGGCCTTCGCGCACATCTTCGGCATGACCCTGTGCAATGAGGGCACGATCCGCGACTGGCTGCGCCACGGCAAGTTCAACGTCACCCAGGGCAAGAATTTCGACCGCTCCGGCAGCATCGGGCCGTGGATCGTCACGTCTGACGAGCTCGATCCGCGCGGGCCTCATGACATCATCACGCGCGTCAACGGCGAGGTGCGGCAGCAGGACACGACCGAGCGGCTGATGTTCCCGTTCGACTTCCTGATCTCCTATCTCTCGACCTTTGCCACCCTGAAGCCCGGCGACATGATCGTAACAGGCACGCCGACGGGCGCGGGCGCGCGTTTCGATCCGCCGCGCTGGCTTAGGGTGGGCGACGTCGTCGAGGTCGAGTCTGCTGGCATCGGCGTGCTGCGCAACACCGTCGCCGCGGAGCAGTAAGCCATGCTTGATACCGCCACGATCGAACGCCTCGCCGCGCGCCTGGATGAGGCCGAGCGCAGCAAGACGCTGATCCCGATGTTCTCGAAGGAATATCCCGACTTCGCCATCGAGGATGCCTACGCCATCCAGCGCGCCTGGACGAAACTTCAGCTCGGCCGCGGCCGTGTTATCAAGGGACACAAGATCGGCCTGACCTCGAAGGCGATGCAGAACGCGGTCGGCATCTCCGAGCCCGATTACGGCGTGCTGTTCGCCGACATGTTCTATGCCGACGCCACGCCGATCCCGTTCGACCGCTTCCACGCGCCGCGCATCGAGGTCGAGCTCGCCTTCGTGCTGAAGGCGCCGTTGCGCGGGCCTGACTGCACCATTTTCGACGTGCTCAACGCCACCGACTACGTCACGCCTGCGCTCGAAATCCTGGAGACGCGCATGCATCGCGTCGATCCCGAGACCGGCAAAACGCGGAAGGTCATGGACACGATCTCGGACAACGCGGCGAACGCCGCGCTGGTGCTCGGCGGCCGGCCGTTCCGCCCGATGGATGCGGATTTGCGCTGGATCGGCGCGCTGCTGTTCCGCAACGGCGAGGTCGAGGAGACCGGGCTTGCGGCCGGAGTACTCAACCACCCCGCCAACGGCATCGCCTGGCTCGCCAACCGTCTTGCGCCGCATGACGAGCATCTCGCGGCCGGCGAGGTGGTGCTGGCGGGATCGTTCACGCGGCCCGTCGACATCCGCCGCGGCGACACGTTCCATGCCGACTATGGCGCGTTCGGCTCGGTGTCGTGCCAGTTCGTCTGAATCAACACATAAGAGGGAGCGCATCATGACGGATCAAACGCGGCGCAAGAGCATCCACATCGGCGGCTTCAAGCACGCCAACCCGATTCCCAACGCCTGCCGCATCGGCAATCTCGTGATGTCCGGTGTCATCCTCGGCCGTGATGCGGCCGGCGTGATGCCTGCGAGCCTGGACGCGCAATGCGCCAACATGTTCGCGCATATGAAGGCGACGGTGGAAGCCGCCGGCGGCACCACGGACGACATCATCAAGATGACGGTGTGGCTGAAGGACCGTACGCAGCGCGGCCCGGTCAATGTCGAGTGGCTAAAAATGTTTCCGGACGAGCATTCGCGCCCGGCGCGCCACGCGCTGCCGATGGACAACATGGACGGCGGCGCACTGGTGCAGTGCGACTTCACCGCCGTGATCGACTGAAGGAGCATTTTGCATGCCGACCTATCTGCCGTTCGATCCGAACCCCCGCCGCCCGGTCAAGGCGCCGCCGCCGAAGACTGTCGACAGCCAGTTTCACGTGCTCGGACCCATCGACAAATATCCGGAGCGCCCCGGCGCGGCCTATCGGATGCCGAGCGCGACCTGGGAAGCAGCGCTGCGCGTGCACAAGACGCTCGGCATCGAGCGCGGCATCATCGTGCAGACCACGACCTATGGTGCGGATCATTCCGTCGTGCTCGACGGCCTCGCCGCGATGGGCCCGAACTATCGCGGCTGCGCCAACGCGCTGGTGTTCGCCGAGGCGAACGACGCTTATCTCGCCAAGCTGCATGACGCGGGCGTGCGCGGCGCGCGCTTCAGTTTCCGCCAGGAGCTCGGCGCCGTGCTGTCGGACGCCGATTTCGCCCGCGCCATCGCGCGCATCCGCGAGCTCGGCTGGTACGTGAAGATCCAGCCCGAGAAGGACGGCATCGTCTCCAGCGTCGCCAAGTACGAGAATCTCGATGTCCCCGTGCTGATCGACCACATGGCGCGGCCCGTGCCCTCGAATGGCAAGGATGATCCGAACCTGCGCAAGATGCTGGAGCTGCTCGAGAAGGGCAATTTCTGGGTCATGCTGTCGCTCGGCGAGAAGACCTCGCAGGCCGGCCCGCCCTATGACGACGTGATCCCGATCGCGCGCGCCTATATCGAGGCCGCAATCGACCGCTGCGTCTGGGCCAGCGACTGGCCGCATCCCGTCTCCGTCAAGCAGCCGCCCAACGACGCCGACCTGCTCGAGCTGATGTACCGCTACGCGCCCGACCAGGCCGAGCTGGAGAAGATCCTGGTGCACAATCCGGCAAAGCTGTTCGGCTTTCCGGACTAGGGCGGAATTGATTCACACCTCCGGCTGCTTCGCCAACCTATCCCGCACCTCGGTTGCGATCTCGAACGAGCGCAGCCGCGCGGCGTGGTCGTAGATCTGGCCCGTCGTCATCAGCTCGTCCGCGCCGGTCTCGGCGATCAGCGCCTTCAGCTTCTCCTCGACCGTTTCAGGCGAACCTATGGCGGAGCAGGACAGCGACTGGCCAACCATGGCCTTCTCGGCCGGCGACCACAGCGCGTCCATGTCGTCGACCGGCGGCGGCAGCGGGCCGGGCGTGCCGCGGCGCAGATTGATGAACTGCTGTTGGAGCGAGGAGAACATCCGCTGCGCCTCCGCGTCGCTCTCGGCGGCGAACACGTTGACGCCGACCATCGCATAGGGTTTGTCGAGCTGCGCCGACGGCTCGAAGCGCGCCCGATATTCGCGCAGCGCCGGCATCATCATTTGAGGCGCGAAGTGCGAGGCGAACGCGAATGGCAGCCCGAGCATCGCGGCAAGCTGCGCGCCAAAGGTGCTCGATCCCAGGATCCAGAGCGGCACTTTCGTCCCAAAGCCGGGCACTGCGCGGATCGACGGGTTCGGCTGGACATCACCGAGCAGCGCCTGCAACTCCAGCACGTCGTGCGGAAAGTTTTCGGAGCTCGTGGCGAGGTCGCGCCGCAGTGCCCGCGCGGTGAACTGATCGGTGCCCGGCGCGCGGCCGAGCCCGAGATCGATGCGCCCGGGATAGAGCGACTCCAGCGTGCCGAACTGCTCGGCGATGACCAGCGGTGAATGGTTCGGCAGCATGATCCCGCCGGACCCGACCCGGATCGTCCTGGTCCCGCCCGCGACATGCCCGATCACCACCGACGTCGCCGCGCTCGCGATGCCCGTCATGTTGTGATGCTCGGCCAGCCAGAACCGCTTGTAGCCCCAGGCCTCGGCATGCTGGGCCAGGTCGAGCGAATTGCGGAACGCCTGCGCCGCATCGCCACCCCTTCGGATGGGAGCGAGGTCGAGCACGGAGAAGGGGATCATGTTTGGCGTACCGGGTGGGAATGCGATGTGCGCTGCGGTCTCACATGTAGTGGCTTATTATGGAAATGTTAGCGCGCGCTTTTCAGTCGGTCGAGATGTGGCCGGCACCTTTCCCCGTTGGCGGCAGCTACAGCAAGCCGCGCTTGTGCTGGATGATGATGATAACGCGAATGATGCAGTCCGATACTGACTCGCCGGGCCGCCGCGCCTTGTGCAGCATTTGCCACGTCACCTCATCGATCTGTATCTGCCATCTGCCGCTTGCCAGGCGTTGTCCGGTATCGTCGGACGGGAACTCGGCCGCAATCAGAGCGCGGCACTCGTCGGTGATTTCAATTTCCGGCATTGTTGGTCGTTCTCGCGGACGGTGTGCTCGCGTGCAGCCCTCGCCCGATCCGGAGAGATCAGCCAGTTAAATCGCGGTAACTACCGATCCGGCCGAAGCCGAAGCCGATCGTCCTGACCATGGACGAGGAGCGCGACATCTGGACGCAGTCGCGGTAGGGCGCTGCGGCGCCACCAGTGGATGCCTGCTGAATATTGAGGGACGCGGCGCTGACAAGAAGGATCATTCAATGGCTTGGGTCTCGTTCGCGCAGCCGTGACGGTTGAGTCGTCGGGCTCCCGTCGTCGCCGGACATTGCCGATCCTTCACAACCTTAATGCGATTTAACGAGGTTTCCGTAAGCGGTGTGGGTAAACCGCGAGTCGCGGGGGCGTCCTCCAGACACGAGATGACGCCGTGAAGTTTGACGAACAGGAACGCACCGCGCTGACGGACGCTGGGTTTTCCGTCGCCGACAACAGCAAAGCTGCCTACGTCGAAGCCGTCGTGGTGATCGCCGCGTACGACGCCGAAACCTATTGGCTGACGTTCGCCCTGCCGAATGATGCCCAGATCGTGTGCGTTGTGCCACGCGACCAGATTGCCGACGCGATCGCAACTCGTAACTACGCAGCTCGGCGGAACCGATTTCAGTGAAGCTGACCTTCCCTCATGCAAGGCTGAAGGCGCTCTGGAACGAGGCCGTCCGGCAATGGCCGGTTTCGGTGCGAGCCATGAACGGTCGAGATTCGCCCGGTTTCTGGCTTGTCGGTGGCCAAGGCATCTATCTCGTGCATAACGGCGCCAGGCCTCGGGGCAGCGTGACTCTGGCCTACGCAAACGAATGCGACCCGGTCAGGGTGCCGGTCCAAAGTTGGTTGGGTATCAAGCGCGCCATCTTCGGCGATAACGATGGGAGGGAATTCGTCGATCTGGTGATGATCGGCACTGCCGTCGATGCCGGCGCCGACCTCGAGGTGACCTTCGAGCCCGACACGATGACGGTGGCTGTCGTCGAAAAAGGGACGGCGAGCATACGACTGCAATCGCTGCGCATCCGGGACAAAAATGACACCACGTCAGGACGCAGTTGTCGGGTTTGAGTCTGAATCTCGGCTAAGGACCAGACGCGGTATCTTGGCCCGCTACTCTCTCCAAGCCCTGCACATCGTCGTCCTCCCAGTCCTCCCATTCCACGTTGTTGGTTTCGAGATAGCGGGCGACGGCTACGCCGATTGTCGGGAAGAAGTAATTCTCTCCAAGCTGCGCGAAGAGGCCAAATCTTTTCAGCTTGTCCTTCACGGGATCTTTGAGTTCGGCAAAACAAAACTCTATGCCTTGCGCGTGCAACGATCGGTCCAGTTCGGCAACCACGTCGCAGGCGGTGACGTCTACGCTCGTGACCGGCTCCGCGGCAACAACTAGCCAACGCACGGGTGTTGGCGATGTCGCTACGGCATCCAGGACGCGTTCCCTGAAGAATTCGGCGTTGGCAAAAAACAGAGGTGCATCCCAGCGAAACAGGACCAGCCCGGGGACCCGGCGCGCATCCGGATATCGTGTGATGTCGTGATAGCCTTTGACGCCGTGGGCGCGCCCCAATACGGCGGAGTGTGGGCGCCAACCGTCCCACAGGAACTCGATGATAGCGATTGCGATCGCAAGACCAATTCCTGGAATGACTCCGAGCACTGCTACACCGACAAAGCAGACGATCGCCAGCCAGAATTCCCACCGTTGAATGCGATAGATTCGTTTGAGGTCGGCAACTTCAATCAAGCCAATCGCCGATGCGATGACGACGGCGGCCAATGCGGCGGTGGGTAAATGTTGGAGCAGGCTCGGCGCGACCAGGAGGAGCAACGCGATGGCAAGCGCGCCTACGACGCTCGTGAGTTGAGTGCGGGCACCGGCGGCTTCCGCAACGGGTGTCCGTGAACTACTGCTGCTGATCGGGAAGCCCTGGAAAAATCCCGTCGCCAGATTGGCGGCACCGAGCCCGACCATCTCTTGGTTGGGATCGACCCGAGACCCCAATCGCGCAGCATAGGCACGTGAAAGTACGCTCGTATCGGCAAACGAAACCATCGCTACTGCACAACCGCCGATCAGCACCGGCACGAGGTCGCTGGAGGTGATCCATGGGACAACGAAACCCGGCAGGCCCTGGGGAAGGGGGCCCAGTACCTTGACGCCGTATTGCGTCCCGAGATCAAGCACCCCGACGACGAGCGTAGCCCCAACGACCGCAATCAGAAGGCCCGGTACCCGCTTGTTGTTTCTGAGAAGCAGGATCACGATCAACGTGGCGAGGCCAATCGCGAACGCGACCCAGTTTATCCGCCCCCCAAGGATCGCGCTGACAATCGCCCACAGGCTTCGCAGTGGCCCCTCGCTCTCGATGGAAAAGCCGAAGAGCTTGGGCAGCTGGCTGATCAATACGGTCAGGGCAATTCCGTTCATATACCCGTAGCGTATCGGCTTCGAGAGAAGCTCGGTGATAAAGCCAAGGCGCGCGACACCTGCCAGGATACAGACCGTCCCTGAGACAATCGCCATCATGCCCGCGAGTGTCACGGCCCGCAGGGGATCGCCCTGAGCCAAGGGAGCGATGACTCCAAGGAGTATTGCCGCCAGCGCCGAGTCCGGGCCAAGGACGAGAATGCGGCTTGGGCCGAACAGCGCGTAGGCGAGCAGCGGCACGATCGTTGCGTACAAACCGTAGATGCCCGGCAGGCCCGATGCAGCTGCATAGGCAATGCCGACCGGGACCAGCATTGTCGCCAGGACGATGCCGGCGAAGATATCGTGCGGAAGCCATGCTGCTTCATATTGACGGAGAGTGTCGAGTCCGGGCAACCAGCGCTTCATTGATGGCTTCTCCCAGCCCGCATTGAGCAAGTTTGCCCCGCATGATGTGTTGGACCGATCAGGCTATTACGCCCGCAGCAGGCTGAACAGTGGCCCGGCGCTATGGCCGAAGCAGCATAGCGGGCCATGGGTGCCAGCCGGCACCAAGTCTTCCCTGCGCCCTCTTCACGGAAGAGGGGGAAGGACCAAAACCGAACTCGGGCGTTTCATCCCGCGAGAATGGCGTTCGTTCGCGGCTGTTTGAGTGGCCGGCACCTCCGTTCACAACCCTGTTATTGCGACCCATGGCGCCCTTTGTCTCAACTGGGCGTTTTGCGCCTGTTGTTGTACCCTTGGTGAAACAACTGCTGGGGTCGCGAGGAGGAACTGACATGACCATGGTCGTACTCAACCGACGCTATCTCCTCGCCGCCGGCGGCTCGGTCCTGGCGGCCGGGATGTCCGGGCTCCTGTTGCCGGCCCGTGCCGAAGGCCTCGCACCGACCGAGTCGATGTCGGGTGGCGCGAACAATTACCGGAAGGGCGCGGCGATCGTGGACCGGATCGGCAAGGGCGGCTTCTGGATGAGCGGCACCGTACGCCGCGCAGGCGACGGGGCTCCACTTGCCGGGCAGCGCATCCAGATCTGGGCGCACACGACCGAAGGGCAGGAACACGAGCCGCAGAGTCATGGCGCCACGCTCACCGACAAGGACGGCAAGTTCCGGCTCGAGATGCCGCAGATCATTCCGATCTTTGGCCAGCCGCATGGTCACCTCGCCTATGACAGCGGTGAGTTCAAGACCGTCTTTCTGCGGCCGGTGATGCGGAGCGCGAAGGAGACGAGCCTGGAAGCGCACTTCGTCCTGCAGACGGCCTGACCGGGTTGCGAATGAAGGGGTGGAGACTGGCCCGGGTGATCCTGATCTGGGTCGCCCTTGCTTTGGCCATTGGCGTGCCGATCGCCGCGGCAGCGGGAAGCGAGCAGCTCGCATGGCGCGGTTCGCTCTACATCCTGGCCGGGTTTGCGGGGATTGTTGCCCTCGGCCTCGTGCTCGTTCAGCCCCTGCTGATTGGCGGATATCTGCCGGGATTTCCGGCCTATCGCGGACGGCGTGCGCATCACTGGATCGGCGGCGCGCTGGTCGCAGCGATCGTGATCCATGTCGTTGGCCTCTGGATCACCAGCCCGCCCGACATGATCGACGCGCTGACCTTCTCATCGCCGACGCCGTTCTCTCCCTTTGGCGTGACCGCGATGTGGGCCATCTTCGCGGTCGCGCTCTTGGCCGCCCTGCGTCGGCGATTGGGACTGCGACCACGAACCTGGCGCTTCATTCACATGCCGCTGGCGATCGTCATCGTCGCAGGCAGCGTGGTCCATTGCCTGCTGATCGAGGGGACGATGGAGACGATCTCTAAGGCGGCACTCTGCGCGCTCGTCCTCGCGGCAACCGTAAAAGCCATGATCGACCTGCAGGTGTGGCGAAAGCGAAGGACGTTGCGCGGCGAGAGCACTGCGCCGCAGTGACATGGCCGCGCGTAGCGCGTAGTAGAGCGAAGCGAAACCCATCGCACTTTGTCTGCGCGGAAGCATGATGGGTTTCGCAAGCGCTCTACCATCCTACGAAACTTTTGCTGACCGCCTTGTTCAAACACGTTCGGCGTCGTCAGCGCCGATCTCCGCTCCGCTTGCCGCAGATAGCGACGGGGCGTATCCTAGCGTGATGGTTGTCAGTGTCCCCGAGCTGAAAGCGTTCCTGCTCGCGACGCCGTTCTTCGGCGGTCTTCCGGACCCGAGCCTCGACCTGCTGATTTCGATGCTGGTCGAGTGCCGCTTTGATGCCGGCGCGACCGTCGTGGCGGAAAGCGAGCCGGGACGCTCGCTGTTCATCGTCAAGTCCGGCCGGCTGGTGGTGAGCAAGCTGGCGAACTCGGGGAGCGTCATCCCGATTTCCGTTCTGGAGGCTGGCGATTTCTTCGGTGAAATGACGCTGATTGAAATGCAGAATCGCTCCGCAACGGTGGTCGCGGAGAGTCCGACGGTGCTGTACGAGCTGACGGCGCAAAAGCTCTACGCTTGCTACAAGGCCGATATCCACGCCTATGTGATCGTCCTGCAGAACGTCAATCGAGAGCTATGCCGGCGGCTGCGCCGTGCCGACGATCGCCTCACCGGACACCAGGCGGACGAAGACGAAACCCCCGCGAGATGACTGTGCTTCTCTGCGCCGCCGCAAGTTCGCTCCGCGGCTGACGGTCCCGGATTACGCTCGCGCTCCATCCGGGCCACGCCACTTCGCGTGGGACGTTCAGCCCACCGGTCCCGGGATCCAATCGTCCCCTGAAAGTGGGATCACCCTTACGCCAACAATGACTCCGAGTTCCAGGCTTGGATCGAAATGGCGCATCGTCCGCTCGTTGAGGTCGATGATGCGGCCAGGCCTTAATGGCCCCACGTCATTTATCTTGACGATGACCTTCTTGCCGACGGCCTCGACGAGCGCATATTTCGGCCTCGCGCCAAATTGGACCCCACCAAATTTCCCGCGCAAATTCGTCTTGATGGCAGCCGCCCAGACAGAGGGATCATAGCGCTCGCCGGAGGCTGTGTTCGGACCGCCCTCTTCCTTGCCGGGCTTGAACGGATTGTACATGGATGCGGCGCCAACGATCGCCTCCCCGGAGGCGGCATCGACGACGGCGCTTGAGTGAACTTCACACGCTTCACTTCGATCAACGGGAACAGAAACGGCAAGCGCAACCAGGGCGCCGCAAATTGCGGCGCTCGAGCGGAACAGCATTATAACTCCTGTGATTTTTTCGATCGTCCGGTTCCGACACCGCAAACATGGTCAAGCGAACGCGGAAGCGTTCACGAACTTGCACCAGTGCTTTGCGGATTCGAGCCAACCCCTGGCTACGGAACCGATGTGCGAACCAGAGCGGTCCGCACGCAGTGTTTTAGGTTGTCCCCGACTAAGACAGAGAATGCGTCAGCAGCATGACCTGATGGAACCTGCGGTGAGTGACAAATGCGATGTCGCCACAAGCTGACATGCTCGCGCTAATTGATGCGTCGGGCAAAACACCCGCCGCTCGCACAAACCCGTCAATCCTCTTCAGTAAAAATATTCCACTTTACCGAAATTCGGAATTGCGGCATTCTCTCCGCCATCCCGGCCCGAGAAGAGGGGCGATCGTACGTCGTCACGAACGTGGGCCGGGGTGCGGTGGACGCGGCAGTGCCGGGCACGCGAATGCGGGACCAGGGCGAGATGAACCTCGTGAGGGCCTTGACTGCGTGCGGGACGGACGGCGCCTGTGTCCGGCGAAGCCCTTGGGCGGAGCTGGATCGCTGCGTACGGCGAAAACGCGTGGTCCTGACCGTCGTTGCTATGGTCAAGCCTTGCGGAGATGGATCGGGGCTCTACCGGGTTTCGAGGCATCGCCAATTCGCGAGGTGACGGAGGCCAGAAGGAACTCGGCTCCGGGGAGAGCGCGCATAAGCCGTCAGACCATCGCGCAGGGAAGGCCGGGTGTTTTTCCGGCCCACCTGTTTCCCGCCTGCGCATTTGCGTGTGCAAATTCCTGGCGCAGCGGATCATGGGTGCCAGCCGGCACCCGGCCTTCCCTGCGCCCTCTTCACGGAAGAGGGCGAAAGAGGAGAGCAAAACTCGGGCGCCAGGTGCCGCGAGAATGCCGCTTCATGCGTGAATTGAGAACCGTGTTGCCCGATGGGATTGATCGAGACGCGGGGTGCGTGTCGCTCAAAATCCACATGCGTTCGGAATCGCCAGCTTAGGTGCCTCAAACGGTCGCATCCGCGGACGCGATATCTTTGCGATGGCCTGACCAGATTCCATAGTGTCAGCGATGATTTGCAACCGAGGGGCGGGGTATCAAATGACAGCGCGTAAATGTTTCATCGTGGCCGCGGGATTGATGACGGCGAGCGCCGCCCATGCCGAGGACGTTCCCTCCAACGCCGAACTGTTTCGCATGCTGAAAGCGCAGCAGCAGACCATCTCCGAGCTGCGCGCCGAATTGAAGCAGGCCAAACAGGAGCGGCGCGCGGTCACTCCGCGAGAGGCGACTGCACCGGCAGCCAAGCCAGCCGGACGCGACGCCGCGAGGGAGACGGTTGCGGTAGCACCGCCCGCGCAGGCTTATGCGATGTACAACAAGGGACCCGCAGTCGTGCCGGCGCGCACCGGCGGTGCCTATGTCGGTGTGTTCGGTGGCGGCGGCAGTCGCGGCGGCACTGACGTCAGCCAGCTCGGCACCGTCTTTTTCGTTGAGGCCGTCGGGGGCCCCTTGGCTGTCGACGCCACAGGGCGGACCAGCAGCGGCGGCGTCGGGTTCGGTGGCGCGCATCTCGGTTATGAATGGTCGTATGGTACGTATCTGCGGCCCGCTTTGGAGATCGAAGGTTTCTATCTGGCAGGTAACCAGCCGCGTGCGACGTTGGTGACCCCCACAGACCGATTTGCAGAGCACTCCTTCGACACGACTTTCCCGACGCGCACCACGGTGCTGCTGGCGAACATGGTTGTCGGCTTCAACACGCCCTATCAAGGCATCACGCCCTATATCGGTGGCGGGATCGGGGCCGCGAACGTCTCCATCAACGGCGCCACGTCCACACAGACCGACCCGGCCGAGCCTGGCATCAACCACTTCAACGCGCGTCCGGACTCCTCAGCCTGGACCTTTGCGGCACAGGCCAAGGCCGGCGCGCGCTTCGCTCTCGGCAACAGCGGCGCTTACCTGTTCGGCGAGTACCGCTATCTGTACGTCGGCGACGTGAATCAGGTTTTCGGCTCCACCGTGAATCCCGCTCATGCTGCGACCAGCCCGTGGACGGCCAGCTTCGGCGGCACATCGCACCATCTCGCAGCCGGCGGCATCGGCTTCGGCTTCTAGCTGATCTCGATCACTGCGAGAATCGGAGGGGGCGGACGACACGTCCGGCCCCTCCCAGGAGGCAACCGGGCAACGGAAGAAGGCGATTTTCTGAGGAAACTGGTGCTGCCAGACAGGATTGAACTGTCGACCTCTCCATTACCAATGGAGTGCTCTACCACTGAGCTACGGCAGCATGTGCTGGGATGAGAATCGGCCGCCAAGGGGGCCTACCAAGCGGGCCGATATCTGCCACAAGCCCCCCTCCTGTGCAAGCTTGCTAGCTCCGCCAAAACGAGAAAATCGGGTCGATATCGGGGCCAAAATGCCCGTTTTCAGGTGAAAGTACCGACTTTCCGCCGATTTCGGTTCCGATATCCCCGGCCAACTGGCCAGTTGGCCGCGGCATGGCATTCGGCCCATTTTGGATTTCGCACGAACAGTTCGTGAGGGGCCTCTTGAGCTGCCGCATTCTCCGGGCATGTTATCGCGGATCGCTGGTATGGACCGCTGATGGCTGACGAGAACGACAAGAGCACGAGACAGGCGAGGGGGGCGCGGGACGACCGGCTGAAATCGGCGCTGCGCGAAAACCTGAAGCGGCGGAAGATGCAGGCGCGCGAACGCGCCGCAATCACCGACCCCTCGCAGAATGACGATGCTTCCCTAGATGAGGGGACCGCCGGCAAGACCGGCGATTGAAGTCTGGCGATTAGAATTTTTGGAGTGCATGGACGTGGCAATGGGGCAGGACGAGCAGCAACGAGACAATGGTGACGCGCAGATGTCGCGGTTCACGCGCCCTGAGCAGACCTTTCCGGCGCTGACATCGGCCGAGATCGAGCGCATGCGGAATTTCGGCGAGGTCCGCACTTACGCCGACGGCGAATTCCTGTTCGAGACCGGCAAGCCCGGTCCGGGCATGTTCGTCGTGCTGAAGGGCCACGTCGCCATTACCCAGCGCGACGGGCTCGGCAATGTCACCCCGCTGATCGACCAGGGGCCGGGGCAATTTCTGGCCGAGCTCAGCCAGCTCTCGGGCCGGCCGGCGCTGGTCGACGGCCGCGCCGATGGCGAGGTCGAGACGCTGCTGTTGCCGCCGCCGCGCCTGCGCGCGCTGCTGGTCGCCGAGGCCGAGCTCGGCGAGCGCATCATGCGCGCGCTGATCCTGCGCCGGGTCAATCTGCTTCAGGCCGGCGTCGGCGGTGTGGTGCTGATCGGTCCCTCGTATTCGGCCGGCGTGGTGCGCTTGCAGGGCTTCCTCACCCGCAACGGCCAGCCGCATCATCTGCTCGATCCCGAGCGTGACCGCGACGCCGCCGAGGTGATCGCGCGCTATTCGCCGAAGCCGGAAGACTGGCCGCTGGTCGTCGCGGCGAGCGGCGAGGTGCTGCGCAACCCCAGCGAAACCGAGGTTGCGCGCGCGATGGGCATGATCGGCGGCCCCCGCAACGACCGCATCTACGATGTCGCGATTGTCGGCTGCGGACCCGCCGGGCTGGCGACCGCGGTGTATGCCGCCTCCGAAGGGCTTTCGGTTGCCGTGCTCGACACCCGCGCCTTCGGCGGCCAGGCCGGCGCCAGCGCGCGCATCGAAAACTATCTGGGCTTTCCGACCGGCATTTCCGGCCAGGCCCTGACCGCGCGCGCGTTCAACCAGGCGCAGAAGTTCGGCGCCGACATCATGATCCCCGTCACGGTGAAGTCGCTCGACTGCACGCGCAGGGACGGCGCCTTTGCGGTGACGCTCGACGGCAGCGATCCCTTGCGCTCGCGCGCAGTCGTGGTTGCGAGCGGCGCGCGTTATCGCCGCCCCGAGATCGAAAACCTCGACAAGTTCGAGGGCCGCGGCGTCTGGTATTGGGCCTCTCCGGTCGAGGCGCGGCTCTGCGCCGGCGAGGAAGTGGCCCTGGTCGGTGCCGGCAATTCGGCGGGGCAGGCGGCCGTGTTCCTGTCGGGACACGCCAAGAAGGTGCTGATGATCATCCGCGGCGGTGGCCTGGGCGCCAGCATGTCGCGCTATCTCATCGAGCGCATCGAAGCGACGCCCAACATCGAATTGATGTTCAACACCGAGATCACCGCGCTCGAGGGCGACGAGGCCTCGCTGCTGCGGCGCATCCGCTGGAAGAGCCGGCTGTCGAGCGATGAAGACTCTGCCGACATCAAGAATCTCTTTTTGTTCGTTGGTGCCGATCCCGCCACCAGCTGGCTCGACGGCTGCGGCGTCACGCTCGACCGCGGCGGCTTCGTCGTGACGGGGGCGCAGTCCGAGCTGAACCAGGGCAAGCTGGTGGCCCCACTGGAGACCTCGGTGCCCGGCGTCTACGCGGTCGGCGACGTCCGCTCCGGCTCGGTCAAGCGCGTCGGCGGCGCCATCGGCGAAGGCGCGCAGGTCGTGGCCTCCCTGCACGGCTATCTCGGCGACGCCGCAAAACCGGCGCTTTAGTCAAGGACAAGACAAGCAGACGGCAAGCGGAATCTCACTTGCCATCTTGCCGTGTCCCACGGACTATCGCCCCGTCGCGAGGCCAATCGCGCGTGGAAGAACAAAAGATTCACAAGGGAGGACTAAATGGCCGAACTCGTCGTGCTCTACAAGACGCCCAAGGACGCCGCCGCCTTCGACAAGCATTATGCCGAGACCCACATTCCGCTCGCGAAGAAACTTCCCGGCCTGAAGAAATACGCCGTCAGCACGGGCGCAGTCGGCTCGCCCGCCGGACCATCGGGCGTCCACCTCGTCGCCATTCTCAGCTTCGACAGCGTGGGCGACATCCAGAAGGCCTTCGGCAGCGAAGCTGGCAAGGCGGCCGCGGGCGACGTGCCGAAATTCGCCAGCGGCGGCGCCGATCTGCTGATCTTCGACACCAAGGAAGTCTGAGCGCGCGAAGCGCCTGCCAAATTCGATTCAACTTTCGTCGAAGACCTGCAAGCTCGTAGCCCGGATTTAGCTTCGCCCCATCCGGGCTACAAACTGCTCTGGTTTGTGACAGCACTTGCAAAACATTCGGTCGTGCGTTTGTCGATTCGCACGACGGCGCATGGCTCCGCACGAGTCTGTGACATCGCGTATGTAGCCATCCGATGAGGACCGTAATATCAATCGCCTGATCTCAATGCAGAGAGTAGGAGAGATGCCGTGGTTCTTGGGTTGAGCCTGCCCGCCTTCACGTTGGTCCATGTCATCATCAGCCTGATCGGCATCGTCGCCGGCCTGGTCGTGATGTTCGGTCTGCTCGGGTCGAAGTCGATGCCGGGCCTCACCGCGATCTTCCTGCTGTTCACGATCCTCACCAGCGTCACCGGCTTCCTGTTTCCGTTCAAGGAGCTGCTGCCCTCGTACATCATCGCCGGCATCTCGCTGGTGCTGCTCGCGATCGCCTGCCTCGCGCTCTACGGAATGAAGCTCAAAGGGGTCTGGCGTCCCGTCTACATCGTGACCGCGATGATCTCGCTCTATTTCAACGTCTTCGTGCTGGTGATCCAGTCGTTCCTGAAGGTGCCGGCGCTCGCCGCGCTCGCGCCTGCCGTGCCGCCGAATCCGCCGGGAGGCCCCGTCTTCGCCGTGGTGCAGGGCATCGTGCTGGTGTTCTTCGTGGTGCTGACCATCGGCGCCTGGCGCCGCTACAAGCCGATGACGTTTGCCTGATCGCACGTTCGCGGTCGGTGCGCGGCATCGACCTCGTGACATCGCCCGACCATCTCCGGATTGCCGGCTCGCGTTTTGCGAGCCCCGGATTGATTTTCACTGAAGGAGCCATTCATGCCCACCATCACCACCAAGGACGGCGTCGAGATCTTTTTCAAGGATTGGGGCTCGGGCCAGCCGATCGTGTTCAGCCATGGCTGGCCGCTGTCGGCCGACGACTGGGACACGCAGATGATATTCTTCGCCAATCACGGCTACCGCGTCATCGCCCATGACCGCCGCGGCCACGGCCGCTCCTCGCAGGTCGCCGACGGCCACGACATGGATCACTATGCCGACGATCTCGCGGCGGTGACCGCGCATCTCGACCTCAAGAACGCCATCCATGTCGGCCACTCCACCGGCGGCGGCGAGGTCGTGCACTACATCGCGCGTCACGGTGAGAGCCGGGTGGCGAAGGCTGCGATCCTCTCGGCCGTGCCGCCGCTGATGGTGCAGACGGCCAATCCCGGCGGCCTTCCGAAGAGCGTGTTCGACGATCTCCAGAAGCAGCTCGCCGCCAGCCGCACCGGCTTCTACCGCGACCTCGCTTCCGGTCCTTTCTACGGCTACAACCGTCCCGGCGCAAAGCCGTCGGAAGCGGTGATCCAGAACTGGTGGCGCCAGGGCATGATGGGCGGCGCGAAGGCGCATTACGACGGCATTGTCGCGTTCTCGCAGACCGATTTCACCGAGGACCTGAAGAAGATCAGCGTGCCCGTGCTGGTGATGCACGGCGACGACGACCAGATCGTTCCCTACGCCGATTCCGGCCCGCTGTCGGCCAAGCTGCTGAAGAACGGCACGCTCAAGACCTACAAGGGCTTCCCGCACGGCATGCCGACCACGCACGCCGAAACCATCAACGCGGACCTGCTCGCGTTCTTCAAGGGGTGAGAGACTGATCTTACCCTCCCCTGGAGGGGGAGGGTCGATCGCGCGCAGCGCGAGCGGGGTGGGGTGATCTCTCCCTTCGGGCATTGCTCGATGCGGAGAGACCGTCACCCCACCCCGTCTCACATTCCGCTGAGCTCCATGTGAGCCGACCCACGGGCGAGCTACGCTCGTCCCGGACCCCTGCAGGGGAGGGTGCGCACTCACTTCAAGATCGCCCTGATCGCATCGAACGTGCGCTTCACGAAAACCTCCGGTTTCTCCCGCACACCTTCGCCGATCCAGCTTTCGCCGCCGACGCGCATCGCGCCGGTGGCGATCATGGCGACGAGCCGTGCCTTCAGCCTGTCCGATTTGGTTTTGGCACGCTGCGAAAGCCCTTCGGCCAGTGCGCGCTCGAGCTTCTCGTATTTGAGCTGGTCGCGCGCGTGAAGCGCGGGATTGTCGCGCTTGAGCCGCGACATCGCCGCCGCTTCCGCCGGGTCGATCCGCCTGACCGCCGCCGCGATCGCATTCTCCGCCGCCGTCAGCATGGTTTCGCCCGCTGGCCGCGCCACGACCTCTGCGACCAGCGCGCTTGCTGCGCCCTCCTGCCAGGCGGCGACCACGTCCTCTTTCGACGCGAAGTAGTGGAAGAAGCTGCGGCGTGACACGTCCGCCGCGGTCGCGATGTCGTCGATGGTCGTGGCCTCGAAGCCGCGCTCCAGGAACAGTGCCATCGCCGCGCGGGTCAGCCGCTCGCGGGTCTCTTGCAATTTACGCTGGCGCAGGCCGGGGCCATCAGGGGATTTTGCTCCTGCCGGCAATGGCTTGGCGCCTTTCCTGACCGATTTCCCGCCGGGCTTCGAAGCCTTCAAATTATTTCACCTCTTGCAAACTTGCACTCAGTGCACATTTAGACCGGTCGCGGGCCTCATTCCAGCCCCGAACGGAGATACGGCATGACCGACTGGAGCACGGCAGACATCCCCTCCCTCAGCGGCAAGACCGCCGTCGTGACCGGGGCGACGGGCGGCCTCGGCTATGAGACGGCGATGGCGCTGGCGGGCGCCGGTGCCATTGTCATACTCACCGGACGCAACGACGCAAAGGGCCTGCGGGCGATCGAGGGCATTTGCGAGCGGTTTCCCAACGCATTGATCGCCTACGAGCATCTCGATCTCGCCAGTCTCGCCTCCGTCGCCGATTTTATCAGGCGCTTTGCCGCCAGCAACGAGCAGCTCGATCTCCTCATCAACAATGCCGGCGTGATGGCGCTGCCGAAGCGGCAGCAGACAGAGGATGGTTTCGAGATGCAGCTCGGCACCAACTATCTCGGCCATTACGCGCTGACGGCGCAGCTGTTGCCGCAGCTTCGCCGCGCGAAAGCGCCGCGCATCGTCAATCTGTCGAGCCTCGCGCACCGCTCCGGCGCGATCAATTTCGACGATCTGCAAGGCAAGCGTTCCTATCGTCCCTGGCGCGCCTATTGCCAGTCCAAGCTGGCGATGCTGATGTTTTCGCTGGAGCTGCAGCGCCGCAGCCTCGCCGCCGGCTGGGGCCTGACGAGCCTTGCTGCCCATCCCGGCTACGCGCGGACCGATCTCATTCCGAACGGGCCGGGCGCGAACACCTTCCAGTGGCGTGTGAGCCGTTGGCTCCAGCCTTTCATCAGCCACTCCGCAGCCGAAGGCGCGCTGCCCACGCTGTTCGCGGCAACCTCTCCGGCTGCAGAGCCCGGCGGCTATTACGGTCCGAACTGGTTCTACGAATTGAAGGGGCCGCCCGCGCCGGCGAAGATCATGCCGCAGGCGAAGGATTTCGCCGCGGCCGCCATGCTGTGGGATGTCTCGGCGACGTTGACCGGTGTATCCTTCGACGAGATCGCGATCGCCGCATGAGCCGCGGGCCGGTTGGGGACGTCACGATGCAAGTCATCATCTTCGGCGCGACCGGCATGGTCGGGCAGGGCGTATTGCGCGAATGCCTGATCGACACCGGCATCGACCGCGTGCTCGTGGTCGGCCGCAGCCCGACCGGCGTGCGCAACGCCAAGCTCACCGAAATCACGCACGGCGATTTCACCGACTACTCGGCGATCGAAGCGCAGCTCACGGGCTTCGATGCCTGCTTCTTCTGCCTCGGCGTCTCCTCGATCGGCATGAGCGAGGATCGCTATCGCCATCTCACCTACGATCTCACGCTCGCGGCAGCGACGCCGCTCGCGAAGCTCAATCCGCAGATGACGTTCGTCTACGTCACCGGCGCCGGCACCGATTCCACCGAGCAGGGATCGCGGATGTGGGCGCGGATCAAGGGCAAGACCGAAAACGATCTGCTCAGGCTGCCGTTCCGGGGCGCCTACATGTTCCGTCCGGGCGCGATTCAGCCCCTGCACGGCGCCCGCTCCAAGACCGTCTGGGTGCAGGCCGTGTATGCCGCAACCGGGCCGCTCTGGTCGGCGCTGCGCCGGACCTCGCCGCGGCTCGTCACCTCGACCGAGCAGATGGGCCGCGCCATGATTCGTGTCGCCCGGGAGGGGTATCCGCGGAAGGTGCTGGAGATGGAGGATATCAATAGCCTCTAGCCGGCTGGCCCGTTAGTTTCACGGAAATTTCCGCGTCCGCGCGCGTTGAGCCTTATCGGACCCCGAGGAGAAATGCCGGCGATGTCTCCCCAGCTCAAACTGATCGCGCTCGACGCCGACGATCTCGCCGTGATCTCGACCCATGTGCAGGACGCCCGCGTTCAGGCCGCCGACATCATCTGGCGGCAAAGCGAGAAGCGGCTGGTGGTCGGGATGAGCCGGCTGGACTGGGAGCAGTCGCTGGACGGCGAGGCCGAACCCCGCCGGCTGGTCGCCGCGCTCCGCTTCGACCGCGTGCTCGCCTGCAAGTCGCGCAATATCGACCTCGGCGCGCCGGACGAGGTTCTGGACCTCGTCGGCATCGAGTTTCACTCCCAGGACGGCCGCGACGAGGAGCCCGGCGGCAGCGCCCTGCTGCTGTTCGCCCATGGCGGCGCCATCCGCCTCGACGTCGAATGTCTGGAATGCGAATTGACCGATCTGGGGGCGGACGCGCTGGGGGCGGGACTGGGCCTCGAGGAGGAGGGGTGAGTTGGCCGGTATACCAGTCAAGCCAGGTCGGGCCGCTGCCGGAACGGCATCTCCCGAGGGTTGACGCAGCTTCCCCGCCGCGCCATTGAGCAGGGGGTCGGGTGAGCCAATCCGCCCCAAAGACCAGCCGGAAGCCAGGCCAAAAATGCCCGTTCGTCTCGACCGCAGCAGCGCCGATTTTGACCAGCGATTCGCGGCCTTCCTCGCCGCCAAGCGCGAGGTCTCGGCCGACGTCGAGGCCGCCGTGCGCACCATCGTCGACGACGTCGCCAGGCGGGGCGATGCGGCCCTGCTTGAGGCCACGGCAAAGTTCGACCGGCTGAAGCTGGATGCATCCGGCCTGCGCGTCACCGCAGCCGAGATCGAGACGGCCGTGAAGGCCTGCGATGCCGCGACGCTGGATGCGCTCAAGCTCGCGCGCGACCGCATCGAGACCTATCACCGCCGCCAGCTTCCGAAGGACGAGCGCTTCACCGATCCGCTCGGCGTCGAGCTCGGCTGGCGCTATACCGCGATCGAATCCGCGGGCCTCTATGTGCCCGGCGGCACCGCGGCCTATCCCTCCTCTGTGCTGATGAACGCCGTACCCGCGCAGGTCGCCGGCGTCGCGCGCCTCGTCATGGTGGTGCCGTCGCCGGACGGCAAGCTCAACCCGCTGGTGCTGGCGGCCGCTTCGCTTGGCGGCGTCAGCGAGATCTACCGCGTTGGCGGCGCGCAGGCCGTGGCAGCGCTCGCGCACGGCACCGCGACGATCGCGCCGGTGGCCAAGATCGTCGGCCCCGGCAACGCCTATGTCGCCGCCGCAAAACGGCTGGTGTTCGGCAAGGTCGGTATCGACATGATCGCCGGCCCCTCCGAGGTGCTGGTGATTGCCGACGACACCGGCAATGCCGACTGGATCGCCGCTGATCTGCTGGCGCAGGCTGAACACGACGCCAGCGCGCAATCGATCCTGATCACGGATTCCGCGTGCCTCGCCGCCGATGTCGAAAAGGCCGTCGAAGCGCAGCTGAAGACATTGCCGCGCGCCGCGATTGCCGGCGCCTCCTGGGCCGATTTCGGCGCCATCATCATGGTGACAAATCTTGCCGACGCCATTCCGCTCGCGGATGCGATCGCGGCCGAGCATCTCGAGATCATGACTGATGATCCCGACGCGCTTGCCGGAAAGATCCGCAACGCCGGCGCGGTGTTCCTCGGGGCGCATACGCCTGAGGCGATCGGCGATTATGTCGGCGGCTCCAACCACGTGCTGCCGACGGCGCGCTCGGCGCGATTCTCCTCGGGCCTCGGGGTCGCCGACTTCATGAAGCGCACCTCGATCCTGAAATGCGGCCCGGACCAGCTGCGTGCGCTGGGACCTGCCGCGATGACGCTCGGACAAGCGGAGGGGCTGGACGCTCATTCGCGCTCGATTGGATTGCGCCTCAATCTGTCATGACCCAGCCGCCCGAACAGGACGACTCGACCAATCGCATCGTCGCGGTCACCCTCGACGAGGACTCGATCGGCCGTTCCGGGCCGGACATCGAGCATGAGCGCGCGATCGCGATCTACGATCTGATCGAGCAGAACCTGTTCGCGCCCGATGGCGCCGACGGGAAGGGGCCGTTCACGCTGCATATCGGCATCACCGGCAGCCGGCTGATGTTCGACATTCGCCTTGAGGACGGCGCGCCCGTGGTCGCGCATCTGTTGTCGCTGACGCCGTTCCGGCGGATCGTGAAGGACTATTTCATGATCTGCGACAGCTACTATCAGGCGATCCGGACAGCTACGCCGGACAAGATCGAGGCCATCGACATGGGCCGCCGCGGCATCCATGACGAGGGATCGCGCACGCTTCAGGAGCGGCTGAAGGGCAAGGTGCGGGTCGACTTCGAGACCTCGCGCCGGCTGTTCACGCTCATCACCGTCCTGCACTGGAAGGGTTAGGCGCATGATCCCGAAAAGTGGGCACCGGTTTTCGGACCAGATCATGCGCGAGACAAACGGCTTAATGGCCCGGAAAAATGTGCAGCGGTTTTCCGACAAGGCCATGCCCTCTTTCAAAAGAGGCTAGGCGCGATGGCGGGTCCGCCACGCGCACGCGATCCGCAATCGGTGCTGTTCGCCTGCGCGATGAACAGCGTGCGCTCGCCGATGGCCGAGAGCCTGCTCCGGCACATGTTTCCGCAAGGCCTCTACGTGAAGTCGGCCGGCGCTAGGAAAGGCGAGCTCGATCCCTTCGTGGTCGCCGTGATGGACGAACTGGGGCAGGACATCTCCGCCCACAAGCCGCAGACCTTCGAGGAGCTGGAGGATTGGGAGGGGCTGAATTTCGACCTTATCATCACGCTCTCGCCCGAAGCGCACCACAAGGCGCTGGAGCTGACCCGCACGCTCGCCGCCGACGTCGAATACTGGCCGACGCAGGATCCCACCACCATCGAAGGCAGCCGCGACCAGAAGCTCGCCGCCTACCGCGAGGTCTGCGACCAGCTCCTGATGCGCATCCGCAGGCGGTTTGCGAAGGTCGGCGCGGCGAGCGGTTAGCCGTAACACCCGCGTCACAGACCGAGGGCACACGCATGTTGGACGCCTCGAATCAGTAAAGTCCGGGTTCCCGGGTTGTGAAATCAGCCCCCTTCCGATAGGTTCCGCGCGCAATTCACCCCCTGCTTCATCCCCCAATCACCTGATGCTCGGCCGCCCCAAATTCGTACTTGCCTCCGGTTCGCCGCGGCGCCTGTCGCTGCTCAACCAGGCCGGCATCGAGCCGGACGCGCTCCGGCCGGCCGACGTCGACGAGACGCCGAAGCGGGGCGAGCTGCCGCGCGCCTGCGCCAACCGTCTCGCGAGGGCCAAGGCCGATGCTGCGCTGAAATCGGTGCAGCTCGACGACGAGCTGCGCGGCGCCTTCATCCTCTCGGCCGATACGGTTGTGGCGGTCGGCCGCCGCATCCTGCCCAAGGCCAATCTGGTGGACGAGGCGGCGCAGTGCCTGCGGCTGCTGTCGGGCCGCAACCATCGCGTCTACACCGCGATCTGCCTGGTGACGCCGCGCGAGGCCTTCCGCCAGCGCCTGGTCGAGACCCGCGTCCGCTTCAAGCGCCTCTCCGAGGACGACATCCAAGCCTATATCGGCTCCGGTGAATGGCGCGGCAAAGCCGGCGGTTACGCCGTGCAGGGCATCGCCGGCTCCTTCGTGGTCAAGATGGTCGGGTCCTACAGCAACGTCGTCGGCCTGCCGCTCTACGAGACCACGACGCTGCTCGGCGGCGAAGGTTTTCCGATCCGCTTCGGCTGGCTCAACGCCACGGCCATCTAGCGCGCCGACAAAAATCTCGAAAACAACCCCATGCACAGTAGAATGGGCCCGCCGGACACGGCCCGCGACGCCTGCGCGACCGCCCGAGGAACCGCTTTGCCGACAGGCTCTTGAACGCCTTCACCCCGAGTAAGCTGCCGACATCATGGACGACCACGTCAAAAAGCCCGCCGGCCCGCTCAAAACCTGCCCGATCTGCGGCAAGCCGCAGTCGGAAGCCACCCGCCCGTTCTGCTCCTCGCGCTGCCGCGACGTCGACCTGAACCGCTGGCTGAAAGGCTCCTACGTCATCCCCGGCCGCGACGACGAGGCCGATGGCGAAGAATAGCCAATAATATCAGATGCTTATTTCGGCTTCCGATTCGCCGCGCACCAGCCGCGGCGACGCCCTCGCACCTTGTGCACAGCCGGGCCGCGCCCGGCGAAGCCACTTGGCGAAGCCGGGTGGACATGCCGCTTCTAGCCCACTATAAACCGCCCGCTCGATGGGCCTTGGCCCCTCTTTGGAGCACGCCCAGGTAGCTCAGTTGGTAGAGCATGCGACTGAAAATCGCAGTGTCGGTGGTTCGATTCCGCCCCTGGGCACCATCCTGGTGTTTGCCCTCGTTCTCCGGCATCCGCTGACGCCAATTTCTCCGGCCTATTCCAGGAATGCCACGCATCGTGGCTGAGCGCGAACCTTGGTTCAGCGGGCGCGGTGCTGCTGACCATGCTCATTCATGGCTGCGCCCGCTTCAAGGCGGAATGCAACGATGATTTCCGCCCGCTCCAGGAGCCAAACCTCATCGTCGTCGCCATCGCGGTCGCCGTTCTGATGACGTTCTTCCAGTGGTTGATCACCACGGGCGGATGACGAGAGCGGCCGAATCAAGTTGCAGGGTTCGGCGATGCAACTTCAATCGGCGCGTGATATCCTCGTCTCGGGGGATGGAATGGACTGTCCCTCCGCATCTGGAAGGACATGGCCATGACGTTGTCGTCACGCTTCGTTGCGCGTCCCGCTGTCACATTCCCGTCGATTGCACTGTTGCTGTGCGGCCTAAGCGGCACGGCAATGTCTCAACCGACGCCCACCGAGACTCAGCTTCCCAGCATCACGGTCGACGCACCGAGACAGGTGGCGAGGCCGCACAAGCCAACGCATCACGTGGCCATCCGCAGCACCGGGTATCGGACATCGCCAGCCACATCGACGGCCGCGGCGGCGCCGATGTCGGATGCCGCGAGGCTCGCCAAGCTCGAACGCGAAACGAGCAGCTGTGCCGGCGGTTGCCAATCGAGCTTCAAGACGGGAAATCAGCCCTGGGTCGGCTGCAACGCTTCGGGCGGCGTGTACTCCTTCACGTGCCGGAACGTCGGCAACTTCAAGACTTACGACGAGTGCAAGGAAGCCGGACGGGTCACCGGCTGGCGATCGGGCGAGACCTCGGCGTATTGCAGCAGCCTGGCGTTGAAGTAGGGGCGGCTGGGGTTGAGGAGGCTCGTCCGCTGGGCCAGCCTCCTCCGATCGGACTGGGGTACAGTCGCCCGCGTATCGATAATCACGGCGTGATCGCCCGTACCTATCATCGCACGCTGCGGTTCCGGTCGAAAACGCGACCAAGCCCAATAATGCTCAGTAGCGCTCCGTCAGAACTTCGAACCGACACCTCGATTGTCGATGCGAGAGCGATCCGGTGGGCAACCTGCAAACCCGCAAGACGAAGTCTGCCTTCTAATTCCCTTTGGGCCCGGGCGGTCCGATCGGGCCCGCAGGTCCGGCCGGCCCTGGAGGACCCGCTGGCCCGGGGAGGCCGCAATTCTGTATCACCACGTCTCTCGTATCCGGTCCGGACGTGATCTTTACGATACAAGTCGATGGAAACTCCGGTCCAATCCACCGAAATCCTCCGGTCGAAGTGCTCTCGACTTTCACGGTTTTGCTCGGACTGATCTTGATTTCCACGCTGGGCTCGCGGGGCCGTCTTACTCTTCCGACGATGACCAACTCGCCCTGCGATATGGTGGCGGTTGTTATGAATATTTCCGCATGCGCGCTTTCAGTCCACGCAATTGCAAAGCCAGCAATAAGAGCTCCAACGGTGCCAAAAGGCTTTGCGAACATCATGGGCCTCCCCGCTTCCCTCACCGATGGTTAGGAGACCAGCTTGGTGCGAAGGCGCCCGTACTCGGTATCGGTTATAGATCCCGATTTTTTGAGCTGATCGAGCTTGGAAAGCTCGTCGGCGACACTAAAGCCGACGATGTGCCGTAATTCCTCGCGCGCCCGCTGAGCCTGCTCAGCGCTGCGTTCCGCCATCCCCCTGCCTTGGGTGATGAGGTAAGCAAAGATGCCGAGGTAGGAGGTCAGAACAAGTGCAAGCACCCACAGTGCCTTACCCCATCCGGAAATGTCGTGGCGCCTGAACAGGTCGCCATAGATGACAATGAGCAGCCAGAACCAAACGACAAATGCGAATACAGCAATTATATCCATCAGAAAATTTCGATATGTGAATCCTTCCTGAGCGAAGAACATTGCGATCCCCTTATTGAGTTGCCGTTCTCGATCTTTCCTGTAGGCCAGTCGCACGGCCCGCTACGCGAAGGCTCAACGGCAATACCGATGCGACACGCGGTGCGACCTTCCGCTGGTCGAGCGGTACCAGCAGTTGCCGTTCCTCCAATAATATCGATGCCAATGGCGATGTCGCCGGTGGGCGCCCGCGATGGCTCCGGCCGTCGCCCCTATGGCAGCGCCGCGGCGACCACCAACAGCACCACCGATGACGGCACCTCGAAGCGCACTCTGAGCAAATGATTCGCTGGAAGGGACCATTCCTGCGAACGAGAGCAGGATGACGAACAGTGCAAGCTTTCGCATCGGGGGCCTTCCCTTGATTGACCGCTTCTGCCATGCCGTGCCGCCGAATAGCTCCGAGCGGTGATTAGCGCCGCCGCGGAGCGGCATAGCGCGGGTTGATGCCGCAATATGCGTTCGTGCCAGAAGCAGCAGCCAGGCATTGTGAGCGGGCGGCGAACTGACAATTGCCCGGAAAGCCCCAATTGCGACCTCGCAGGCAGTATCGATCCGCCTCGGCAGCTAGGACCGGCTCCAAAAAAGCAAGGAATACAGCGGCAGTGAGTAACGTCAGCATCGGAGCGACACGATGCATATCGATCTCCGTGGATGGATGGAGGTGAATATACTGGCGGCGCGAGGGGAATACCGCCAGTAAAAGCCCTTGCCAGACGCTGGGGCGTTTATTGATGCTACTTGGCGCGAAAAGCGCTCATGCTATTCAGGCTCGGAACCGCTTGTAGGTAAACGTAACAATTGCCATTGCGTGTCCTTGAATGCGGACCGCTGGCCGGATGACGTACGGCTTTCGGATATCGAGCCCCGTTTCGCCACCCAGGATGCCGCGGAAGCATGGTTCGTAGAGAACGATCCTGAGGGAGTGGCGTTCGAATACGAGGTTTTCGAATGAACCGGATCGGCCGCAGGACTATCTACGCCATGTCAGCAATCGTTGTGCTGCTGATCGACTGGTAGATTTTCGCACCGCTTTGAAGGGGTGAGACGTCGTCGCGCAAGGCCAATGAACCTTGCATACTTGTAACGAGGCGGACACCGAAGCGCCTTCTGGGTGGCCAAATGCTGGCGGAATGTGAGGGCTTATAAAAGCCGACCCTGGCCCACGGGATTTACTCCGATGTTATTTCAAGCGGCGATTATTTGCCTGATCGTACTCAGCATCGGCGTTCTCGTCGCCCACGCGGTTGACGCTCTCAGAACGTAGCGAGCCCGCCAGCGTGAACCGGCGGGCCTCCACCTCGGTCTTCTCAGTTCACGCCCAGAGTCTGGCGTTGAAGTAGATGCGGCTGGGGTTGAGGAGGTTCGTCGGCTAGGCCAGGCTCCTCCGATCGGACTGGGGTACAGTCGCCCGCGCATCGATAATCACGGCGTGATCGCCGATACACATCATCGCACCGGCATGTCGCTTTCGCTCATGCGAGCTGCTCGCCCGCTTGCGTCGCCTACCGCCCCGCCTTCGCCAAGCCCGCCAGGCTCGCCGCCAGCTCATCGCTTCGGAACGGCTTCGTCAGCCGCGACAGGTCCGGCGTGATGCCCTCGTTGTTGGCGTAGCCTGACACGACGAGGATCTGGAGCTCGGGATATTGATTGCGCAGCGCGAGGCCGAGGTCTGTTCCGCTCATGCCGGGCATCAAATGGTCGGTGACGAGCAGGTTCGGCCGCAGGCCTTCCCTGACGCGCTGAAGCGCGTCCTCCGCCGAGGCGGCTTCGACGACGTTGTAGCCGAGCTCGCCCAGCATCTCGGCGGTGCTCATGCGCACCAGCGGTTCGTCATCCACCAGCAGAGCCGTGCCGACGGGCTGTGGCCGCAGTTTGGATTGCGGGACGGCATCAATGGCGCCCGCGACGGCGTGGCTGACCGGCAGCCACAGCTCGACCGTCGTGCCCGCGCCCACGGTGCTTCTGATCGTCAGCGCGCCGCCGAGCTGTGACGCAAGGCCGTGGACCATCGAGAGACCGAGACCGGTGCCTCGCCCGACGCCCTTGGTCGAGAAGAACGGTTCGACGGCGTGGGCCAGCGTGAACTCGTCCATGCCGATGCCGGTGTCGGCGACGGAGATGCAGACATAGGCGCCCGGTGCCAACTCCGAATTGTGAGAGTCTCCAACCGTCCGGGCCTTCGCCGAGATGCGCAACTTGCCGCCGCCGGGCATGGCATCCCTGGCGTTTACGCTGAGGTTCAGGATCGCCATCTCGATCTGGTTGGGATCGGCCATGGCCGCGGGAAGGTCTTCCGGCGTGTCCACCGTCACCTGGATTTGCGGTCCGGTCGTGCTGGAGATCAGGTCGCCCATCTCGGCAACGAGGAGACCGATGCTGACGGGAATGGCCTGAAGCGGTTGCCGGCGCGCGAAAGCGAGCAGGCGCTGAACCAGCGTCTTGGCGCGCTCGGCCGCCTGCGCTGCGCCGGCGATGAGGCGATGCTCGCGCTCGCCGCCGATGCCCTTGCGCTGAAACAGGTCGAGCAGGCCGACGATCGGCGTGAGCAGATTGTTAAAGTCGTGCGCGACGCCGCCCGTGAGCTGGCCCATGGCCTCCATCTTCTGGGCCTGGCGGAGCGCCTCCTCGGCCTGCGCGAGTCGCGCCTGCTCCTCCAGGCGATCCGTCACGTCGACCCCGGTCAGGAACGCGCCGATCCGCGTGCCGTCCGGAGCGCGCAGCGCCTCGAACTTCATCTCGTAGACGCGGCGGTCGAACCGGGGATCGCCGAACTCATCGATGTTGGTGAAGGCTTCGCCGGCCAGCGCCCGGCTCCAGATCGCGGTCGCCGCAGCGAGATGCTCGGGCCGGTCGGCCAGAAATTCGTGCAGGGAATCGCCGATCTGCGGCCGCCTGCCGTAGATGCGCTGATAGGCGTCGGCGCAGGACGTGTTGATCGCCAGCCAGCGATAATCGAGATCGAGCGCCTGGATCTGTCCGTCGGTGGTTTCCACGATCGTCGCCAGCAAATGACGCTCGGCGGTGCGTTCGGCGACGCGCTGCTCGAGGGTCGTGGTCAGCTCCCTGTATCGCGCTTCGCTCGCCCGCAGCCGCGTCTCGCCCAGCACGCGCTCCGTCGTCTCGGACACGATGCAGAGCACTCCGCCGACCGAGCCGTCATCGTCCCGCACGGCCGAGTAGGAGACGTCCCAGTAGCTGGTTTCGCCGTAGCCGTGGCGCTCGACGTAGAACGGTCGATCCTTGGCGGCGAATGTCTTTCTGGTTCGGCGCACGCCTGATAGCAGCGGTTCGAGATCGTCCCACAGCTCGCCCCAGTTTTCGATCGCGGGGCGACCGAGGGCGCGGGGGTGATTGGCGCCGATGCCCGGGACGTAGGCGTCATTGTAGAGCGCGACGAAGTCGGGCCCCCAGAACAGGACGATCTGGGCTTGCGCGGCCAGCAGCATGCTGACCGTCGTTTTCAGCGCCTGAGACCAATCGCGGGGATGACCGAGCGGTGAATCCGACCAGTCGCGGGCGCTCATCATCGCGCCCAGCTCGCCTCCGTCAGCGAGGAAGCCCATTTCAATCGACCGCCGAGCAGCCTTCGCAGACAGCACCGGATCCCCCGCTACGCGTGACACGGGCGTCCTTGCCCATTCGAGCCGGCTTTCGAGGGCTCGTGCTCAAGCGCGGATAACACCCGGCGCGCGCTCTGGTTCCATTCCAGTCGATTCCCGCCGTCCTTGTGCTATTGCTGCTCTCCGCAACTTGACGCGAGGTTCCCATGCTCCCCATTCCCGCAGACATCTTCACCGAGCCCGAGGACGTCTCGCCCGACGGCTTTGCCAATCTCGGCCCGCTCCGCCGTCTCGCAGGGAGCTGGCAGGCGGACAAGGGCATCGACATCAATCCGAAGGCGGAGGGGCCGGAGCGGCGGACCTTCATCGAACGCATCCGCATGGACCCGATCGACCCGCAGGCCAACGGGCCGCAGCTGTTTTACGGGCTGCGCTATCACATCCACATCAACACGCCCGAGGAAGACATCACCTTCCACGACCAGGTCGGCTACTGGCTGTGGGAGCCCGCGACCGGGCTGATCATGCAGACGCTCGCGATTCCGCGCGGACAGGTCTTGCTCGCCTCGGGCAAGGCCGGGCCGGATGACAGGAAGATATCGGTCACGGCGAAGCGCGGCGATACCGCTTATGGAATCTGCTCGACCGATTTCCTGGAACAGGCCTTCCGCACCGACTCCTATCGCTGCGACATCACCTTCAACGATGATGGAAGCTGGAGCTATCTGATCCAGACCGAGTTGTTCGTGCGCGGCGCGCCGTTCAACCATCACGACAGCAACACGCTCAAGCTCGTCGCGCCGCCCAAGCTCAATCCACTGGCGGTGATCGTGAAGGATCGCGCCGGGCGCGATGGATCGTCGGCCTGAAGCGTACCCGGAGAATTGCATGAAGCCCTACGTCATTTGCCTGATGCACTCCAGCCTGGACGGCCGCACGCATCCCAGCCGCTGGCGGCCGAAGGGGGCGGGCACAGACTGGTTCGAGAAGATCCATGACGAACTCGGCGGAGACGCCTGGGTGATCGGCCGCGTCACCGGCTCCGAGTTCGCCAAGGGCAAGCCCTATCCCGCAACGGCGGGCGAGACATTTCCCCGCCAAAGCTGGTTCGCGCGGCGCGATGCGAAAACCTACGGCGTCGTGCTCGACGCGCAGGGCAAGATCGGCTGGGGCCGGTCAGACATCGGCGGTGACCCGATCGTCGTGGTGCTGACCGAGGGCGTGCCGGATTCGCATCTGGCGGGGCTGCGCGACGAGGGTGTGTCCTACATCTTCGCCGGCAAGTCCGAGATCGACCTTGCGCTGACGCTGGACATCCTCAATCGGGAGTTAGGGGTGAAGCGCCTGCTGGTGGAGGGCGGCGGCGTTGCCAACGGCGCCTTCCTGCGCGCCGGCCTCATCGACGAATTCAACCTGATCCTCAGCCCCGCGATCGATGGCGCCAGGGGCGCACCCTTCGTGTTCGATTCGACGGACGCGGACAGCGACAAGCGCGCGCCGCTCGCCGCGATGACGCTGGAGAGCACGCGCGACCTCGGTGGTGGCGTTCTGCTGCTGCGGTATCTGATCAAGAACGACCCGCAAGCGATGCCCAAGTAAGGCATCGGCATGGGACAATTGGAGCACATCGTCATCGTCGGTGCCGGCGCGGCCGGGCTGATGGCGGCGCGCGCGCTGGCACGTGCGGGCAGGACGGTCACGATCCTGGAGGCGCGCGAGCGCTGCGGCGGGCGCATCGATCCGCTGCCGGCGTCGGAGTTCGGCTACCCCGCCGATGGCGGCGCCGAATTCGTCCATGGCGAGGCGCCGGTCACGCGCAAGCTTGTGCGCGATGCGGGACTGTCGCTGCAGGAGATCGAAGGCATCCAGTGGAGCTTTGACGGCACGAGGCTCTCGCACGAAGACCGTCACGATCCGCACGAGGCAGAGCTTCAAGCCGCGCTGGGGGCGTTGAAGGATGATCTCACGGTTGCCGATTTCCTGCGCCGTCATTTCGCTGAGCCCGAGTATGTTCAGCTGCGCTATTCCATAGAGCGCATGGTCGAGGGCTATGACGCCGCCGACCCCGAGCGCGCCTCGACGCTGGCGCTGCGTGAGGAATGGATGGACGGCGGGCATCACACCCAGGCGCGCATCGTCGGCGGCTATGGCGCGCTGATCGATTTTCTGGCGAGCGAGTGCCGCGGGCTTGGCGTTAAGTTTCGCTTTGGCTGCGCGGTGTCGGCGATCGAGGAGACGGGCGGCGCGCTGGCCGTCCGCTGTGCCGGCGGCGACGTGCACGGCTGCGATCGCGCGATCCTCACCGTCCCGCTGCCGTTGTTGCGCGAGATCGCGCTTCCGGAGCCCGCACGTGCGAAGGCTGCGGCGGCTGACGATATCGGCTTCGGCAGCGTGATAAAAATCCTGCTGCGGTTCGCGCGGCCGTGGTGGCGCGAGCGAAACGAAGATCTCGCGGACATGACCTTCCTGCTGTCGGACCAGTCGATCCCGGTGTGGTGGACTCGGCATCCGGACCAGCATCCCGTGCTCACCGGCTGGTTCGGCGGGCCGCGGACGGCCGAGCTTGCGAAGCTCGATCGGCAAGGGCTGATCGACGCCGGGGTCGATTCGCTTGCGGCCATCTTCGGCGTGTCGCGCGACGACATCGCGCGCGATCTCGTGGCGGCTGCGGCGACCAACTGGCTGCACGATCCCTTCGCGCGCGGCGCCTATTCCTGGGCGACGCCGCGGACGCGCGAGGCCCAGGCGATCCTCGCGCGCGCCGACGGCCCGGTGCTGTTCTCCGGCGAAGCGCTCTATCGCGGCCGCGACATGGGGACGGTCGAGGCGGCGCTGGCGAGCGGGCTGGAGATTGCGGAGATGATTTTGCGGGGATGAAAAAAGGCCCGCACAAGGCGGGCCTTAACTCTCACCAGCGGCCGCCGCCGAAGCTGAACGTTACGCCGGGACCTCCGCCACCATAATAGCCGTACGGTCCGCCGCCGTAATAGCCGTGGTGCCGCGGGTAATAGCCATAGTTCCGGTAGTGCGGACGATAGTAGCCGTGGTGGTGATGGCGCCATTGATGATGGCGATGGCCGTGGTGGTGGTGCCTGTGCTGCGCGCTGATGTCGGTGGATTGGCCGGCTGGCGCGTTCTGCTTCGCGCTGGCCTTGCCCGCCGCGTTGGCCGTGGATCCGCCGGCGAGCGCCGCAGCACCTACAGCCATCGCGACAAAGAGATACTTCATGTCATCACTCCAGTTGAGAAGTCGCGTGATAACAGATGGCTGTCCGCTGCGTTCCGGCCAGTGCGGGCGTCGAAACGACGCAGACGAAGTTCC
Organism: Bradyrhizobium sp. 61; assembly: GCF_023073075.1. NCBI lineage: Bacteria > Pseudomonadati > Pseudomonadota > Alphaproteobacteria > Hyphomicrobiales > Nitrobacteraceae > Bradyrhizobium > Bradyrhizobium sp. 61. The sequence goes on along the minus strand of NZ_JADPIU010000075.1, from coordinate 134,701 downwards.
GATCGACGTGTGAACGATATCGCGCGATCTATTGTCGCATCGCTTCGAGCGAAGCGATCACGTCGGCGGTGGCGACGATGCGCGCAAATTCGCCGTTGAGATTCGACAGCGTCATCGCATGAATCTCTTCAGCCGAATGCTTGTCGCCATCTGGTCCGATCCGGTCGAAGGTCCAGGTCGCATCGCCCACGAGGCTCGCGTCGAAACCGAGATTGCCGGCCATCCGCGTCGTCGTCTCGACGCAATGATTGGTGGTGGCGCCGCAGATCACGAGCGTCGTGATGTTGTCAGCGCGCAGGCGCGTCTCGAGATCGGTGCCGATGAAGGCGCTGTTGACGCGCTTGACGATCACCGCCTCGCCCGGCGCTTCGCGCGCCTCGTCCTTGACCGCGTAGCCGGAGCTTTGCGGCAGGAACGTCGAATTCGGCTTCGTGCCCTCGTGGCGGATGTGGAAGATCGGCGCGCCGCGCTTCCTGAATGCGGCGAGCAGATCGGCGATGCGCGCCACCGCGTCCGGATTGTTGCGCCGCTTGCCCGCCGCCTCCCATTCATCGAACGCGCGCTGAACGTCGACGACGACGAGGGCGGGGAGGGGGCTGATCATGAGGAGCGGCTTTCAGACTTGCTTGCTGCGCGAAGTATGCGGGGCGACCGACATGACAGGCAATGTCGATTTTCCCTCGTTTCGCGACAGCTCTCGTGCCCCGGCTCTACGGAACGGCGCTACGCGCTGCACCGCGTCCGGGACACGGAGAGCTGCGCGCGTGCTCGGCCCTCACGGATGCGGATCGGGAAACCCGTGGCGTTCGGAGAGCGCGGCGAGGATCGCGTCCTTGTCGGCGATGAAGGCGCGGCCGTGGTGACTGCCGGTCTGGTGCGGCGACGTCGTCCCGTCGGCCAGCACGAGCAGCGGCAGCGACTGGTTCTCCTCGCCGACCAGCGCGATCACCGGCAGCCTTGGCCGCGGCCATACGATCCGCTCAACGTCGAGCTGTTCGGCGAGCTGCGGAAATGAGGCGAGCACGCCCTCGATCAGCGCGCAATGCCAGCAATAGAAGCGCTGGCCCGGAAAGGCGGGGTCCTCGAAGCCGGGGCGCAGCAGAAACAGGCGGTCGCGAGTCATGAATCGCTCCAAAGCATGGCGCGATCATACATGGCGGCAGCAGCTGATGATGCCGTTACTTGAATGGATCCTGGATCGATGGCGACGATTGCCGGATGCGGCGCACGCTCACCGGCTTGCCGTCGGAGACGAACAGCAGCTCGTACCGGCGGCCCTCGCTGTCGGTCGCCGTGCAGGTGACGTCGGTGACCTTCCTTGCGGCGAAATTGCCGGTCTGGCGGCAGACGCCGGTCGAGGTCTGCTCGGCCGGCACCGGCAGGCCGTCGACCTTGGGGCGGTCCTTGGAATTGAGCAGCATGCGGTCGATTCGCAGCTCGTAGGAATTGTCGTCCGCGCGCTGGCCGTTCTCGCCGGAGAACGACACGACGTGGTTGGCGTCGGAGGGATCGTCGACGGCGACCGCGAAATTGACCCGGCCCTTGTCACCATGGGCGTAAGCCACCGTCTTGCAAGCGAAGGTGCGCCCCGCGACCTTCAGCGTCTTGCAGTGGCCCGACATCAGCGCCAGCAGGTCGATGAAGGCGTTTTGCGCCGGAGGGTTGTTGACAGGGATGGGCGCGGAAGACTCGGCAAAACAAGGGCTTGCGAGAGTCGCGAGGGCCGCGGCGAGGACCGGTCGGCGGAGGCGCATCATCAGGCTCGTATGCCAGGGGGCCACGGCGGCGGAAAAGTTCCGCTCAACAACGAGCGAACCACAAATTGGTTGCGATCCCGTTTGTTCAGCCAAACCCGACTGGAATACCACCGCACCACCCATCGGCGATTCATCCGATCGCCCCATCCCGTCCTAGCAGGCCACTTGCTGCCAGACCGATGTTTTTTTCGTGGCAGAGTGAGACCCCCGTTCCGATGGGATCGGAACGGAGTTCTAGCTTCCTGTTTTGACGCGTTTTCCAGACGCGAACCGGTACCCACTTCGCTCGAAAACGCTTTAGCCCGTCGCCGCCTGCCAGCGCGTATCGCGCAAGGACGGCCGGCGGTGCAGGCGGGCATCGAGCAGCGCGCGGGCGCGGGGCAGCTCGCCGCTGCGCATGAGCGCGACGATGTAGGTATCCTCGATCAGTTCGCGCTGGGCATGGCTGCCGCCGATGCGCACGACCTCGCCGAGGACGGGCGCGAGCGTTTGCACGCATGAGGTGTAATCCTCGCGGGCAAAGGCCACGAGCGCACGGCAGATCGCCGGCACCACGGGACCGGCCGGCAGCTTGCCGTCGCCGAGCCGCTGCTCGATCGCCGCAAGGCGCGCGGCGAGCGCCTCCTGGTTCTGCGTCGCGGCGGCGAACAGCGCCATGTGGACGTCGGCAAAGGGCAGGCTCGATTTTGGAAACAGTTTTTGCGCGGTGGCGTCGGCTTCGAGCCAGAGCGCTTCCGGCACGGTGTGGCCGTAAGCCGACAGACGCCAGAGCAGCGAGGCGCCGTCGGTGACGACGTTGAGCGGCGGCGCCTGCGTGGCGGAGGGCTGAAGCACGTCGGCATAGATCGCAAGCGCGCGCGCCGCATCGCCATGCTCGAGCGCGCCGAGCGCCTGATGCCAGCGGATATGGCCGTGCAGGATGCCGGCGCGGTCGTAAGAGGGAATCCACTCGTCGACGAGACGATCAGCCGCGTCGATCGAGCCGTCCTCGAACATCGCATGCAGCACGGCGTGCGCGGCGTGGGCGTTCTGACGGCGCAGGTCGAAGCCACGCTCGGTGACGCGGCGACCGCGCGCGACGTCGCCATTCTCGGTCATGGCCCAGCCGGACATGGTGAGAAACCACCAGTCCTCGCCATAATGCTGCGCGACGCGCTCGCACAGCTCGTGCCGGGCGCGGTCGTGATCGGGCATGCCGGAAAACGCGAACAGGCCGAACGCGCCGAGCGGCAGCGACAGCACCACGGCGTCGCGCGGCCAGCTCTCGACATGCTTCAGCGTCGATGCGATCGCCTCGGGCAGCCGTCCCTCGATCGCAAGCGCCAGCGTCTCGACATGCGAGCGCTCGCGCTCCGTGCCGCGTTTCGCTGTGAGCTCGCGCGCGCGTGCCGCCTTCTGCCGCGCGAGATCGCCCTGCTGATAGAAGGCATGCACGCGGGCGCGGGCGATATGGGGCAGCGCGAAATCCGGATCGGCCGCAATCGCGCGTTCCAGCGCCTCCGCCGTGCCGGTCCAGCCGGCCAGCATGAGATCGACGCCTTCGCGATAGGCGCTTGCCGCCTCGTGCGAAGACGTCGAGAGCGAAAGGCCGTAGCGGTCTTCGTGCGCCGTCATCGTCTTCAGCTCTCAAGCCGTCCGCGCGCGGCGTCCCTCGATCGGATAGGCGGGGTCGTTGTAGCCCGGCGTCGAGGGATGGCCCGGCACGACCAGTCTGTCGATCAGCGCCTCGTCATCCGCCGTGAAGCGGTAGTCGAGCGCGCGGATGTAGCCGTCCCACTGCTCCTCGGTGCGCGGGCCGGCGACGATCGAGCTGACAAAGGCGGAGTTCAGCACCCAGGCGACCGCGAACTGACCGGCCGTGATGCCTTTCGTCTCGGCATGGGTCTTGATCTCCTGCGCGAGCTGGAGCGATTCCGGCCGCCATTCGGTCTGCATCATGCGGGTGTCGTTGCGGCCGGCGCGTGTCTCCTTGTCCGGCGCGGCGTCGGGCTTGTACTTGCCGGTGAGCACGCCGCGCGCCAGCGGGCTGTAGGGGACGATGCCGAGGCCGTAATAGGAGCAGGCCGGGAAGTGCTCGACCTCGGGCATGCGGTTCATCGCGTTGTAATAGGGCTGGCTCACCGCGGGACGGTCGATGCCGAGCCGGTCGCAGATGTTGCAGATCTCGGCGACGCGCCAGGCGCGGTAGTTCGAGACGCCGAAATAGCGCACCTTGCCGGCGCGGATCAGATCGCCCATCGCGCGCACCGTCTCCTCCAGCGGCGTCGCATGGTCTTCCTTGTGCAGATAGTAGATGTCGATGTGGTCGGTGCCGAGCCGCTTCAGGCTCTCGTCCGCGGCCTGCAACACCCAGCGCCGCGACAGGCCGACACGGTTGGGATCGTCGCCCATACCAGTGTTCATGGGGTTGGCGAGTTTTGTGGCGAGCACCCAGGCGTGCCGGTTGTTGCCGATGGCGCGGCCGACGACCTCCTCGGATGCGCCCTTCGAATAGGCATCCGCCGTGTCGATGAAATTGATCCCGGCCTCATGCGCCTTGGCGATGATCCGGTTTGATGCGGCTTCATCGGTCGGCCCGCCGAACATCATGGTGCCCAGACAGATCGGCGAGACTTTCAGGCCGGTGCGGCCGAGCTGGCGGTATTGCATGGGCTGTTTCCTCAACGCTATCGAAGCTGGCAGCATAGCCAGCTAATTCCGTCATTGCGAGCGCAGCGAAGCAATCCAGAGATGCATCCGCGGAAAGATGCTGGATTGCTTCGCTGCGCTCGCAATGAGGAGATTGGGGAGGGCGCTTGCCGCACTCTCAGCTGTCATCGCCCGACTTGATCGGGCGATCCAGTATTCCAGAGACGGCTGTGATTGAGCCGAGAGGCCGCGGCGTACTGGGTCGCCCGATCAAGCCGGGCGACGACAGCGGTGGGTGTGGCTAGCAACGGCGGCAGCCCGACCGCGCGACGCTACCCCGGCCCCTTCAGGATCTTGAACACGCCATTCGCCATCACGATGCAGCGGCCGTCGACGGTGACTTCGGTGCTCATGAAGATGAGGCTGCGCGTCGAGCGCACCACGCGCGGGCGGGAGATCAGGATGTCGCCGATCTGGCCGGCCTCGACGAAATGGGTGTCGAGCTGCACCGTCGCCATGAATTCCTTGCCGGAAACGTAGCGGGCGGTCATGCCGCAGGTGCGGTCCGCGAACGTCATCATCACGCCGCCCTGGACCATGCCGCGGCGATTGTGGTGCTTGTCCTCGGTGGCGAGCGCGAATTCGTAATGGCCGTCGACCTTGCGCTCCCACAACGGGCCGACCAGGTGCAGGAAGCCCGTGGTCTCCAGGATGCTCCAGCCGTCCGATTTGAGCCTTGCGGCGGCCTTGTTGGTCATGTGGTCGTCCATTGCTGCGCGGGCCTTGCGAGCTCATTTCATCGGGGCCGGACGTGGTGTAGTCAAGCATCATGAGACCGTTCGACGATGCCACACGGCGGAATATCGCGGCTGCCTGCGCGGCCTTCACGCGGCTGCCCGAGGACGATGCGCCGGCCGCATTGAAGCGCGCCGCGGTGGCGGTTGCGCTGACCGCGGCGAGTGACGGTGATGACACCGCATTCCTGCTCACGCTGCGCGCGTCACACCTGCGCGCCCATCGCGGCCAATGGGCCTTGCCGGGCGGCCGCTGCGATGCCGGCGAGACGCCGGTCGAAGCGGCGCTGCGCGAGCTTGATGAGGAGCTTGGCCTCCGCCTTTCGCATGCGGAGGTGCTCGGCACGCTCGACGATTATCCGACTCGCTCCGGCTATCTGATCACGCCGGTGGTGGTCTGGACGGCCGACAGTGCCGCGATCCGGCCGAACCCGGATGAGGTCGCCTCGGTCCACCGCATCGCGCTCGCCACGATCGAGCATGAAGACGCGTTCGACTTCATCGCGATTCCCGAAAGCTCCCGCCGCGTGATCCGCTTCCATCACGAGACGAGCCTGATTCACGCGCCGACCGCGGCGCTGATCTACCAGTTCCGCGAGGTGCTGGCGGGACGTCACACCCGCGTCACCGAGCTGGAACAGCCGGTGTTCGCCTGGAAGTGACGATGGTAAACGGCGCGTTAACGTGACGGTTACCGGATGCCTGCTAAGAGGGCAGCATGCATCATTCGATTCGAAAACATCTCGCGCTGGTTCCATTCGCGCTCGTCCTGCTCGCGCCCACTGCGCGAGGCGGCGAGGCCGACGCGCTGCCGCCGGCCGTCCGCGATGCCAACGCCCAGTTGCTGTCGCAGTTTTTTGCGCAGGGTGGGGCGTCGCCGGCCGTGCTCGAATATCGCCGCAAGCTGCAGGAATATCAGGCGGCGCGCGCGGCCTTCGACGAAGAGGCGGGTGCCTATTGGAGCCAGATCTCCGAGAAGCGGAAAGGCCGCAACGCCAAGCGGCGCAGCGGACAGCAAGTGACGCTAGAGGATTATGTGCTGCAGCATCCGCCGCTCTATAACGGGCCGAAGCGGCCGGTGAATCCGGAACCGGAAGAAACGCCGGATCGTCCGACCAGAAAGCCGATACCGGTGGTCGCCGATCTCCTGCAGGCGGCGCGGGAGCTCTATCAGTTCACGCCGCAGCGGCCGTCCAGCGAGGTCGAGTTCAAGCGCGCCTATGCGCGCTACGCGCTCGCCTCGGGGCTGACGCGCGAGCAGGCGGTGCGGGTCTATTCGTTCGAGACCGGCGGCACCGGCAGTTACGACGTGCAGGCGGGAATCGAGCATGGCGGCAAGCGCGCGATCTCGACCGCGATGGGCTACAACCAGCTCCTGACCACCAACAGCGTCGAGCTGCTGGCCGAGCAGGGCCATGAACTCATCCGTGCGCTCTCCGAGAAGGTGGCGCGGACGTCGGGGCCGGCGCGCCAGCCGCTCGAGCACAAGCTTGCCGTGCTGAAGAAGATGGTGGCGCAGGCGAAGTCGGTGCCGGACACCTGGTCGGAGCACGAGAAGATCGGCAACACCGCGCAGGGCTGGGCCATGCATGCCATGGTGCTCGACATCGACATCGGCCCGATGCTGCAAACCCATAAGCTTTTGACTTCGGTGCTGTTCGCGCGCGCCAAGGGCTACACCCGGCCGCTCACCGCCGCCGAGCTCGAGATGATGAACCTCACCGGCGACGGCACCGGCCTCGACATGGTGACGATGCCGCAGGCGATGCGCGAGCAGGTGCCGACCTCGAACTTCTTCCAGCGCGGCGGTTACGAGCGCAACCCGGTCGCGATCCGCCACAACACGGTGGCCAAGCTGCTGGCGGTGACGGACACGCGGATGGACAGTAACAGCAACAACGCCGGCGCACGGGAGTTGGCAGGGGCGTTTTAGTCGTCGCTGCCACATCCTCCGCTGTCATGCCCCGGCTTGACCGGGGCATCCAGTACGCCGCGGCCTCTCGATTGAAGCACAACGGCCTCTGGAATACTGGATCACCCGCCCCAGTGCGCAAGCGCGCACAAGGCGGGTGATGACACCGAATGCTTGGGTTGGCCGTCGCCCCTACTGATCCGACCCGAACTTGAACTTGCCGTCGCCTTCGAGATACGGGCCGCTGCGCATGTAGAGCTGGCCGTTGTGGCCGATGAAGAACAGCGTGCCTTTCGGCACCTTCTTGGCGCCCTTCAGGAGTTCACCGGCATTGTTGGTGCCCATCTTGTAGGAGAAGGTCTTGCCGTCCTTGTCATAGGCATAGCCGGTGTCGGGCTTGAGCTCCCAGGGCGTTGCCGCGGTCTGCGCCAATGCGGGTGCGCTGAACGCGCCGAGCGCTGCAGTGAGTGCAAGTGCAAATGTCTTCGTTGAAAATGCCATCATCCCATCCTCCCCATCGTTGGGGTTGCCATCTTGAACAAATCACGAACGGCGTTTACAGGTCAATTTGCGAAAGCGCCGCAGCGCATCACGTCCTGCCCAGCAGTTTGTGATTTTCCCTTCGTCCCCGCGCGACTATGTTCCGCTTTCAGTCTAGAACGCAATTCGACAAAAATATTGGTAGGGGGATGATTCGGATGAACCAAGTCGTGAAAGCCTGCTCAGCCGCCGCGCTGTTGGTGACGGCGCTGGCGCCCGCCGCCCTGGCGGATGACTACCAACTCAGCCACAACCAGCGGATTTCGTGCAGCCGTGGCCTCGCCCCGGGCAAGCTGAACACCGCGACCTGCAAGTCTTACACCTACCTGTTCAACACCAAGACCTCGGAATATTTCCGCTGCCAGGTCTCGCTCGCGCTGACCCGCGACAACAAGGAAGTCATCAACGTCCAGACCGACGGCGGCTGCACCAAGAAGCCGCGCATTTTCGAGACCGACGGCAAATACGATTTCGACGCGACCGAGACCGAACCGCCGAACACCAACTCGTTCTTCGGTCCCGGCGGCTACTCGGTCTGGGCCGCCGACGTCACCGCGCAGAAGGTGCGCGGCTGCATCATCATCTCCTCCGGCCTCGGCTCCGACATCTCCAAGTGCCTGGACATGACCTTCCAATAAGGGCTTGCCAGCAAGAGCTTGCCAGCGCGGCGAGACACGCGCCAGACCCTGACTGCGCCACCTCGCCGCACCCCGAGGGTTCCCCAAAAATCGAGCCGGGTCAGCCGTTTACCGCAGTCCTGTTGTGACTTTTGGATGGGTTGACCCGCTTACCCCATCCGGCCAATTTCCCGGCCGGTTTGGGGAGTACAACAACCATGAAACGGACGATTTTCGGCGCGGCCGCGGCTCTTGCCCTGGCGGCGTCGGCACCTTGCGCGCATGCGCAATCCTTCATCAACGTGCTGACCGGCGGCACCTCCGGCGTCTACTATCCGCTCGGGGTCGCGATCGGAAAGATTTACGGTGACAAGATTCCGAACGTGAAGACGCAGGTGCAGGCCACCAAGGCGTCGGTCGAGAACCTGATCCTGCTCCAGCAGGGCCGCGGCGAAATTGCGTTCACGCTGGGTGACTCGCTCAAAGCCGCCTGGGAGGGCGACGAGGAAGCCGGCTTCAAGACCAAGCTGGACAAGCTGCGCACCATCGGCGCGATCTATCCGAACTACATCCAGATTGTCGCGACCGCCGAATCGGGCATCAAGACGCTCGCAGATCTCAAGGGCAAGAGCCTCTCGGTCGGCGCGCCGAAGTCGGGCACCGAGCTCAATTCCCGTGCGATCCTCGCGGCCGCAGGTATGACCTATAAGGACCTCGGCAAGGTCGAATATCTGCCGTTCGCCGAGTCCGTCGACCTCATGAAGAACCGCCAGTTGGGCGCGACGCTTCAATCGGCCGGCCTTGGCGTCGCCTCGCTGAAGGATCTCTCGAGTTCGGCCTCGATCACCGTGGTGTCGGTGCCGAAGGAGACCATCGACAAGATCGGCCCGCCCTTCATCTCGGCAATCATTCCGGCCAATACCTATACCGGCCAGGACAAGGACGTGCCGACCGCGGCCGTGGTCAACTATCTCGTGACGAGCTCCGCGGTGTCGGACGACCTCGCCTACCAGATGACCAAGCTGATCTTCGAGTCGCTGCCCGAATTGCAGAACGCCCATGCCGCGGGCAAGGAGATCAAGCTCGAGACGGCCGCCACCGGCAGCCCGGTTCCGCTGCATCCCGGCGCGATCCGCTATTACAAGGAAAAAGGGCTGATCAAGTAGTCAGCTTTCGTTATCGGACGTCATGGCCGGGCAAAAGCGCGAAGCGCGTCTTCGCGCAGATGTGCCGGCCATCCACGTTCTAAGGCTAGGCGAGAAAGTCCGTGGATGCTCGGGACAAGCCCGGGCATGACGGTCTCGAGACGCTGTGCGATGTTAAAAGCGCTGGACGGTTGGGGACATATCGATGTTGCAGGCAGAGGGCTCCGCAGGGCCTATCAAGGTTGAATTCGACAATTTCGAGCACGGTTTTCCGGAAGGTTTTGGTCCGGGCTGGTGGGGCACTCTCGCCTACTGGATCGGCATTGCCTTCGCCACCTTCCAGCTCTATGTCGCCGCCTTCAACTATCTGCCGAGCCAGGTGGTGCGCGGCGTCCATGTCGGCTTCCTCGTTCTCCTCACCTTCGGCCTGATCGCCAACTTTACCGCGAAGAGCGATGTCGGCCGTACGCTCGGCTGGGTGATCGGCGGCGCCGGCTTCTTCTGCGGCCTCTACCAGTGGATCTTCTATGCCGACCTGATCGCGCGCGACGGCGATCCGACGCGGCTCGATCTTGCGGTCGGCACCCTGCTCGCGGTCCTGATCTTCGAGGGCACTCGGCGGCTGATGGGCGCGGCGCTGCCGCTGATGTGCGGCGCGTGTCTTCTCTACTGGTTCTTCGGCCAATACCTGCCGTCGCCGCTCAACCATCGCGGCTACGACTTCGACCAGATCGTCACGCATCTATCGTTCGGCACCGAAGGTTTTTACGGCGTGCCGATCTACGTCTCGGCGACCTACATCTTCCTGTTCATCCTGTTCGGCTCGTTCCTGGAGCGCGCCGGCATGATCCAGCTGTTCACCGACGTTTCTCTTGGGCTATTTGGCAGGACCCGCGGCGGCCCGGCCAAGGTCGCGGTGTTCGCCTCGGGCATGATGGGCACGATCTCCGGCTCCGGCGTAGCCAACGTCGTCACCGTCGGCCAGTTCACAATTCCGCTGATGATCAGATTCGGCTATCGCCGCGCCTTTGCCGCCGGTGTCGAGGCGACGGCCTCGATGGGCGGCCAGATCATGCCGCCGGTGATGGGCGCGGTCGCGTTCATCATGGCGGAGACGCTCGGCGTTCAATATTCGGAGATCGTGAAAGCGGCCGCGATTCCGGCCATCCTCTATTTCGCCTCCGCCTTCTGGATGGTGCATCTGGAAGCCGGCAAGCACGGTCTCGTCGGCATGAAGCGCTCGGAGATCCCGAGCGCCTGGAAGGCGCTGGTGACGCGCTGGTACCTCGTGCTGCCGCTCGCCGCGCTCGTCTACATGCTGTTCGAGGGCTTTACGCCGCTCTATGCCGGCAGCATGGGCCTTGCGCTCACGGTGACGCTGATCCTGGGCGCCAGCATCACGGCCGGCGCCTCCTCGATGGTCGTCCGCTCCATCTTCTGGATCGGACTTGCGCTCGTCGTCGGCGCGCTGTCGCGCGACGGTCTCCAGATCGTGCCGGTCGCGAGCGTCGTCGTCGGCCTGATCGTGATCACCGCGTTCGTCCGTGGTGGGTTCAAGGCCCTGCGCGAGTGCCGCGATGCGCTGGCCGAAAGTGCCAAGTCCGCCATCACCGTCGGCATGGCCTGCGCCATCGTCGGCGTCATCATCGGCATGATGTCGCAGACCGGCGTCGGCAACATTTTTGGCAGCTGGGTGATCGGTCTCGGCGAGAAGAGCCTGTTCCTGGCGTTGATCATGACCATGCTGCTGTCGATCCTGCTCGGCACCGGCATCCCGACCATCCCGACCTACATCATCACCGCCGCGCTCGCTGCGCCGGCGCTGGCGAAGCTCGGTGTGCCCCTGATCGCGAGCCACATGTTCGCGTTCTATTACGGCATCATGGCCGACCTCTCGCCGCCGGTGGCACTCGCCGCATTGGCGGCGGCGCCGATCGCGAAGGAGAATCCGGACAAGATCGGCTGGGAGGCGATGCGTATCGCGCTCGCCGGTTATGTCATCCCCTTCATCTTCGTCTATTCGCCGGCGCTGATGCTGCAGGCCGGCGATCCCATGGCGGCCAAGCTCGGCTTCTATGGTGCGGTGGCGCTCGCGACCCTGAAGGCGCTGGTGGCGATCGGCCTGTTCGGCATGGTCGCGATCGGTTTTCTGTTCACGCGCATGACGCTGCTTGAACGCGCACTCGCGCTCGGCGCCGCGCTGTGCCTGCTCGGTGACTTCCCGTTCAGCGATACCGCCGGCTTTACGCTCTCCGCCGCGCTTCTGCTGTGGCAATGGCGGCAGCGTCCGCCCGCCGTCGTCGAAGCCGCGTGAGCCTCTGCTTCGCAACAGCGGGTGGCGTGAAAGCGCTGGCGCTTTCCGCCTTCACGCTGGTGTGGACGCATTCGATCGCGAAGGTCGATTGGCAGGAGGACTGGCGCGTCACGCCTGCCGGCCTCGAACTGGTGCAGGCGCGGGTCAAAGGCACCGGGCCCGGCATGGAGCCGCCGCCCGAGGCACGGCTCGTCGACGGCTGGTTTCAATGGCGGCCGCAGCGTGCGCCGATGCCGGAGGTCGTGCTTGGCAATTCCGGCGCGGCCGGGGAATGGCGGTTATGCCATGATGGAAGCTGCCGGACTCTTTCGGAGATTGTCGGGCATCCCATCGGTGCTAACGTCACCACGATGAAGGTCTGTAACGATCCGTAGCTCGCCACGCCCGGGCTACAATTAACAACAACACGGGAGACACGCGATGGATCGGCTCAAGGGCAAGGTTGCGATGGTGGTGGGCGCCGGCTCGATCGGGCCCGGCTGGGGCAACGGCAAGGCGACCGCGGTGACCTTTGCGCGCGAGGGCGCGCAGGTGTTTTGCGTCGATCGCAACGGTGCCGCAGCCGAGGAGACCGCGAAGATCATCACGGGTGAGGGCGGCAATGCGACTGCCTTCACCGCGGACGTCTCGCGCGCGAGCGAGATCGAGGCGATGGTGGCGGCGTGCCTGAAAGCCTATGGCCGCATCGATGTGCTCGACAACAATGTCGGCATCGCCGAGATGGGCAGCGTGGTCGAGGTCGCCGAGGAGAGCTGGGACCGCGTCTTCACTGTCAACCTCAAGAGCGCCTATCTCGCCATGAAGCACATCGTCCCCGTGATGGTGAAGCAGGGCGGCGGCTCGATCATCAACATCTCCTCGATCGCCTCGATCCGGCATGTTGGGATTTCCTATGTCAGCTACAACGCCAGCAAGGCCGCGATGAACCAGCTGACGCGCTCGACCGCGATCGAGTTCGCGAAGAACCATGTGCGGGTGAATGCAATCCTGCCTGGCCTGATGAAAACGCCGATGGTGGAGCATTCCGCGGGTCTCGCGAATAGCTACGCCAAGGGCGACGTCGAAGCGATGTGGCGCGCCCGCGATGCGCAGGTGCCGATGGGGCACATGGGTGAGGCCTGGGACGTCGCCAATGCCGCGCTGTTCCTAGCGTCGGACGAGTCGAAATATGTGACGGGGATCGAGCTCGTGGTCGACGGCGGGATCACGTGCAAGGCGGGGGCCTAAGGCGCATCATACTCCGCTGTCGTCCCGGGGCGCGCAAAGCGCGAACCCGGGACCCATAACCACAGGCCAGAGTTGTTTTGCTAAGCTGTAACTCCGAGTCTTCGTAACCACGCCGGCCTGTGGTTATGGGTCCCGGATCGGCGCTAAGCTTGTCCGGGACGACAGCGGTAACTACTGCGCCAGCGCCAGAATCCCGCCGGCGAACGAATGCCACGCGGCACTCTCGCTGATCGGCCAGTTCAGCACCTTTACTGCCAGCAGCGCGAGCGTGCCGTAAATGTAGACCGGGTGCACGCGGCCATCGATGCGCCAGTCGCGCACCATGGCGACGACGAGCAGGAGCGAAGCGACCACGGCCGGGGCGATCGTGACGGGTACCGGCGGCGGGCCGGGCGGACCGGGAGGCGCGAGGAAGGTAATGAACCAGCGCGCGATCGCGGCGTCGAGGATCGAGACCGCGGCAAGCAGCATCAGGCGTTTGTGAATCTCGGGCTTTCGCGTGTTCATGATCGCGAGCACGAACACCACCGCGAAGAACGCGATGCCGCTCATCGGCACGATCGAGAAGCCGATGCCGGCATCCTTCTGGCCGAGCGCCGCGGCGTGCTGCATCACATGCACCGAGGCGAGAAAGCCGAAGATCGTCATCGCGGTCGCAAGCGACACGCCGGCAATCCCGAGCGCACGGTGATTGACCACGCGGCCCGACGCCGCGAGCCAGGTCTGAATCACGAAATAGAGAGACCAGGTGAAGAACAGGAGCCCGTGAAAATGAATCACCGGGCTCGCGGAAAACGTCCGCTGCGCGAGCGGTACGAAATAGGTCGGCGCGAAGCCGAGAAACGCGGTGGCTGCGCAGGCCAGTGCCATATTGAGATAAAAATATCGTGCAGGCGACGCATCACGCGCGCGTACACGACGGTCGTCGATCAAGGTCGTCATCTGGAATGAGTCTGGAGAGGCGGTGTTTGGTTCAACGCCCCCGCTGTCGTCCCGGGGCGCGCGCAGCGCGAGCCCGGGACCCATAACCACAGGGAGCGGTTGTCGCGCGAGCTGGCAACTCCGAGTCTTCGCAAAACCATGGCCTGTGGTTATGGGTCCCGGATCTGCGCTTCGCTTGTCCGGGACGACAGCGGTGTTTGCGGATCTATCCGCCGGCGCTCAATTCTGCGCGATCGAGCTCTTCCTCGATCCGGTGAAACGCGTCGTCGCCGATCACCTCGGTATCGCGAAGGCCGAGGATCGATTTGCGCGCGGCCTCGATGGCGCGGCGGCGCAGCGGATCGGCGGGCAACTCGCCGCTGGCGATGCCGCCGTGCGGATCGTCGTCGGCCTGCATCAGGATGGCGCGGTATTCGAGCCGCAGGATTTCCGCCTCCTCCGACGGATCGTCCTCGATCGCATCGAGCGCGGCGCGATAGGCGACTGCGCGGGCGCGCGCGACCTCGATACCGACGGGATCGTCGTCCTTGAGGCCGAAGGCGAGAATCAGCGGCCGCAGCGTCAGGCCCTGGATGACCAGCGAGCCCAGCACCACCGCAAAGGCGATGAAGACGATGAAGTCGCGATAGGGGAAGCTTTCCGGCAGGGCGAAGGCGGTGGCGAGCGTGACGAGACCGCGCATGCCGCACCAGGAGATGATGAGGCCACCCTTCGGCGAGGCAACCTGCTTGGGATCTTTCGGGTGATAGAGCCCGTGCGCGATCAGGACGCGCAGCGTCGCGCGGTAGAACGTGATCCAGGCAAGCCGCACCAGGACCACCGTGAGCAGGATCCAGGCGGCGGCCACGCAATATTCCCAGCGCACCTCCGCGTCCAACCGCGTCCAGATCGGCCGCATCTGCATGCCGATCAGCATGAAGGCGAGCACGTTGAGCACGAACACCATCGTCTCCCAGACCGCATAGGACGGCACCCTCAACCGCGCCGGCATGCGCGCCCCCGCCGTGCGCGCGACGGTGATGGCGTAGACGACGATGGTGAGGATGCCGGAGAGGCCGAGATGCTCGGCTGCGATCCAGACCATGAAGGTGGTGGCGAACTGCACGATGATCGCGCTCGGCGCTTCCTTCACGCGTTCCAGGAACAGCGGGATGATGCGCCCGGCCAAAAGACCGGCGAGGACGCTGCCGACCAGCCCGAGTGCAATCGTCGGCGCGACCTCGCTCCATTTCAGATGCTCCATGACGACAGCGCCGACCGCGATGCGATAGATCAGAAGCGCGCTGGCGTCGTTGAGCAGGCTCTCGCCTTCCAGGACCTTCACCATGCGATAGGGCAGCTTGACCTGGCTCAGGATCGCAACCGCTGCCGCGGCATCCGGCGGGGCCACGATGGCGCCGAGCGCAATGGCGGCGGCCCAGGGCATGTCAGGCATCAGCCGGTGCGCGACGAAGGCCACGCCGACCGTGGTCAGGCCGACCGCGGCGACCACCAGGGTCGAGACCGGAACCCAGTTGTTGCGGAGATCGCGCAGCGAGGTGTCGAAGGCGGCATCCATTAGCACCGGTGCGACAAAAAGTGCCAAGGCGAGGTCGGGTTCGAGCGTCCAGGAGGGGCTGTTCGGCACGAAGGCGATCAGCGCGCCGCCGATGGCGAGAAAGGTCGGGTAGGGGACCTTGATCCGCCGCGCCAGCGCCGATAATGCAACGGCGCCGAGCAGAAGCACGATGATCCATTCGAATGTCGACACGTTGATCCCCGAAACCGATTTTGGCTGTGCCACAAGCTAGCACCAATCCGGCCGTATGATGGATAGTGCACCCTCAAGGCAAGGCTCAAGCCAAGACCCAAGCCAAGACCCAGGCCAAGACTCAAGCCAAGACTTTCCGACTGCAGCTAGCATGCGTTCTCAAAATCTCATTCGATTGTCCGGCGCGGTGGCGCTCTGTGTGCTTTCGCTCGGGGCGGCCCATGCCGCCACCGGCGGCGAGCCCGCCGCCGTCGTGCAGGTCGATGTCGCGCCGTGCCTCGCTGCTGCTGCCGCCGACGACATGGACAAGGCCGGCTCCGCCTGCGCGTCCGTCATCGACAACGAGAAGACGGCCAAGGCGGACCTGGTCAAGGCGCTGGTCGCGCGCGGCGCGCTTTATGCGCGGCATGACCAGGTCGACCGCGCGATCGCCGACGACAGCCGCGCTCTTCAGCTCGATCCGACCCTGGCCGACCTCTTCAACGCCCGCGGCGAGCTCTGGCTGAAGAAGGGCGATAAGCCGAAGGCGGTGCAGGATTTCGGCGCCGCGCTGAAGATCGATCCGAACCACGAGAAGGCCAAGGCCAATCACAAGGCGATGGCGCGCGAGCTCGAGCGGATCGGCGCGCAGATGGCGGTGGCCGGCAAGCCCAGCTTCAATTGCAGGAGTGCGGCCCGGGCGGTCGAGAAGGCGATCTGCGCCAACCGCGAGCTCGCCGATCTCGATCGGGAGATTTTTGCATCGAATGCCCGCGTGATCCGGGAGGCGCGCAATCCTGCGGAAGCCAAGGCGCTCCAGCGCGCGCAGGACGAATTCATTGCCCGCCGCAATGCTGGTTATGGGCGGGCCGGGTACGATCTGAAGAAGGCGATGCAGGAGCGGCTGCAGCGGATCAACGGGGTGGACGGGTATTGAGGGCTTCCTTCGCCTCTCCCCGCAAGCGGGGCGAGGGAGTGCAGGCGCCCGTGCGTCCCTAACAGGCCCGAATTGAACCCATTCTTCGCCCGCCGCGACAATGGTGAACACCTGATGTCACGGAGTCTTCCTGATGTGCGGCACGCGTTCTTCCGCGCAAATGTTCCCGTTTGCCAAAATCCCGCTTCGCGCCTTCCTGCTCAGCGCCGCGATGAGCCTGGTCCTCGCCGCCCCGGCCTCTGCTGCCGTCGATTGCGTGATGGGCAGCAAGACTGTGCCTGCCGAACTGATCACGGCGTGCGGCGCCATCATCGACCAGACCACCAATTCGAGCTCAGACCGCGCCGCCGCGCTGCTGGTGCGCGCCGACGCCAATGCGCGAACCTCAGGCGGCCTCACGCAGGCGCTGCGGGATATCGACCGCGCCATCGCGCTGGACGGCAAGAATGCAAAGGCATGGCGCCTGCGCGGCGACCTGCTGCGCGAGGCCGGCGGCGATCTCAACCGTGCCGCAGCTGATCTCAGCAAGGCCATCGAACTCGATCCGCAGGACGCGGAAGCCTACGAGCTGCGCGGCGTCGTCTACACCAATCAGCGCCGGCTCGACCGCGCGCTCGCCGATTACGATCAGGCGATCAAGCTGAAGCCGGATGATGCGCAGGCCTGGTCCGACCGCGGCGTGAACTATTATCTCGGCGGCGACAACGAGAAGGCGATCCGCGATCTCAGCGAGGCGCTGCGGCTCGATCCGAACCGGCCGCGCGCCTACACCAATCGCGGCGCGGCCTACAAGAAGCTCGGCCAGCTCGACAAGGCGGTCGCCGATGACGGCGAGGCGATCAGGCTCGATCCGAAGGTCCCCGAATATTACGACAATCGTGGCCTGGTGCTGGCCGCGATGGGTGAGTACGACAAGGCGATCGCCGACTACGACCAGGCGCTGCGGCTGGCGCCGCGGCCGAACTTCTTCACCAACCGCGGCGACTCTTACCAGCTCAAGGGCGAGCTTGGCGCGGCGCTCAGCGACTACGAGGCTGCGCTGAAGATCGATCCGAATTTCGCGCAGACCTTCAACAACCGCGCGGTGCTCTACAAGAAGATGGGCGAACGCAAGAAGGCGCTGGCCGATTACGAGACGGCGCTGAAGCTCGATCCCGGCAACGAGAATGCCGCCAACGGCCGCCGCAGCATGATCGCGGAGATTGCGAAGTTCGGCGCCGAGCCGCTGCATCCGCTCGCGGCGAGTTCCGGCAACGGCCCGTCGTTCGATTGCGCCACGGCGAAGCGCGAGGTCGAGAAGGTGATCTGCGCCGATCCGCAACTCGGCGTGCTCGATCGCCAGATTGCCGAGACCTATGAGCGGGTGCTGAAGGCCACGAAAGGCCGTTCGGCCGGCGACCTGCGCAAGACCCAGCGCGATTTCCTCGCCACGCGTGATGCCAGCTTCCGCCGTCCGGGCTACGATCTGAAGAAGATCATGCAGGAACGGTTGCAGCGGCTGAATGCGATGGAGAGTTGAGGCGCCTCTACGCGCACACTGCGTTCCCTCCCCCCTTGCGGGGGAGGGTTAGGGAGAGGGGTGGCCACAAACTCCAGACAGAGTTCGTGGCCACCCCTCTCTCCCGCTCTCCCCCGCAAGGGGGGAGAGGGCTCACCTTTGTCGTGGCTCCAGCTTGCTGCGATGGCCTTTCTTCCCTCCCTCCCAAAGACCCATCCTTTTCAGCTTGAACCGCGGCCCGTTCCCGGGAAAATACCTCTCAAACAACGCCGGCACTTGATCCCTGTCATGGCGGGACGCTCGTCCTGTCGGTCAGGTCAGGTCAAGGCCAGGCGAATAAAGGGATGGGAGCGCGGCAATGAACGTCAAGGGAACGAGCCTCTATCACGAGGTCCACGCGCGCTCGCTGGCTGATCCCCAGGGCTTCTGGGCCGAGGCGGCCACGGAGATCGACTGGATCGAGCCGCCAAAGACGATCTTCGATGCCTCGCAGGGCGTCTACGGCCGCTGGTTCATGGGGGGCGTCGTCAACACCTGCTACAACGCGCTCGACCGCCATGTCGAACGCGGCCGCGCCGACCAGGTCGCGCTGATCCATGATTCGCCGCTGACGGGCTCGGTCACCAGGTTCACCTATGCCGAGCTATTGGGTGAGGTGCAGGCGCTCGCCGCCATCATGCAGGATTTTGGCGTCGCCAAGGGCGATCGCGTCATCCTCTATATGCCGATGGTGCCGGAGGCCGTGGTCGCGATGCTCGCCTGCGCGCGCATCGGCGCGGTGCATTCGGTCGTGTTCGGCGGCTTTGCCGCCAAGGAGCTCGCCACCCGCATCGACGACGCTCAGCCGAAGCTCATTCTCTCCGCAAGCTGCGGCATCGAGCCCGGCCGGATCGTGCAGTACAAGCCGCTGCTCGACGAGGCGATCAAGCTTGCGGGCACGAAGCCGAAGGCCTGCATCGTGCTGCAACGTTCCCAGCATATCTGCGACCTCACACCGGGCCGCGACTACGATTGGGCGAGCCTTCGCCGCAAGGCGATGAACGACGGCAAGAGAGCCCCTTGCGTGCCTGTCGCCGCCACCGATCCGCTCTACATCCTCTACACCTCAGGCACGACCGGCATCCCCAAGGGCGTCGTGCGCGACAATGGCGGGCACTTGGTCGCGGTGAAATGGTCGATGTTCAATCTCTATGGCGTCAAGCCGGGCGAGGTCTGGTGGTGTGGCTCGGACATCGGCTGGGTGGTCGGCCACAGCTACATCATCTATGGCCCGCTGCTGCATGGTGCGACGTCGATCATGTACGAGGGTAAGCCAATCGGCACGCCCGATGCCGGCGCGTTCTGGCGCGTCATCAGCGAGCACAAGGCGGTCGCCTTCTTCACGGCACCGACGGCGTTCCGCGCCATCCGCAAAGAGGATCCGGAAGGCAAGTTCATCCGGCAATACGACCTGTCGCAATTCCGTACGCTGTTCCTCGCCGGCGAGCGTGCCGATCCGCCGACGGTGGAATGGGCGGAGCAGCAGCTCAAGGTGCCGGTGATCGACCATTGGTGGCAGACCGAGACGGGCTGGTGCATCGCCGGCAATCCGGTCGGTCTCGGCATGCTGCCGGTGAAGCATGGCTCGCCGACGGTGCCGATGCCGGGATACCAGGTCGACGTCGTCGACGAAGCCGCAAAGCCCGTCGGCCCCAATACCATGGGCTCGATCGTCATCAAGCTGCCGATGCCACCGGCCTGCCTGCCGACGCTGTGGAATCAGGATGCGCGCTTCAAGGACGCCTACCTCACTGAATTCCCCGGCTACTACAAAACCTCGGACGCCGGCTACAAGGATGAGGACGGCTATGTCTTCGTGATGGGCCGCACCGACGATATCATCAACGTCGCCGGCCACAGACTTTCCACCGGCGGCATGGAGGAGATTTTGGCCTCGCATCCGGACGTCGCCGAATGCGCCGTGCTCGGCGTCAAGGACGCGATCAAGGGCGAGGTGCCCTGCGGCTTCCTGGTGCTCAAGGCCGGCGTGAAGCGCGCGCCTGCGGAGATCGAAAAGGAGATCGTCGCGCTGGTGCGCGACAGGCTCGGCCCCGTCGCCGCCTTCAAGCTCGCCATCACCGTCGGCCGCCTGCCCAAAACGCGCTCGGGGAAGATCCTGCGCGGCACCATCAAGAAGATCGCCGATGGCGAAGCCTGGACCATGCCGGCCACGATCGAGGATCCCAAGGTGCTGGACGAGATCGGCGAGGCGCTGAAGGGCAGGGTGTGAGGTGATCTCCGCTGTCATCACCCGCGAAAGCGGGTGATCCAGTACGCCGCGGCCGGAGTTGTGTGACCCAATGACCGCCGCGGAGTACTGGATTCCCCGCTTTTGAGGGGAATGACAGCGCGTGGGGAACGACGCCCAGGGACTTACAATCTCCTCATTCCGGGCTAAACAGGGCCGGCCAACAGGGGACCTCGTATGCCACTCGCCACCGCGCCGCGCCTGCTTGTCGCCGTGCTGCTCGCCATCGCTGTCTCCGCCTGCTCCGCGCGCTACCAGACGCCGGTGGCGGTGGGCGGTGACGATGACGACGCGGTCTGTCAGAGTCGCGGCTTTGCGCAGGGCTCGCCCGAATACGTGGCCTGCCGCAAGGACCGCGACGTCCAGCGCAACGCTGCCACCGCCCGGTCCGACCGCCGTCAGCGCGATCTCGGCGAGTACATGCTGAACCATCCCGAGCGGCCGTGACATCGGCTACGGAATTATCCTGCGCATTCATTCGCGTTTCTCGTGACACATCGGCAACGCCACAACCAAATCGTGTCGCGTCAGTCCTGATTTGATCGGCGTCAAATCCATCACCATCCCCTTTCTGCTCTGACGCTGATGTCGCGCAACGACGCGCGAGAGATGGCTGAAGGGGAATGCAATGAACGGAACGACAAAAAACCTGGCGCGGCTTGCGACGGTTGGCGCGATGCTCGTGGGGACTTTTGGCTCGGTGCAGGCGGCCGATCTGCCTGTCTACAAGAAGGCACCGCCGCCGGTAGAAGCGTTCAATCCGTGGATGGTGCGTCTGCGCGTGCTTGGCGTGTTGCCGGATGCCGGTGGCTCAACCGTCAATGTCGCAGGCGTGCCGTCGCTGTCGTCGCCGAATTCCGGGCTCTCGATCAGCGACCAGGTCGTGCCCGAGCTCGACATCAGCTATTTCTTCACCAAGAACATCGCGGCCGAGCTGATCCTCGGCGTGACCAGGCACTCGATCAGCGGCAACGGCTCGCTCGCGAACCTGCCGATCGGCAGACCACGCTGCTGCCGCCGACGCTGACCTTGCAATATCACTTCGACAATTTCGGCGCGTTCAAGCCGTATATCGGCGCCGGCGTGAACTACACCGTGTTCTTCAACAATTCGGCTGCCAATACGCCAGCCGCCATCGTCGGTCCGCCCGCGATCGTTGCCACCACCACCAGCGTGCACGTCAGCAACGCCTGGGGCGGCGCCGTGCAGTTCGGCTTTGACTACATGCTCGACCGGCACTGGGGTCTCAACGTCGACGTCAAGAAGCTCTGGCTGCGGCC
Organism: Bradyrhizobium sp. 61; assembly: GCF_023073075.1. Taxonomy (NCBI): domain Bacteria; kingdom Pseudomonadati; phylum Pseudomonadota; class Alphaproteobacteria; order Hyphomicrobiales; family Nitrobacteraceae; genus Bradyrhizobium; species Bradyrhizobium sp. 61. The sequence continues at coordinate 113,094 of NZ_JADPIU010000075.1, read as the reverse complement.
GGATTACTCAGCGACCGTCAGCGGCCTGCCGGTCACAGGCACCGCGCATATCGATCCGTGGCTGGTCGGTGGCGGTGTGACGTACAAGTTTTGACGCGTTGTTTGAAGACGAGCTGTGGCCGCGGTTGACCCTGCGCTCCCTCCCCCCTTGCGGGGGAGGGCGGGGGAGAGGGGCAGCCCAGCAAAAGGCGCGAGAGAGCTTCGCCAGACGCTTTGAATTGATGGAGGAAGTCCCCGTGGGGCAACCCCTTTCCCTAACCCTCCCCCGCAAGGGGGGAGGGGACTGCAGCTTGCGTGTGGCTGCTTCTGTGCCGATCGCGAGGGTCTCCGCAAAACAAAAACGCGGCAGGTTTCCCTGCCGCGTTCAAATTGCGTTCGATCGTAAACCGAGAGGGGAGCCTTACTCCTCCTCCTCGTCCTGCTTCTTGCCACCGAGCGTCTTCAGCTTGGCGAACACGGCGTCGACGTTGAGGTCGTCGTTCGATCGCTCTGCCGGCTCGAACTCGTCCTTCTTGGTGGTTTCGGAGGCCGGCAGCAGGGTGGCGCCACCGTAGGATGCGTCGATCGGCTTTTCCTTCGCCGCGCGGGCCACTTCGAAATCGAGCTCGATCTGCGAGCAAAGGCCAAGGGTCACCGGGTCGATCGGGGTCAGCTGGGAGGTGTTCCAGTGGGTGCGGTCGCGAACGCTGGCGATGGTGCTCTTGGTGGTGCCGACCAGGCGCATGATCTGGGCGTCCTTGAGCTCCGGATGGCTGCGCAGCAGCCAGAGGATGGCGCTCGGGCGTTCATGGCGACGGGAGACCGGGGTGTAGCGCGGGCCCTTGCGCTTGGGCTGGGGCGGCAGAATCACCTTGCTCTCCTGGAGGCGGAGCCGGTAGTCCGGGTTCTTCTCGCCCTTCTCGATCTCCTCGCGGGTCAGCTGGCCGTTGGAGAGGGGATCCATGCCCTTGATGCCCTGGGCAGCGTCGCCGTCGGCGATCGCACGCACCTCGAGGGGGTGCATCTTGGTGAAATCGGCGACCTGGTCGAAGGTCAGCGCGGTGTTGTCGAGCAGCCAGACGGCGGTCGCCTTGGGCATCAGAGGTGCGTTGCTCATGGCAAATCTCCTTTGTGCTTCGCCCACCCCTCTGGAGGCGAAACCGGTGGTCATCAGCGATGACAGGGAATTCGCGCTATATAAGCCCTGAGGGGCTAGCCACGCAATGGTTCTGCTATAGATAGTGCCTTGACAGCGCCCGAAAGGGGGCCCAATTCCCTTGGAAGCGCCTGTAAAGTCCTAGCAGACCCCTTTAAGCCCTATTCCATCCATTGACCGCCCCCGCCAGAAGGCGAAACGGGTGATTCGGTCCCGAGATCGCTCAATGTCAGCCAAACCAGACCTCAAGATCGTGCTTTGTTCTCCCCGCGGCTTCTGCGCCGGGGTGGTCCGGGCGATCGACACCGTGGAACGGGCGCTCGATAAATACGGCGCCCCCGTCTATGTTCGCCACGAGATTGTGCACAACAAATACGTCGTCGACGGGTTGAAGAAGAAGGGCGCGATCTTCGTCGAAGAGCTCGCCGAAATCCCGGAAAACACCACCGCGCCGGTTGTGTTCTCGGCCCATGGCGTGCCGAAATCGGTCCCGGCCGACGCCACCTCCCGCAATTTGTTCTCGCTGGATGCGACCTGCCCGCTGGTGACCAAGGTGCACCGCGAGGCCGCGATCCACTTCAAGCGTGGCCGCGAGATCTTCCTGATCGGCCATTCCCACCACCCCGAAGTGGTCGGCACGCTCGGCCAGCTTCCGGTCGGCGCCGTAACCCTGATCGAGACCGCCGAGGACGCCAAGACCATCGTCCCGAAGAACCCCGACAACATCGCCTTCGTGACGCAGACCACGCTGTCGATCGACGACACCGCGGAGATCGTGGCGCTGCTCAAGGAGCGTTTCCCGAACATCAACGGCCCGCACAAGGAAGACATCTGCTACGCCACCACCAACCGCCAGCTCGCGGTGAAGAAGGTGGCGCCGGTGGTCGACGCCCTGATCGTGGTCGGTGCGCCGAACTCGTCGAATTCGCAGCGCCTGCGTGAGGTCGCTGAGCGCGAAGGCTGCGGGATCGCGGTACTGGCGCAGCGCGCCACCGACATCGACTGGACCAGGTTCGGCAACATCAAGAGCCTCGGCATCACCGCGGGCGCGTCCGCGCCGGAAGTGATCGTCGAGGAGATCATGGATGCGTTCGCCGAGCGCTACACGCTGCATGTGGAGACGGTCTCGGCCGCGGAAGAGAACGAGTTCTTCCCGCTGCCGCGCCAGGTGCGCCCCGAAGCCGCCGCCGAGTAGACTTTTATGGCGGTCTACACCGACGTTGCCGCCGACGAGCTTGCGGATTTCCTGAAGCAATACGATCTCGGCGAATTGCTCTCCTACAAGGGCATCGCCGAGGGCGTCGAAAACACCAACTTCCTGCTGCACACCAGCAAGGGCTCGTTCATCCTCACGCTCTATGAGAAGCGCGTGGCGAAGAACGACCTGCCGTTCTTCCTCGCGCTGATGACGCATCTCGCCGAGCACGGCGTCACCTGCCCGCTGCCGGTGAAGGCCGGGGACGGCGAGGCGCTGCGCGAGCTGTCGGGCCGGCCGGCCGCGATCATCACCTTTCTCGAAGGCGTCTGGCCGCGCAAGCCGAACGTGGCCCATTGCGCCGGCGTCGGCGAGGGACTGGCCAGGATGCATCTGGCCGGCGCCAATTTTGCGATCAAGCGTGGCAATGCGCTGTCGGTCTCCGGCTGGCGGCCGCTGTTCGACGCGGCGGCAAGCCGCGCCGATGAGGTCCAGCCGGGCCTGCATGCGTTTCTCGCCGCCGAGCTCGACTATCTCTCGAGCGGGGTCTGGCCGAGCAATCTGCCTGAAGGCGTGATCCACGCCGATCTCTTCAACGACAACGTCTTCTTCCTCGGGGACAAGCTCTCCGGCATCATCGACTTCACCTTCGCCTGCAACGACATGCTGGCCTATGACGTCGCGATCTGCCTGAATGCCTGGTGTTTCGAGCCGGACCATTCGTTCAACGTCACCAAGGCGCGCGCCTTCCTCAATGCCTATGGCCGGGTGCGAAAACTCTCCGAGGCGGAAGAAGCCGCGCTGCCGCTGCTCGCGCGCGGCGCCGCGATCCGCTTCCTGCTGACGCGGCTGGTCGACTGGCTCAACGTGCCTCCAGGAGCCCTGGTCAAGCCCAAGGATCCGCTGGAATATTTTCGCAAGCTGCGCTTCCACCAGAGCGTTTCCAGCGTGCGCGACTACGGGCTGATGCCGTCAGGACTGGTCGCGTGAGCGAGCTTCCCCTCGTCACGATCTATACCGACGGCGCCTGCTCGGGAAATCCCGGGCCGGGCGGCTGGGGCGCGATCCTGAAGTTCGGCGACAAGGAAAAAGAGCTGAACGGCGGCGAGCGCCACACCACCAACAACCAGATGGAATTGATGGCGGCGATCTCCGCGCTCGAAGCGCTGAAGAAGCCGTGCACCGTCGATCTCTACACCGACAGCCAGTATGTCCGGCAGGGCATCACCGGCTGGATCCACGGCTGGAAGCGCAACGGCTGGCGCACTGCCGACAAGAAGCCGGTGAAGAATGTCGAGCTATGGCAGCGGCTGGATGCGGCGCTGAAGGCGCACGACGTGCGCTGGCACTGGGTCAAGGGCCACGCCGGGCATCCCGAGAACGAGCGCGCGGATCAGCTGGCGCGGGACGGGATTGTGAAGGCGCGGTTGCAGCAGCGGGTGGCGGAGTAGGCGACGCGCTATCGGCGTCGCCCGGTTTCGTAGGGTGGGCAAAGCGAAGCGTGCCCACGGCTTCTTCTCAATCAAGGAAAGATGGTGGGCACGGCGCTGACGCGCCTTTGCCCACCCTACGGCACTTCCCGCTTGGAAGGAGCTCTGGCCTAAGCCTACAGCTGCCCCAGCAGCGTATCGCCACCGGAGACCTCGACCTTGCCGGGCATCGCTTCGAGGTTCAGCTTCTTCACCACGCCGTCCTCGACCAGCATCGAATAGCGCTTGGAGCGGATGCCGAGGCCGTTGCCGGAGGCGTCCAGCTCCATGCCGATCGCCTTGGCGAAGTCGGCATTGCCGTCGGCGAGGAAGATCGCCTCGTCGCGCTGGTCGGTATCGCGCTTCCAGGCGCTCATGACGAAAGCGTCGTTGACGGAGACGATGGCGATGGTGTCGACGCCCTTGTCCTTCATGGCGTAGGCGTTGAGGAAGATGCTCGGCAGATGCATCTTGTGGCAGGTGCCGGTGTAGGCGCCGGGCACTGCGAACAGCGCCACCTTCTTGCCCTTGAAGATGTCGTCGGTGGTCTTCACCTGCGGACCTTCGGCCGTCATCACGCGGAATTTCGCCTCGGGCAGCTTGTCGCCAGTCTGGATCGCCATCGTCAGTCTCCCTGAAAATCGGTCCCGCTTTTTAGACCGTGCGGCGGCGCTGCACAACATTGGCGGCGAGGGTCGTGGTCCTTCACCGTTCTGTCATCAGCCGGCAAAACCGCCGCCGTCGAGGAAGGCCTGTTCTTCCTCGGTGGTATCGCGGTCGAGCAGGCGGTTGCGGTGGGGAAAGCGGCCGAACCGCTGGATGATGTCGGCGTGCTCCCGCGCGTATTTCAGGTTCTCGGCATTGTCGGTGTTCTGAAACAGCGCGACGCAATGCAACTGGTCGGGCAGGTGCTCGGAATGCATGAAGGGCAAATAGAGGAATTCGAGCAGGATGGGATCGATCCTGCGATCGACGCCCCGATCGATTGCGCGGCGGGCGACGTCGCGCGCCGGCGCGTCGCTGGCAAAGGCTTCCGGCGTGCCGCGAAACATGTTGCGGGGAAACTGGTCGAGCGCGATGACGAGCGCGAGCGCGCCCTCGTCGCTTTCTTCCCAGGAGGCCAGCTCGCCGGCGGTCGCCCGCTTCCATAGCGGAAGAAAGCGACGCCTGACCTCCGCGTCGAAAGCGTCGCTGCGCTTGTACCAGCGCTCGCGGCCGGCCTCGCGCCAGAAGGCGAGAATGCCTGATGGCGTGATGTCACCGCCGTCAGTCATGAACCCAAGAGTCATGAACCAAGGCGCGGCTTACGCCGCCTCCGCCTTCTTCTCGTCGCGGAGCTGCCGGCGCAGGATCTTGCCGACATTGGTCTTCGGCAGGTCGGTGCGGAATTCGATGTGCTTGGGCACCTTGTAGCCGGTGAGCTGCTCCTGACAGAACTTGATCACGGCTTCCGCGGTGAGGTTGGGATCCTTCTTCACCACGAACGCCTTCACCGCCTCGCCCGACTTGGAATCGGGGATGCCGATCACGGCGCATTCGAGCACGCCCGGATTGCTCGCGATCACTTCCTCGATCTCGTTCGGATAGACGTTGAAGCCCGAGACCAGGATCATGTCCTTCTTGCGGTCGACGATCTTGGTGTAGCCCTTCTCGTCCATCACGCCGATGTCGCCGGTGCGGAAATAGCCGTCGGCGGTCATCACCTTGTCGGTCTCTTCCGGCCTGTTCCAGTAGCCCGACATCACCTGCGGGCCCTTGGCGCAGATCTCGCCGGGCTGGCCGAGCGGGACTTCGTTGCCGTCGTCGTCGCGGATCGAGATCCAGGTCGAAGGCACGGGGATGCCGATCGATCCCGAGAACTCGGTCGTGGTCGCGGGATTGCAGGTCAGTGTCGGCGAGGTCTCCGAGAGGCCGTAGCCTTCGGCGATGAAGCAGCCGGTCACCGCCTTCCACTGCTCGGCGACGGGGCGCTGCACCGCCATGCCGCCGCCGTTCGAGATCTTCAGCTTGGAGAAGTCGAGCTTCTTGAAGTCGGGATGGTGCATCAACCCGTTGTAGAGCGTGTTCACGGCCGGGAAGCTGTTGACCTGGTACTTCGCCAGCTCCTTGACGAAGCCCGCGATGTCGCGCGGATTGGGGATCAGCAGATTGCAGCCGCCGGCGCGCACCGCGAGCAGGTAGCAGGCCGTCAGCGCGAAGATGTGATAGAGCGGCAGCGCGCAGACGATCATCAGCTGATCGACATGCGGCGGCGCGGCGAGTGCCGGCTGGAGCCAGGCGTCGTTCTGCAGCACGTTGGCGACGATGTTGCGGTGGAGCAGGGTGGCGCCCTTGGAGACGCCGGTGGTGCCGCCGGTATATTGCAGGAAGGCGACGTCGCCCGGCGACAGCTTCGGCTTGTTGAACGTCAGGCCGCGGCCGGCCGATACCGCGTCGTTGAAGGACACCGCGCCTGGCAGCGACCAGGCCGGCACCATCTTCTTGACGCGGCGGACGACGAGGTTGACGATCACGCCCTTGAAGCCGAGCAGGTCGCCCATGCTGCCGACGATGACATGCTTGACTTGCGTCTTCGCGATCACCTGCTCGACCGTGTGGGCGAAATTCTCCAGCACGATGATGGCTTCGGCGCCGGAATCCTTGAGCTGATGCTCGAGCTCGCGCGGCGTGTAGAGCGGGTTGACGTTGACCACCGCGAAACCGGCGCGCAGCACGGCAGCGGTCGCGACCGGATATTGCAGCACGTTCGGCATCATGATCGCGACGCGGGCGCCACGTTGCAGGCCACGGCCCTGTAAATAGGAGGCGAGCGCCAGCGACATCTGGTCGAGGTCGCGATAGCTGATCGCCTTGTCCATGCAGATGAATGCCTTGCGGTCGGCGAACTTGGCGAAGCTCTCCTCCAGAAGGTCGACCAGCGATGCGTATTGGGTCGGCTCGATATCAGCAGGGACGCCGGGCGGATATTGCTTGAGCCAGATGCGCTCCATGGAAAACTCCCCTCAATTTACCAGAGCCCGTTGTGTCTCGGGCTTGCCTCATTGCGGCCAGTATCGAGCCTGCCGGAACGGGTGGCAAGCCGGTCGAGGCTTAGGACAAAGGTCAGGGAGTGGCTACTGGAATTGTCGCAAGCCGCTCTGCCGCAGGTGCGAAGCGCGGGCGCGGCTTGCGATGGGTGCCGTTAACTGTTGTTGGCCGGCTTGGCGGCGGGCTTGGTCGCGGCCTTGGGCTTGGCGGGCTTGGCCGCCTGATCGCCGCTTGCCGCAGGCTTCTCGGCGGGTTTCGCCGCCGCATCGTGCTTGGCCGCGGCATGCTTGGTCCCGGCCGGCTTCGCCGCGGACTTGGTATCGCTCTTGGCGTCAGGCTTGGCGGCAGCCGGCTTTGCCGCCGCCGGCTTTGCCGCCGCCGTCTTGGCATCCTTCGGCTTGTCGGCTGGCTTGTCGGTCGCGTCGGGCTTCCTGGCGACGCGCGACTTCTTGCCACGCGGCTTTGGCGTGGCCTGCTGGTCGGCATCGGCCGCGACCGCCGCGATCAGGGCAGTGCCGGTGCGGGTCGGGCCGGTATAGACGAGCACGGGCTCGGCCGCCGCGGGCGCCGTGGCCATCAGCTCGGAGGCCTTCATCAGGGGCGGCTGAAGGCCCGCGGTGAAGAAGGTCACCTGGGCTTCGCCGCCGGTGGCGGAGGCCGATCCGGACGTGCCGCCATTGGTGGCGATCAGCGCGTCGTCATCGTCGCTGGCCGGCCGCTTGCGATGACCGCCGCACATGTCCTCGCGCAGGTTCGGCGGCGAGGCGTCGACCGGCACCAGCCTGTCGACGGTGCCGAGCGAGGGGCGGAGCCAGGTGAGGTTGTCCTGGCTGAAGCCGCGCTCGAGCAGCTGCGCCGCCTTCACGGCACGCGCAGTGCCGGAGTTGGCGCCGAGCACGACGGCGATCAGCCGGCGGCCGTTGCGCGTGGCCGACGCCACCAGATTGTAGCCGGAGGCGCAGATGAAGCCGGTCTTGAAACCGTCGGCGCCGGGGTAGCGGCCGATCAGCTTGTTGAAATTGCCGGTGACGCGCTTGCCGAAGCGGATTGCCGGGATGTGCACGAAATATTCGTATTCCGGCAGGTCGCGCAGGAACGAGCGCGCGAGAATGCCGAGGTCGCGCGCGGACGTGATCTGGCCGTCAGCGGGCAGGCCGTTCGGATTGACGTAGCTCGTCTGCGTCATGCCGAGCTTCTGCGCGGTGTCGTTCATCATCGCCGAGAAGCCGTCGATCGAGCCACCGACGCCTTCGGCAAGCACCACGGCCATGTCGTTCGCCGACTTCACCATCATCATCTTCAGCGCGTTGTCGACGGTGAGCTGCGTTCCCGGACGGAACCCCATCTTCGACGGCGATTGCGAAGCCGCCGTCGGCGACACTGTGATCAGCGTGTCGAGCGTGAGTCTGCCGTCCTTCACCGCCTTCAGCGTCACGTAGGCTGTCATGATCTTGGTGACGGAGGCCGGATACCACGGGATGGTCGCGTTCTCGGCCTGCAGCACCTTGCCGCTGTCGGCTTCGATCAGCAGCAGTGCTTCGGCGCTGGCCGTGCGCGGCGCAAGCAGCACCGCGGATGCGAGGGCCGCGGCGAACAGGTTGAACAGGGACTTGCGAAGCAGCGGGCGAAGGGCGTGCACTATCCGATTCCGGTCCTTGGAGACCCGCCGGTTCCGGTCGGCTCTCGTGATCTGATGTTCGGTTCTGAAATCCGGCGCCGCCGCTTGCGGCGTCGCAAACCTATACCGGCTCGTGCGTCGAGAATAGGGGTTTCGGCCGGGTATTCCGTGATGAAATAGGCCGAATTTCGACGATGCTATGGGGACTTGACCGCAGTCGCCGCAGCCTCAGCGGCCGTCACGCTGGCCCGTGCATTTTCCTGAACCATGAACTGGGCCCTGGCGAGTTCGGCAAAATGGCCGCCTTTGGCCACGAGTTCATCGAAAGTTCCGCTTTCGATCACGCGGCCGTTCTCGAACACCAGGATCCTCGTGGCATTCCGGATGGTGGAGAGACGGTGGGCGATCACGAACGTGGTGCGTCCCTTCATCACTTCGTCGAGAGCGGCGTTCACCTTGGCCTCGGTGACGGCGTCGAGCGCGCTTGTGGCCTCGTCCAGGATCAGGATCGGCGGATCCTTCAGCAGCGCGCGGGCGATCGACAGCCGCTGGCGCTCGCCGCCGGAGAGCATGCGGCCGCGCTCGCCGGCATTGGTCTCGAAGCCGCCGCTGCGCTCGATGAATTCGAGCGCCTGCGCGCGCTCCGCGGCCTTGCGCATCTCCGCTTCGGTCGCATCCGGCTTGCCGACGCGCAAATTCTCCGCGATCGAGCGGTTGAACAGCAGCGCCTCCTGGAACACCACGCCGATGTTCCGGCGCAGCGAGGTCAGCGTCACGCCGCGGACGTCCATGCCGTCGATCCTGATGAAGCCGGACTGCGGATCGAAGGCGCGATGCAGAAGCGCGATCGCAGTCGACTTGCCGGCGCCGGTCGCGCCGACCAGCGCGATGGTCTGGCCGGGCAGCGCGGTGAAGGAGAGGTCCTCGACCGCCGGCCGCTTGCCGTCATAGGAGAAGGTGACGTCGTTGAATTCGACGAGGCCAGAGAGCCGCCCCGCATCGATCGCGTCGGGCCGGTCGTGGACTGTGGGCACGGCGTCGAGCACGTTGAAGAACTCGCGCAGCCGCGGGGCCTCCATGAACACGTTGTTGATGAAGCTCACGACCTGCTCGAGCTTCTGGATCAGCATCGTCGCGAAGCTCACGAACATCACGATCTCGCCGACGGAGGTGAGCCCCTGGTCGTGCAGCGCGATGCCGAGCGTGAAGATCGCGAGCACCGTGATGGTGGTGGAGGCGCGCGTGATGACGGTGACGAGCGCCCACCACGACAGCACCGGCATCTGCGCCGCGAGCAGGTCATCAGCGACGGAGCGCAAGCCCTTCACCTCGGATTCGACGCGCACGAAGCTCTGTACCAGAGCGACGTTGCCGAGCGCGTCGGAGGCGCGCGCGGAGAGCTCGCTGTAGTGCTCCTCGACCTGCATCTGCATGCCGAAGGTCCGGCGCACGACGAAGGTCGTCAGCGCGGTGAAGACGACGCAGAGCACGAACAGCAGGACCGCGAGCCGCCAGTTCAGGTAGAGCGACAGCGGCAGCAGCACCACGACCGACAGGATCGCGGCAAAGTGCTCGCGGAAGAAGCCGAGCCACAACCGCCACAGCGCGTCGGTGCCGTTGAGCATCACCTTCATCAGCCGGCCCGAATGGGTGCCTGAGTGGAAGGTCAGCGGCAGCTGCAAAATGTGCTCGAAATAGTCGGTCAGCACCGCCTGGCGCTGGCGGTGCGAGAGCCGGTCGGCCTGCAACGCCACGATCGCGCTGCAGCCGATGGTGAACAGCCCGAACGCCACCCAGGCCATCAAAAACGGCCAGGCCGAATTCGACCCGGCGACCGACTTGCCGGAGAGCACGTCGACGATCCGGCCGAACAGCACGGGTTCCGCGAACTGCGAGGCCGCGAGCAGGAGATTGGCAAACGCCAGCAACCAGCCCAGCCGCGCCTCCTTGCCGAGCAGTTCGAGAACGCGGGTGTAGAGACGGAGGATGGGCATGCGAGGGACGAACTCGGGCGGACGAAACGATGTGAGCCCACATTCTAATCAGGGATCGCTCGCGAGATACAGCGGAAGCTGCGGGTTTTGCTCAGTTGATCAGTCGTCCCGCGACCGGCGGCAGGAACCGGTCGTCGAAGATATCGCCCGCCGCCGGCCGTTTGCGGAATTTGAAATCCTGCGCGATCTGGTCGATCGAGCGGTCCAGGCGCGCCGGGTCGATGCCGCCGAGGCCGTTGCGTTTGACCTCGTCGGTCAGGATGTTGTCGATGAGCACGCTGCGCAGGCGTTCCCGCTCGAGGTCGCGGTCGCCGTCGTCGATCCGGTTCGTGGCTTCGTCCGCCGCACGGGCCGGCTCTTTGATGGTCGCGTTGACGCCGGCGATCAATGCGCGGACGAAACCCTTCACGGCGTCGGGCTTCGCGGCGGCGAAAGCGGGGTTGGCCACCACGGCGAAGCCGTAGGCCTCGCAGCCATAGTCGGCATAGCGGAGTACCACGAGATCGCCGCCGGGCACGCCGCGGTCGCGCAGGTTTACCGCCGAGAGATAGCTGAAGCCGGCGACGGCATCGACCTGGCCCGCGGAGAGGAGCGGCTCGCGGACCGCGGCGCTGATCTTGTGGAATTTCACTTGCGACGCGTTGATGCCGTTCTGCTGCGCCAGCGCCGGCCACAGTCGCATCGACAGATCGCCGTCGGCGACGCCGACGGTCTTGCCGTCGAGGTCGGGCAGCAGGTGAATGCCGCGGCTCCTGCGCGCGACGATCGCGTAAGGCGCGCGATTGAACAACACGAACACGGCTTTGACCGGCGCGGCATCGTCCTTGTCGCGAAAGCGGATCAGCTCGTTGATGTCGACGAGCGCGAGCTCGCTGTCGCCCTTGGCGACGCGTGCGAGCGCCTCCGGCGATCCGGCGGCGCTCTTGAAGGACACGTTGAGACGCTCGGCGCCGAAATTGCCGTCCTTCGCGGCGAGGAAGAACGGCGCCATGCTCGCATCGACGGGACGATCGAATGTGAAGTGGATCGCAGTGGACGGCGCAGCAGTCTCGGCCGCGCTGACGTCGCGCGCAGCCAGCGCGGCAAGCGAGATTGCAATGGCCAGCAGGCCGCGAAGGGCGATTGTCTTGAATGCAAACATCAGTGGCGCCGGTCCCGCATTGTTGTGGTTTCGTGACGCTCGCAGCGCCGGCCAGCGACGAGCCTGCGCGCGCCAACATGAACGGCGGATGAGCGGGGGTTGCGTGATCATGACGCAACCCCGTTCAGCTTCTGTTGGGGTTCGGGAACCCAACATGGGCTGCGGGTGTTTGAAAGACATGAGCCTGTCGTCAGGCACCATTCGAGGTCCCAAGGAGGGTCCAGGACATGTTTGACCGATTTTCGAGATTTGCCGGCCGCAAGGCCGTCTTTGCCACCGCCGCGGTGCTGGCGCTGACCGCGGTCGCCCCGACCGCCTCATACGCAGGCGGCCGCCACTGGCATGGCGGTGGCGGCGGTGCTGCGGCTGCCGCGGCCTTTGCCGGCATCATCGGCACCGGCCTTGCGATCGCTGCGACCCGTGACGCCTACGCTTATGATTACGGTCCGGGTCCGGGTTATGGCTATTACGGCGGCCCTGCCTATTACAGTGGCCCGGCCTACGGTCCTTACTACGGCCCGGGCCCGAACTACCAATATCAGCGCTATGGCGGCACGGCTCCGTCGGAGCTCTGTGGCCAGGGCTACATGCAGAACTGCTACTAGCCTTGGCTACCAAGTCCTTGACTACCAAGTCCCTGGCTACCAAGTCCCCGGCTACCAAGTCTTGACCACAACGGGCCGTCGCGCTTGCCGCGGCGGCCTGTTTTTCGCTTTTAACCCTGCGCGTTAACGCGCTCGCCATTGGTTTAGGGTAGTTTTGAGTACCATGAGTGATTCGCTTGAGCGGCTATATCTGGCTGTGCTCGCGGCCAAGGATCTTGATCCGGCAACATCGCGTACCGCCCGGCTGTTTCAGCGTGGGCCATCCAAAATGGCGAAAAAACTGGCCGAGGAAGCCATTGAGGTCGTCATCGACGCGGTCAATGGCGACAGCGAGGCCGTGATCCGGGAAAGCGCCGACCTGCTCTACAATCTCACGGTGCTCTGGGCCTCGGCCGGCGTGCGCCCGGAGGATGTCTGGCGCGAGATGGCGCGGCGGGAAGACATGCTCGGCATTGCCGAGAAGTTGCCGAAGTCGCCGATGAAGCTGCCCAAAGTCGCGTCACCGCGCGTTGCCGCCAGGCGGCCAATTGTCGCGCTGGAAGGGCGCGTCTCGCGCAAGCGCCACTAAAGCGCGGTGAAACCGGAGCAAAGCGTCATCGCGCTTTAGGTTGTTGTTTGGGCGCGATCTTTCGGAAAACCGCGACACACTGTTCCAGATCACGCCAAATCGTCACAAAACTCGCGATGGACAAATCCGTCCCATGGTGCTTCATCGCGGCGCCATGCTGAAACGTATCTACGACTGGTGCATCGACGCCGCCCACAAGCCCTACGCGCTCTGGATCATGGGAGCCGTGGCTTTCGCAGAAAGCTCCTTCTTTCCGGTCCCGCCGGATGTGATGCTGATCCCGATGTCGCTGGCGCGCCCGCAGCGCGCCTGGCTCTACGCCGCGGTCTGCACCGCGACCTCGGTGGTGGGCGGTCTGCTGGGCTACGCCATCGGTGCGCTGCTGTTTGACTCGGTCGGCCATTGGCTGATCCAGGTCTATGGCCTCGGCGACAAGGTCGACGCCTTCCGCGCCTCCTACGCGGAGTGGGGCGCGGTGATCATCCTGCTCAAGGGCCTGACGCCGATCCCCTACAAGCTCGTCACCATCACCTCGGGCTTTGCCGGTTACAATATCGGCCTGTTCATCCTGTGCTCGATCGTCGCGCGCGGCGGCCGTTTCTTCATCGTCGCGATCCTGCTCAACCGCTATGGCGACTGGATCCGCGTCAGGATCGAGAAGCATCTCGGTCTCTGGGTGGCGCTCGGCGCCGCCGTGCTGGTGCTCGGCTTCGTCGTCGCGGTCAAGCTGATCTAGGGAATGATCCGGACCCGAAGGGCCGCCTCAGCGCAACGTGTGAAGCCGTTCTCCGCAAAGATCATGTTCGCTCAATAACCCCGCGCTTTGCCGCTGCGCCGGGTTCGGCTACGGTTGCCGTCATGATGGTTCGATCCGGCAATCCGGTCCTCCGACCGGGGACGCTGATATTCGCAGTGCTTTCGCTCCTGCTCGGTGCCGGCAGCACCAGCTGGCCGCAATCCGCGCCGCCGGCGCTCGGCTTGCAGGAGCAGGGACCGCAGACCGCGCCGCCGCCCTCGACATCAGCACCTTCATCGCCGCCGGCGCGCGAGGAAAATCCCGGACTGATCAACGAAATGGGCAAGCTGTTCGACAAGCTGCCCTCGATCCTGCCACCGATCAAAAGCCCGAGCGAGACCATGAACGATCTGTCGCGGCTGGCGACGCCGTCGGCCATGGTGTCGGGGCGCATGGCTTGCCCCGCCTCGTCGAATGGCGCGCCCGACTGCAAGCAAGCCGCCGACCAGCTCTGCCAGAGCAAGGGCTACAAGGAAGGCAAGAGCCTGAACGCCGATTCCGCGGAAAAATGCTCGGCCAAGGTTCTGATCCCGGGCCGGCAACGCAAACCGGATGACTGCCGCACCGATACCTTCGTCACCAGCGCGCTGTGCCAGAACTGAGGACGTAGCGCCAGCAAAGGAGCGCCCATGAGCCGCACGGAGCAGGACTTCCTCGGACAGCGCGAGATCGCCGACGACATCTACTACGGCGTCCAGACCATCCGCGGGAAGGAGAACTTCCACATCACCGGCATCCCGATGAACCAGGAGCCTTACTTCGTGAAGGCGCTCGGTTACGTCAAGAAGGCTGCCGCGATGGCCAACCGCGACCTCGGCGCGGTCGACACGAAAGTTGCGGACGCGATCATCCAGGGCTGCGACCGCGTCATCGCCGGCGACATGATGGATCAGTTCGTCACCGACTTCATCCAGGGCGGCGCCGGCACCTCTACCAACATGAACGCCAACGAGGTGATCGCCAATCTCGCGCTGGAATCGCTCGGCTTCAGCAAGGGCGACTACCAGCATGTCAGCCCGAATGACCATGTCAATTACGGCCAGTCGACCAACGACACCTATCCGACCGCGTTTCGGCTGGCACTGATCCTGCGGCTCGAGAGCTACATGACGGCGCTGCGCCAGCTCCAGGAGGCCTTCTTCACCAAGGGCCGCGAGTTCGAGCGCGTGCTGAAGATGGGGCGCACGCATCTTCAGGACGCCGTGCCGATGTCGCTCGGTGCCGAATTCCGCGGTTGGGGCACCACGATCGGCGAGGAGGTCGACCGCATCTCCGAGGCGCGTGCGCTGCTGCGAGAGATCAATCTCGGCGCCACCGCGATCGGCACCTCCGTCACCGCGGCTGTCGGCTATCCAAAACTTGCGGTCCGGCATTTGAGCGCGCTGACCGGCGTCGACTTCATCCTTGCCGGCGATCTCGTCGAGGCGACCTCGGACACCGGCGCCTATGTGCAGCTCTCCGGCGTGCTCAAGCGCACGGCGAGCAAGCTGACGAAAATCTGCAACGACATCCGCCTGCTGGCCTCGGGCCCGCGCGCCGGCTTCAACGAGATCAACCTGCCGCAGCTCCAGCCGGGCTCGTCGATCATGCCGGGCAAGGTCAACCCTGTCATCCCCGAGGTCGTCAACCAGACCAGCTTCCTCGTCATCGGCCTCGACACCACGGTGACGCTCGCTGCAAGTGCCGGCCAGCTTCAGCTCAACGTGATGGAGCCGGTGATCTCGTTCGCGCTGTTCTTCTCGATCCGCACCATGGAGCGCGCGGTCAACAGCCTGCGCGAGAACTGCGTTGTCGGCATCACCGCCAACGAGGAGCACACCCGCAACATGGTGCTGAACTCGTTGGGTATCGTTACGGTGCTGAAGCCGCTGCTCGGCTACAAGCAATGCGCCGAGATCGCGCGCGAGGGCTACAAGAGCGGCAAGTCGCTGCACCAGATCGTGGTGGTCGAACGCAAGCTGCTGACACAGGAGAAATGGGACGAGATGTTCTCGTTCGAGCGGCTGATCAATCCGGATCTGATTGGGTGATGCCGCCCGCATTTGCGTAGCGAATTCCGCATGTTGGAATTGCGGTAACGGCATCCGCCACGGCGTCAAAACGCAATACTTGACAGTGGAAAGATTGCCTTGTTGGTATGGCCTCCAGCTTTCGATTTGCTCGCCACCAAAGGATCGTTTCGCCTATGTCCATGCCTGCCTTGTTCAAGGGGCGCCTGTCGATCCCCGTGATCGGTTCGCCGCTCTTCATCATCTCGGTGCCCGATCTCGTAATCGCGCAGTGCAAGGCCGGCGTGGTCGGCTCGTTTCCGTCGCTGAACGCGCGGCCGCCGGAGCTGCTCGACGAATGGCTGGCGCGGATCACCGAAGAGCTCGCGGCCTATGACCGCGCCCATCCCGACAAGCCGTCGGCGCCGTTCGCGGTGAACCAGATCGTGCACAAGTCGAACAACCGGCTCGATCACGACATGCAGCTCTGCGCCAAGTACAAGGTGCCGATGATCATCTCGTCGCTCGGCGCGCGCGAGGAGCTCAATCAAGCGGTGCACGGTTGGGGCGGCATCGTCTTCCACGACGTGATCAACCAGAAGTTCGCCCACAAGGCGATTGAGAAGGGGGCCGATGGTCTGATCCTGGTTGCGGCCGGCGCCGGCGGCCACGCCGGCACGATCTCGCCGCTGGCCTTCGTCGCAGAAACGCGAAAATGGTTCGATGGCCCGATCGCGCTGTCGGGTGCCATCGGCAACGGCAAGGCGATCCGCGCCGCGCGCATCCTCGGCGCAGACTTCGCCTATATCGGCTCGGCCTTCATTGCGACCAAGGAAGCCAACGCGGTCGAGAAATACAAGGAGATGATCGCGGGCTCGACGGCCGACGACATCGTCTACTCCAACCTCTTCACCGGCGTGCACGGCAACTATCTGAAGCCATCGATCCTCGCGGCCGGCATGGATCCGGAAAACCTGCCGACGTCCGATCCGTCCAAGATGAACTTCGGCACGGATGCCTCCGGCGAGCGGGCCAAACCGAAAGCCTGGAAGGAGATCTGGGGTTCGGGCCAAGGCATCGGCAGCGTCGACGGCATCATCCCGGCCGCCGATCTGATCGCGCGCTTCAAGAAGGAATATGACGAGGCGATCGATCCGCCGCTCTAACCGCTCTCGTGTCGCGGACGCGCTGCACCGTGCAACGCTGCTGCGCAGAGCCGGGACCCATCGCTGCAGCACATGGACCCCGGCTCTGCAGCGCACCGCTTACGCGCTGCGCTGCGTCCGGGGAACGCCAGCCCAGATATCGTGCAAACATGACCGCCATCTATAGCATCGACGGCAACAGCGTCGTCACCAGCCCCAATGCTGCAGGTCCGTGGGACCGGCGTATGCAGCACGGCTCGGCGCCGTCTGCGCTGGTGACGTGGGCGGCGGAACGCATTCCGACGCCGGTGCCGATGAATGTTGCGCGCGTCACCATCGACTTGATGCGCCCGGTGCCGGTGGCGCCGCTCTCGATCGAGAGCGAGGTTTTGCGCGAGGGGCGCAAGATCCAGCTCTGCGAGATCAAGTTGTTCGCCGACGGTGTTCAGGTCGTCGGTGCCACCGTGCTCAAGATCAAGCGGCAATCACAGCCTTTGCCGGACGACGTCAAGGAGTTGCCGGTCACGCTGCCGTCGCCCGAGGACTCGCTGGTCGAGGACGGCCATGGCGCGACCAGTCCGTTCGCAGGCATGGTCTCGATGCGCGCCGCGCGCGGCCGCTTCGGCCAGGCCGGGGCCGGCGCGATCTGGTTTCGCCTCGACCATCCGCTGGTCGAAGGCGAAGCGGTCTCGCAGGCGATGCGCGCCGTGGTCGCTGCCGATTTCTCCAACGGCACCGCCTCGACGCTCGACTTCCGCGCCTGGACCTACATCAATGCCGACCTTACTGTGAACCTATCGCGCCAGCCGGTCGGCGAGTGGATCTTGCTCGACGGCGAATCCTGGATCGGTCCCGACGGCGCCGGCCTCGCGATGTCGCGGCTCGCGGATCGTCACGGCTATTTCGGCCGGGCGGTGCAGAGTCTGGTGATCGAAAAGCGGTAAGCGTGTCGGCAAGCGCCGTGATCGCTCCTTGCGCCGATGGAACGGCAAACTTCCGCCGCCGCGGAAGGGATGCCCTGGTCGCGAACCTCTTCTTGTCCGGAGGTCTCTGTTCGACGCCAGCGTCCTGCCAGTTCAGCTGCCGTAGACGATCTTGATCTCCCACAGCAGGACGATGATAGCCGTGATCAACGTGATCGCGGCCAACGCACTTTCCAAGGAAGCGACTCTCATTTGATACTCCGCTTCCCAGCCCCGTCAGCGGTCTAGTTGATTCGTTGATTCGCCTGCAATTGCGCGGACGGCGTGCCTGAAAAGTCCCTTCCGAGCTGTTGTTCGTGGGTCACAGCGACCCGTAGAACCCCGGGGTCCGGCTGCGGGAATACGTGCGGTGCTACCTGCCACAAGTTGCAGATCGGGGATGACTACCCCACCATCCGGTCCCGTCCACTCCAGAAGCCTGCGCGCAGCACCTTCTTGTCGACCTTGCCGACGCCGGTCATCGGCAGCTGCTTGACGAACTGGATCTGCTTCGGTGCATGTGCCGAGCCTTTTCGCGTCCTCACCAGATTGATCAGCTCGTCCGGATCGGGCTTTGCCCCCTCGCGCGGCACGACTATGGCGGTGACGGCTTCGCCCCATTTCTCGTCGGGGACGCCGACGACCGCGACCATCGCGACATCCGCATGCTGCGACAGCACGTCCTCGACCTCGCGCGGAAAAATGTTGAAGCCGCCGGAGACGATCATGTCCTTCTTGCGGTCGAGGATGAACATGTAGCCGCGCTCGTCCTTGCGCGCGACGTCGCCGGTGTGGACCCAGCCATTCTTCAGCGTCTCGGCTGTGATGTCGGGCCGCTTCCAGTATTCGGCCATGGCATGCGGCGCGCGCACGCAGATCTCGCCGGCTTCGCCCGTCTTCACTTCATGGTCGTTGTCGTCGAGGATCCTGACCTCGCAGGCCGAGATCGGGAAGCCGCAGGACAGGAACAACTCCGGCGTTTTTGGATCGTGATCCGCCTTGCGCAGCACCGAGATCGGATAGCATTCGGTCTGCCCGTAAAGCTGTGAGAACACCGGCCCAATGCGTTCGATGCCCTCGACCAGCCGGCTCGGCGACATCGCGGAAGCGCCATAGAGCACGAGCTCGAGCGAGGACAGATCGGTCCTGCTCAGCGCGGGATGATCGAGCAGCACATAGATCATGGTCGGCACGAACAGCGTGAAATTGATGCGATCGCGCGCGATCGTCGTCAGCACCGCCTCGGGATCGAAACCCTTCAGCATGTGCACGGTGCCCCCGCGCATCAGGGTCGGCACGACTTTCGTGCCGGCGACATGGCTGATCGGGGCAACCGCGAGGTAGCGTGGGGTGTCAGGGATCTCGAAGTCGGCGAGGATCGCGGCAGCACCCCCGGCGTTCTCGCGGTGATAGCGCAGTGCGCCCTTGGATTTTCCGGTCGTGCCACCGGTGTAATTCAGCGTTGAGAGATCGTCGGGGCCGGCGAAGCAATGCGCGCTGGCATGGCCTTCGATCTCGATCGCCTGCAGGAGGTCGACGCCATAGTCGGCCGGTCCCGTGGTGAAGACTGCCTTCAGCCGGCTCGCACTCGCGGCAAGCTCGCCGCCGCGATCGCGGAAGGTGGCGGCATCGACCACCAGCATCTCGGCCTCGGAATCCTCGAGCTGGAAGAGCTGGTCTGCCCTCGATCCCAGCGGATGCAGCCAGGTGACGCAGAGCCTGGATAATTGCGCGGCGACACCGGCGCACCAGGTGTCGGCACGGTTCGCGGTGAGGAACGCGACGCGCGCGCCGGGCTGCAAGCCCAGCCGCATGAACACGGCCTGGATGCGTCCGATCAGGTCGATGGTGCCCTGATAGCTCAGCGATCCACCGGGCCAGGCGAAAGCGGTGCGGCCGGGATAGCGCGACAGTGCCCGCAGCGTCTGCGCGCAAGTCGGGGACGATGCGTGGAGCGGATCGGACATATGTTTCCCCGTTGTTTTGTCATCGACTTTTGACGTGCCAATGTTTGTGCGCAACGCTAGCACAGAGAATGCGGGATGGAACGACAAAGCCCGTGCAAGGAGGCGTGAGTGACATCCGATCGACTGCAACACTTCCGTGATCGTCTCGCGCTGCCTCTGATCGCGGCGCCGATGTTTCTGGTGTCGGGCGTCGAACTCATGGTCGCGGCCTGTCGCAATGGCGTGATCGGCAGCTTCCCCACCGTGAATTGCCGCGGCACGGAACAGCTCGAGGCGTGGCTCACCGAGATCGAAACGCGACTGCGGCAACACGAAGATCACACAGGTCCTAAGGCCGCGCCGCTTTGCCCGAACCTGATCGTGCATCGCTCCAACGCGCGGCTTGAGCAGGATCTCGCGGTGCTGCTGCGACACAAGCCGGAGATCGTCATCACCTCTGTTGGGTCGCCCGCGCCGGTGTTGAAGCCGCTGCACGATGCCGGCGCGCTGGTGCTGGCGGACGTGGCCTCGATCCGCCACGCCCAGCGCGCGGCGGAAGCCGGCGCCGACGGGCTGGTGCTGCTCACCGCGGGCGCCGGCGGGCAGACCGGCTGGCTCAATCCGTTCGCGTTCGTCCGCGCGGTGCGCGCATTCTTTGACGGCATCATCGTGCTCGCCGGAGGCATCAGCGACGGCCGCGCGCTGCATGCGGCTGGAGTCCTCGGCTGCGATCTCGGCTACATGGGCACGAAATTCATCGCGACGCGCGAGAGCATGGCGGACGAGCGCCACAAGGAGATGCTGGTCGACAGCAGCGCCGACGACATCCTGCTGACCACCGCGTTCACAGGGTTGCAGACCAGCATGCTGAAGCCGTCGATCGTGGCTGCGGGCCTCGACCCCGACGATCTGCCGGCACGTCGCGCGATCGACATCGGCAAGGATATTGACGTCGACGCGCGCGAAAACCGCCCGAAACGCTGGCGCGATATCTGGAGCGGGGGGCACGCGACATCGGGCGTGACCGACGTGATGGCGGTCGACGATCTCGTGGCACGGACCCTCGCCGAATATCGCGATGCGGGCGGGCGGTAGGCGGTGTCCTTGCCCTCGCCCCGCTTGCGGGGGAGGGACAGGGGGCGCCGTCGGCTCCGATCACAGTTAATCGAGCGCTCCTCCGCAGCCCCGTACTTAACGGCAGATTAACCAACGCCCGCCAAGAATCCCCTCACGGCCGCCAATCGGGACCGAGAGGGACAGGCGATGGACTTCGATTTTCTCAATAGCAAGACAGCCGCGACGCTGGACGAAATCCGGGTCCGCGTGGCCCATGCGCTGGCCCGTCATCCGCTGTGCCGCAACGTGCGCTTCGACATCCTCAGCGTCCCCCGCACCCGCCGGGGCGGCAACTGGACGGTGACGCTGCAATCGGTCGAGCCGCGCGCGGTCTGGGAGGCCTCCGAGATCGTCGCCGACATCCAGGATGCCTACGACCTGGCGCTAGCTGCCTGATTTTCTTGAGATTTCGGGCATGTCGCCGCAGTCCGCGCGATTGCCGTTACGATGGCACGGTTAAGCCTTATTTACCGCCCAGTTTCCGGGCACTCATCACGTGGACTTGAAGCTGGGCCTGGAGAGACGTTTGTCCAAAGCCATCACTATCGTCGTGCTGACCTGTTTCCTCGTCCTCGGCGCCGCCACCACCGCCATCCTTGGCCGTGACAGCGTGCCCAGCGTCAGCGCAGAGATGATCACGCAGGCCCCGCCGCCCAAGCAGCTTTTGACAAATCGCGCCGCCAAGGCCGACCGTCTGGTTCCGACGCTGGCGCTGGCTTCGGCCGCGATCGATCCGGTCCAGGTCTCCGCCGACAAGCTTTCGCAGGCGCCGGTGCTGACCGAGCCGCTGCGCCAGGCGTTTGCCGCCGCGACGCCCGCCGATTTCCCGATGCCCAAGGCGAGTGCGCATGAAGCGCCTGCCGCCGCAGAGGCTCCGGCCAAGCCGAAGGTCGCCGCCAAGCCGCAGCCGCAGAAAAACTATTCGTTGCTGTCCGACGTGCAGATCGCGGGCATCAGAGATCGCCTGAAACTGTCGTCGTCGCAGGAATATTACTGGCCCTCGGTCGAGACCGCGCTGCGCAATGTCGTCCGCAAGATCTCCGCGAACAAGCTCTCCAATCCGAACGCGCCGGGCGTGCCGATCGATCCGAACTGCGACGAGGTCCAGCAGTTGAAGTCGGCCGCAATGCCGCTGCTGTTCCAGCTGCGCGAGGATCAGAAGGAAGAAGTGCGCAAGCTCGCCCGCATCATCGGGCTTGAAAAAGTCGCGCAGCAGATCTGACGCGCAAGTTCCTCCGGGAACTGCGTCCCGCATCGGGAACATCCGGCAATCGACAGGCGTTGCCCGCTCCAAAGAGGGAGTGGACCAATGCGCGCCTCGACAGCTTATTTCGTCGGTGCCGGAACGATCGTCGCGGCCATCGCCATTGGTCTCGGTGGCGGCATCGTCGCCGGCAATATCATGAATCCGGTCTCGCCCAAGCAGGGGCCGGACACGAGCAAGATGGCGCAGCGCGCTGAAGCTGCCAAACCCGCGATGACGGACGCGCCTTCCGAGCGCTTGCAATATCTCACCGGCTCGCAAGCCTTCGGCGCCATGATCGCCGCGCCGGCGCAGGCCGAAGCCAAATCCGAACCCGCAAAGCCCGACACGCAGGCTAGTCAGGCGAACGCCGAGCCGTCAGCGTCACAGCCTTCCCAGGCGGCCGCGGCCGAGCCGCCCAAGCCGGCACCGGCATCGCCTCCGCAAGTCGCAAAGCCTGCCGAGCAGCAGGCATCGACAGAGCAGCCATCCTCACCCGACAACGCCTATGCCAAGGCCAGGGATTCCGATGTGAAGCGCGCCGCGTCCGAACGGCGCCGCATGGAGCGCCGCGAGCGCTGGGCCGAGCGCCGGCACTACGATCCCCGCGAGCCGCGTGGCATGCGCGACCGCACCGATTGGGATGACGTCGCGCGCAACATCCGCGAAGATTCCGATGCGCGCGATGTCGCGAGCCGGCCGCGCGGCGGCTTGCCGCAGATCAGGCTGTTCGGGTCTCACGACGATTAGCGCCCATCCTCGCCGTCGCGCACGCGATCGTGAGCGACGGTTCGTTCTGCGGACGCGCTTGCCCCGAATTTCAACTTCCAGACGATCTCCGTTCAATGCATGATTGGCGTGGCTAGCCAAAGGCCGCGTCATGGGCGTAGCGCTGTTAGCTTGGGGTCGCTTCTTCGCGCCGTACCGCGAAGGCGTCACCGTGCCGGCGTCGGTTGATAAAGCCGGCATTGCCTGGCTGCTCTACCTTCTCCCGCGACACGCGCGCAATCGCGGTTTCACCGCGCTGCAATGGCCCTCGAAGGCGGATGACGGGGCGGCCTTCTCGACTGACCTCACTTATCTCGCATTGCAAACCTTTTAGAGGTTTCCATGTCGATACATCTGTTGTGGACGTCCGCGGACAGTCTCATCGTGGCCTTTGCGCTCGCATTCATCGTTCCGCAACGGCATGTGCTGCCGCTCATTCTGATGTTCGGCGCTTGCGATGCGCTGGGTTCCGCGCTCGGCGTCACGATGCCGGTCGCGGGCGGGTTCGCAGCGATCCTGTTGATCGCGTGCGGCGCATCGCTGGTGGTGCGCCACCCCATCGCGCAACGTCTTTTGAATGCGCCGGGCTGGTTCTATGTGCTGCCACCGCTGCTGGCGATCGACAATGTCGTATCGCGTACGCCTGATGCGCCGGCCGTTGCCGCACTGTCGAGCGCGATCATGGCCGGGCTCGGCTTTGCCTGCGCAGCCGTCGTGTCGCGCGGGTGGCGCGCAGGCTTGCGCGACGTACGACCGCTTGCAGCGGCTTGCCTGATTGCGGCCGGAAGCCTCCTCGCCTACGGAGCCTGACCATGGTCGTCTCCGTCACGACCCGCAGCTACGACCGTGCCCGTACCGGTACGAACAATTCCGAGACGGTGCTGACGGCGACCGCCGTCCGCAGCAGGGGCATCGTCAAACTCTTCAGCCTTCCGATTCCCGACGATCCCAGGCTCGAGGCGCAGCCGCTGGCGGTCGGCGGCGTGCACACAGCCGACGGCAAGATCCGCGACCTGATCTTCCAGGCCAGCATGGGCAATTGGGTCTATGCATTCGACGCTGTGACCGGTGAGAAGATCTGGTCGACCAACTTGGGGCGTCCCATCGTCGGAACGAGGGCGATCGACGGCCACATGACCAACGTCCATTGGGGCATTCTCTCGACTCCGGTGATCGACGAGGGGGCGGGCATTCTCTATGCCTGCGCCTGGATCAGCGACGACGGCAGCGTCGTCAAGGGGCAGCATTTCCTCGCCGCGCTGCGGATCCGCGACGGCTCGAAGGTGCACGGGCTGCTGAACCTGGAGGGCGCGGTCTACACGCCGCCGAACGGCCTGCCGGTGCAGAAATTCGTCTCGGCCCAGCGCAAGCAGCGCAGCGCCCTGACGCTGACGCGGAACCACGTGCTGATTCCCTTCGGCACGATCGCCGAGACCTCGAAGACGGCGCGCGGCTGGCTGCTCGCGGTCGACGTCCATGCCTGGCGGCTCGCTGCGTCGTGGTGCTCCACGGTCACCGGATCCGGCGGCGGGCTGTGGCAGAGCGGGGCCGGCCCGGCCCTCGCTCCCGACGGTTCGATCTACGTCATCACCGGCAACGGAGCGTTCTCGCCGCAGCATGGCGATTTCGGCGAGAGCATCGTGCGGCTCGCCTTGCACACCGGAAGCCATGCGCATTTCGAAGTCATGTCGTGGTGGGCGCCATGGACCGACGCCAACCGGGTCGGCGCGGCCGCGGACGCAGCAGCCGCCGACGATGACGACAATGACGAACTGGCGCTGCCGTCGAACGTTTCCCTGCCCTCCGTGATCGCGCATGCGAGGCGCATGGGAATGACGCTGAAGCCGCGGTATGCGCGCGAGATGCCGCATGTCGCGGTCACCTCGGGTCGCAGTGCAACCGATGCGCAGATCGCGCCGGTCGTGGCGCATCACATGGAGGCGATGAACGAGTCGATGTGGGGCGACCAGGATTTCGGTTCCGGCGGTCCGGTCTATGTCGCCTCCGCCCATGCCATTCTGGCTGCGGGCAAGGACGGCATCCTCTACACCGGCAATGCCAATGCGCTCGGCAAGACGCAGCCGGGCGAACTTGCGGCCGGCCATTTCGCGGCGAACTACAACAGGCTTCTCATGCCACCGATCCTGTACACGTATTTCGATCCCGCCGTGCCGCCGGCGCCGGCGTCACCGATGGAGCTGAACGTGTTTCCCGGCGGCGCGACGCGGCATCTGCATGGCACGCCGCTGCTGTTCCAGTCCGCCACCCACGGCACCATGCATTTCGTCGGCGGCGAGAACAGCGCCTTGCGGGCCTGGTCGATTGCGGCCGACGGGAGAACGACCTATCTCGCCGGGGGCAACGAGATCGCCTCGCCGCAATCGCCGCGTCCGCCGGGCGGCATGCCCGGCTGGAGCATCACGCTTGCCGCCAACAACGGCACTGATGGCATCATCGTGGCGATGGTGCCCTATCAGGACAGCAACATGATTCTCAGTCCGGGCCGCTTCCTGGTTTACGACGCGCAGAATTTCGCCACCAATCCGGATGGCTCCAAACGGCTCCAGGTGATCTGGGACAGCGAGGACTGGGGGCCGGAGCACGCCTTCATGCATCCCAAGTTCAACCGTCCGATCGTCTGGAAAGGCCGCATCTATCGCCCGACTTATGACGGCCGCATCGACGTCTATGGCCTGACGAACTAGCTGCTGTCCCTCTCCCTTCTTCGCGGGAGAGGGTGGCTCGCGGCAGAGCGTCTCTGCTCTTGGTGCGTCGAAGCAACTCTCATCCGCCTCGCCATTGGCAAGGCACCTTCTCCCACAGGGGGAAGAAGATCACCCGCCGTGCGACTCCACCACCTTGCGGCAGGCATCCGAGAGCTTTGTCTTGTTCTCGCGCAGGCAGGCATTCATCTGCGGCGGCTTGCCGATATGTTCGGCGCAGAATTTGCCGGCGTCGCTGCGGCAGGCCATCTGCTCCTGCGGCGTCGGACCGGATTGCGCAGCGGCGGGCAGGATGGCGGCAGCGAGCAGCAGCGCAGCAAGAACTGAAGTCTTCATGAGACACCTCTTTGGGATTGTGACGGGTCCCGCTGGGATCGGGTGAGCCGGACCATCTCGCGGAGGGCCGTTGCCGGTCCATGCCATGTTCATGGCATCGGCTCGCTCGGCGCACCCCCATCTTCATGGCATGTATCCGCGCGCCGTCTTTTGCCATTCAGGCTGCACGTCGGCTGCGAAACCCGGTGATTGCATCGGGGCGCCGAACGGGAAGCAGGAGAGCAAGATGTCGAAAAACGTGGGCGCGCTGAGCGCCGGGCTGACGGTCATGATGCTCGCGGGTGCGGCGATGGTGTCGCTGGGCACGAGCCCGGCGCAGGCGGTGGTCTATTGCAAGACGGTCGGCGTGCCCAAGGGCTGCGTGGTGCGGCCGACCGGGGCGGTGGTGGTTGCGCCGGCCGCCGCGGTCGCGGTGGCGACGCCCGGGGTGGGCGCGCCCGGCGTCGGCGTTCGTGCGGGAACGCCGATGAATCGCGGAGGCCCGGTCAATCGCGTCGGCGTGCGCTGACGATCTCGTTTGATTGAGTTGATTGCATCGCTTCGGGCGAAAGGATGACTTGCGGACGAACCCCCCGTCCTCCGCATGACGATAATCCGGCCCGTTCCCTCTCTCCGTGCGTCCCACACGTTCGGGGAGGGGGCTTTTCAGCCCGTGGCGGCGGCGTCGCTATCGGGAAAGGTTTTCGGCAGTTGCAGCCGTACGCGCGTACCCGAGGAATCCGAGGCCAGATCCAGCACCGCGCCGCAGCGCGCGGCGCGGCTTCGCATGTTGCGCAGACCCCGCGCGGTCTGGCCCGCACTGCCGGCTTCGCCGTTGCCGGACAGGGCAAAGCCCTTGCCGTCGTCCGCGACGCTGATCATGCCACGCGGCCCGTCGCCCTCTCCTTGGCCATCGTCGAGCGTCTCGATGGTAACGACGATATGGCGCGCCTGCGCGTGCTTGACCGCGTTGGTCACGGCCTCGTCGAGGATGCGCACGATCTGGATGACGTGCCATGGCCGCAGTTCAGGATGCAGCGGCAGGCCCTGCGGCGTCGCCACGTGCCATCCGAGTGCGACGTCGTGCGGCCGCAATTGTGCCGCCGCGCGCTCGCGCCAGGAGCCGAGCGCAAGCATCAGGTCGCCGCCGATGTCGTCCATGGAATCGATAACGAGGCGCAGATCCTTCAACGCGGCGCGCGCAGCGTCCGTGATGGTCGCGCCCTCGTGCCCACGCTCGGAGAGCGCGACGATGCTGACGAGCTGACCGCCGAGGCCGTCATGCAGGTCGCGCATCAAGCGCGTGCGCTCGTTGGCGAGTGCGGCGGCCCGGGCGCGCTCTTCTTCGCGGGCGAAGCTTGCCTTCAGCCGCTCCTCGGCCTCGCGCACGCGTGCGACGAGCTGGCCGGCGAAGCTGTCGACCTCGTTGAGCGCGCGGGCGAAGCGCCAGGTCAGTCCGGCGCCTATCGCCACCAGCATCGCGGAATAGGACAGCCGCGTGACGAAGGTGCGATCGTCCGGCACGAACTCGAACGCCGAGAGCATGTCGTGAAACCAGCAGGTCAGCACGATGGTCACGGCGCAGCCGAAGGTAAAGCTCGCCGCGTCCTGCCGCCTGATCACCGCCCACGTCAGGATGACGACCAGCAGCATCAGGCACAGGCCCACGGTCGGCACGCCGAGGAACAGGAAGGTGATGCGCGGGATCGGCTGGCCCGCAAAGAGCCCGACCAGCAGGATGACGAGCCCCGGCGCGAACAACAGCAGCCCGTAGCGCGGCCAGCGCCAGCCGAAGAACAGCACCGCGAACGTCACGACCAGCGCGCTCTCGATCGGCGCGGACGCCAGCAGGATGGAGGCCAGCCGCGGATAAGGCGCGGGCGGCAGCGGCGCCGGCGCGAAGGCCTGCATCGCGCCGACGAGCATTCCTGCCGCCAGCACGCCATAGACCGGCTCGCGGCGTCGCATCAGCCACATGATGGCGAGGATCACCGCCAGCAACGATTGCCAGGCCGAGAACACCACGGGCAGCGTCACGAACAGCAGCGTGCGCGTCTCGTAGGCTCCCCGCAGGCTTTCGTCCGGCCCGACATAGACGGTGTCGAGGAAGCCTCGCAGCGGACCCCACACCAACAGCCGCACGGTGATCTCGTTGCTGCCGTCGCGCAGCAGCGACGACGGGATCAGTGCGATCTCCGGCGTGTTGCGGTCGGGCCGGTTGGCGGTGGGATCGCGCCGGGAGTCCAGGATCGCGACGCCGTTGACCGCGACCTCCACGCCGTTGCTGAAGCGCGGCAGGAAAACCGACCAGGCCGTGTTTGCCGCATCGGGCTTGAAGACGAACGCGCCCGAATAGAGCGGCGGGTCCTGGAGCGCGTAGCGCGACGACGTGAAATGCGGCAACGTCACCGCCCGGGTCGTGCCGTCCTCCCGCAGCGAAAATTCGCTCACGGCATAATCGTCGGGGTCGCTGGGCTGGAGCAGCCGCAGCCCCTGGATGTTGACGATCACGATCAGCGCCTGGAGCAGCAGATAGGGCACGAGGCGCGCCGCGATCAGCCGGCGCCGCGGTCGCGCAGGTGCTTTCACCGCGATCTCGCTCACAGCTTGATCAGGCCCTGCTGCACCGCCTCGAACACGGCTTCACTGCGCGTGTGCACTTCGAGCTTGCGATAGATGTTCTTGATGTGGCCGGGCACGGTCTGCCTGGACAGGCCGAGATGGCTCGCGATCTCGGCGTAGCTGAAACCCTTGGCGATGCCCCAGAGGATATCGATCTCGCGCGGGGTGAGTCGTGCGGTGTTGAGCACGGGCCCGCGCGGCGGCTCGGCCGAACTCGGCGCGGCGCCTTGCGTTCTGCGCACGATGAAACGGGCGATCGAGGCCGAGATCGGCGAATGGCCGGCGACCAGATCGCGCACGGTGGTGGCGATGTCGGTCGGGAAGGCGTCCTTCAGGAGATAGCCGGTGGCTCCGACCGTGATCGCCGAGATCACGCTCTCCTCGTCGCCGAGCGCCGAGATCACCATGATCTCGGTGTCGGGAAAGCGCTGCCGGGTCTCGCGGATCAGCTCGATGCCATGGCCGTCGGGCAATCGCAGATCGGTCAGCAGCACGCGCGGCGCGCCGCCGTTCAGGGCTTGGCGCGCCTCGCCGAGCGTGGCTGCGCTGCGCACCTTGTAGCCGGCCTTGACCAGCGCATCCTGGAGCCGCCAGCAGGTCGGCGCGTCGTCCTCGACGAGGAGGATGGTGATGGCCTCACCCGTCTCGCCCTGTTCGCTCATGTTCATCGTCCCGCACCACGTGTCCCCCGCGGCGCGAGGCCAAGTTTAGCCGCGGCGCGGACGCCGCGACACCCATAATCATGGGGGCGTTGTCACTCTTCCGCTCCGTTGTGGCCGGCGCCTACTGCTTTGCCGCAGCCGATGGCGTCGGCGGCGCGGGCAGACGCTGTACCGTGATCCGCGCCGTGCCGCTGTTGTTCTTGTAGTATTGTTCGTCCGGCCCGAAATAGTCGGCGTATTTTGCTGGGGCCAGCCATCGCAGGAAGCCCGGGACGATCTGCACGGCGTCGTTGACGTAGAAGAACAGCTCGCCGGAATCAGGTGCGGTGAATTCGGCCACCATCCGGTCTGCAAGTTTCTGCGTGTCCCAAACCTTGCGTGCCGAATCGTCTGGCGGAAGCGCATCGAATGTGTCCATCTTCGCGATACCGGCCTTGAGTTTCGTCAGCTTCGCCGCATCGTCCGTACTCGATTCCTCGGCGTTTTCGATGCGGACGGGATATCTGTTTTTTGGCTCATCCTGAGCATTGTCCTCGGGGAGGGTCGGGTCAATGCGGCGCGGCAGTTCATCTGCCGACATCACGTTCATGGCCTGCAGCGGCTGATCGTTCAGGCCCTTCTCGCCGACGCGTACGACCGGCTGGAACCAGTCCGCGCCGAACAGTCGCCGGGTCGGGAGAGCGAGGTAATGGTGGTTTTCGTAGGTCTGGAATCCGTTGACGCCGGTCATGATCGTGCGGTCGAACCAGCGTTGGTCGATATCGATCCAGACCCGGTATTTGCGGCCTTTCTCCACGGCGAGCCTGCTTGCCCAACAGAACTGGTTGACGTTGAAAAGCTCGACCGCAGGAAGCGCGTTGTCGCCCACCGGCTTGGCTGGCGGAATGTCCACCGCGACGTTCATTCCCTTTTTCTTCGCCTCTGCGGCTTTTGTTTCCGGGGCTTCACAAACCTGTCCGGTCGCGACGCGCCAGGTGAAGAAGCTGCTCGAGGCGATCAGCAAGGCCGCGGCGTAGATGACGACGATGGAGACGATGGGAAAGATGATCTTGGTGAACGGAAAGCTCATCCACCGCGCATTTCGCTGCATCAAACCGCCAAACCTGAACAACAAACTCATCCGGCTGAGGTTTTTTGCGCTTGCCTTCCGTTCCGGCCGGTACCAGGCGAGCCGCGCCCGCTCCTGGATGCCATCACGCAGCGAGGCGTTGATGCTCCAGACCCACCACGTGACCAGCACGACGAGTGAGGTCGCGACAGGATAATAGAGTGCGATATTGAGCCATGGCCCCGCATAGGAGGGCAACACGTTCTTGAGCAGGTTCGCGACGGAGCCGAGTATGGCGCTGAAACCCCAGTCGATGTTGCTGACAAAATCGCGCAGGCTCTTGCCGGATGTATCTATGATCTTGTGGGCGATCCACGGCCAGGCGGCAATGATGCCCGTCATGATCAGGAGCGCGAAATAGGCCACGCGTCGCCACCACACGGCGCCGCGCGCCAGATTCGCCATGTCCGCGTCTGGCGCTTTCATTCCAGTGAAGGCGTCGGATTCCTCCTTGCTTATCGGGCGCCTCGCTTTCTTCGCGTAGGCGTCATGCATGGCCTGGTGCGCGCCGTCATTGGTGAGCTCCCTGATGCTTCCGTCGGGCATCAGCACCCGCGCGTTCGCCGGCAGCATGATCGGCGCATAATCGTCGCATCCGAACAGCATTCGTTCGACCACGGCGAAGTGAACGACCGGTTTGCCGCCGTTCACATCGCCTTCGAGGATCGGCCGCGGACCGTAGCGGTAAAGCACGGCGGCGCCGCTGCGTGAATCGTGCTTTGGCCCGATCGCCGATTGATACTCGCGGAAACGCTCGATCGTGCCGTTCTGGAAGCGCAATTGGCCACCGAGCTGCTCGGTCATCCAGACCAGCGGAACGAAGGAGAGGGTGGATTCCGGGTAACCGCCGCCAATGTCGGAATGGACGCCCGCGAACCACACCTCCTTGACAGTCTGGTCATTCGCCAGACGGCTCTGGTCGATCCGCAGCGGATGAAAGGTGGTGCGCTCGTCGTCGAGCGCGAGCGCGTGACAGATGTGCTTCGCCTTGCGCGAGGGCCGATGATTGCGGAACGAAATCGGCCAAATTGCCCAGTCGATCGCGACGCGCAGCTCCTCGATCGGTACGCCGAAAGCCTCGACCGTGTCGAACAGCCCGAGGAATTCGATCTTGACGTTCTTGCGGCCGGCCATGGCCTTGCGGACCGTGCAATAGGAGCGGTGCCCGCAGACGAAATGGTAGATGATGAGCAGCAGGTCGCGAATCCAGCGCGTAATCCAGATCGTCGGCAGGCTGCGATAGCCCACCGATTCCTTGCGGTATTCCCGCCATGCGGACATGGCGTTGCGCTCCATCTCGGCATGCGAGACCGGCTCGCCCTTGATTTCCGCCGGCACCAACCCCTGGCTCGCGATCAGCGCCGCCAGCGTGCGCGCGGTGAAAGCGCCGCGGCTGAAGCCGAAGATGTAGATCTCGTCGCCCTCGCGCCAGTTCCAGCACAGGAAGCGGTAGAGCTTGCGGACGTTGGAGGGAACGCCGATGCCGGTGGCGCCGTCGATGGCTGCGAGCGGCGCCCAGCCGGCGGTGCCGACACCCTTGATGTAGTGCGCGATCTGGTCCGGCTGGGTGTGGTCGAGCGCTTCATAGAGCCGCCAGACGCTGGATTCCTGGGCGGTGAACGCGTTGCCCGTGCCGTCGGCGAACAGCACCAGCTTGCGCTTCGACAGGGTGTTGGCGGTCGTCCCGCCGGCGCTTGCATCGTCATGCGTGTGCTTGGGTCTGGCAGAATTACCATTCCGCGCGCCATCATGCTGGGTCATGGGGCCCCTCTGGCAATCGACGGTGAAGCACTTCAGGCTGGCGCCGTTCAGCACTCCACAATTTCAATCAATGGTTGCGTCATGAAAGAAGGTGCATTCTGTGCATAGTCCCGTTGAGGTAGCAAGCGGGATCGCGCCGCCGCCCTGCCGCGGTCGGACGCCGCGGCATGACGGTTACGAAAACGTTTGGTCTTGCTGGTGCCGGTGGCGAGAGGCGTGATGTCGGCGGACGCCTCTCCCCTGCGAGCGGGGAGAGGCGGAGTGTTCAGCTCCTACCTGCCATTGCCGCGGCAAGCGCCGCCGGGGCCGATATGGTAGCCGCGCGGGCAGGCATGCGCGGCGGGGTTGGCGTAGTTCCTGAGGCAGCCGCCATAGGGGCCGCGGTGCCAGCCGGGGCCGCAGCCGCCGGCGACCGCGATGACGTCGCCGTTCGCGCCTGCGTTGAGCAGGGTGAGCGGCATGGCCTGGGCAACGCCCGTGATCGCGCCGAGCGTGAGAGCCGTGGCAAACAGGGTGCGTATCATGTCTTCCTCCCGAATGCCGTTGCTTCAATGGCCGGCGGCGAACGCGATGCCGGCGCGTACTTCGGCGATCGCCTGGTCGATCATCCCGATCGCCTTCTCGCGATGACCGCCCTTGTTCGGCTCTGCCTTGCCGAGCTCGGCGCGGGCCGATTGCAGGATCGCGATGGCTTCGTCCATGTGCGGCTGCGCGCCCAGCGCGTAACCGATGCAGAGGCTGGTCGCGATGGCGCCGCCGAGCACGAGGCTGCGGGGTAGAGAGGTTCGCATGTCGTTGTCTCCTCCAGCGGGCGTCAGGCTGGGGCCGCCCGTTTGCCCGGATGCAGTTCTTGTGTGGCGTGCCGCATCCGCGGCCTGAATAGGGCCCGCTTGTGTGGGGCGTCTTGGACTGTACGGCGCCAGCGCCGTCGCAGCTTGGACTGACCGGCGCGGCTTGATTCACGTTGGCGTGCTGATAGCTTGCGGTATGCTGGTCTTCTGCGGGCGTCTGTTTGGCGTGCGAGGTTCGGCGAGCGCCAAGCCTTTTTTAAGAACTTAGAAAAGCCATTCTCGAAAAGTCGTTCTCGATGTCCGTCATCAGGAAGTCGCTCTCGACCGAGATGCTGCCGCAGGACTTGTCCGACCGGCAGCGCTTCATCCGCTTCGCGGAGCTGTTCGAGCATTTCTCCAACACCGGCGAGCTCGATCCGGCGTCCGACGTGCCGTTTCGCGCCACGATGAACTCGATCCATATCGGCACCACCATGCTCGGCCGTTGCGACGGCAGCTTCGTCACGGTCCGGCGCGAGAAGCGCCAGGTGATCGAGACCGGCGACGACCGCTTTTGCCTCGCGCGCAACACCGGAGATATTCCGTCTCAGGTGATCCATCGCGGCCGCGAGTTCACCATGCGGCCGGGAGCGATGGTGCTGCTCAAGCTGGACGAGCCGTTCTTCGCGGCCGACGGCGCGAGCCAAAAGCGCTTCACCAACGTGCATCTGCCGGTCGATACGCTGCGCGCGATGGTCGCCGACATCGACGATCTCGTCGGCTGCGAGCTCGAGCCCGGCGGCGCGCTGTCGCTGGCGATGGATTACAGCGATCTCCTCCTCCGCAATCCCACGGCCGCCGACGAGGCCGGCATGGCGATCGCCGGCCATCTGCTCGACCTTGCCGCGATCGGTCTCGGTGCCCGCAGCGATATCGCCACTGCCGCGCGACGGGGGGGCCTGCGCGTCGTGCGGCTCAAGGCCGTGCTGTCGATTCTTGAGGCGCGCTTCCACGAGCCGGGTTTTTCCGCCCAGAAGCTTGCCGCCGCCGCCGGCCTATCCGAGCGCTACGTCAACGAGCTGCTGTTCGAGGCCGGCGCCAGCTTCACCACCCGCCTCACTGAGCTGCGTCTGCGCAAGGCCGCCGACCTCCTGGCACATCGCGAGGGCCGCATCAGCGACATCGCCTTTGCCTGCGGCTTCAACGATCTCTCTTATTTTAACCGCTGCTTCCGCAGGCGGTTTGGGTTGACGCCGACCGCGGCGAGGGGGAAGTGAGAGAGCGCTAGGTCTCCACCCGCGGCGGCGGATAGCGCCGTGCCAGCGCCGACAGCGGCAGGTGCCGTTCGCCTTCCGGCAGCTCCAGAAAGGCCAGCACTTGCGGCCGCTTCCAGTCACCGATGCCGAAATCCATCGCCGTCCATTTCTGCGGCTCGGGGCCTTCGAGGCCCCGGACCCAGACGAAATAGCGGGGGAGGTCGTCGGCGTCCGCTTCCGTCGTGCGTCTCCTGGCCATCGAAGCTGCTCACTGCATCACCATTCATTGCGGTAGGATATAGGTATCGGCTCGCTGAAGTCGAACTCCCGGCTGCGGGTCCTGAGAGGCTGGACCGGCCGGTTAATTGCGCAGGTCTAAAGAGCAGGTCTGAAGATATGAATGAAGCGATGATCGATAGTTGGGGTGACGCCTCGGACGTCACGAAAAGGCTGATCGGCTCGTGGTCCTTCAACCGCGTCATCGAAGGCCAGGCTACGATGCAGGGTATCGCGATCTTCACGCCACTGGACGGGGGGCGGTTGGCCTACCGCGAGCAGGGATATCTGACGCTCGCGAACGGCACCATTGTGCAGGCCGAACGCGAATACGTCTTCAGCAGCAGCGACGGAGGTTTCAAGGTCTTCTTCAGGGAAGATCCGCCGCGGCTGTTTCACGAGATTTCACTGTCCGCATCTTCCGGAGGAGAGCTGAGCGGACGTGCGCGCCATCTTTGCAAGCACGACGACTATCAGTCGGCCTACAAGTTTCGGCCGGATGGAACGTTCGTCGTCCGTCATGTCGTATCGGGTCCACGCAAGGACTATACGATGAACACGACCTACACGCGTCTCTCGTGATCAAGCCGGGGCGATGGCGACGGCCGTGCCGCCTCTCACCGCCAGAGCTCACTCTCCGCCACGCGGTTGATGTCGGCGAGCCGGCGATTGGCGTCGCCGTGAAGATCGATGCTCTCAACCAGCGTTAGCAGACGCTGATATGCGCCATCGGCGATTTCGACCGGCAGCGGCTCCTCGTCAAAGGCCTCGACATAGCTGCCGACGAGGCTGCTCAACAGGCGGCAAAGACCGCGCTGGGCGGGATCGTCCCGGCCGAGCGTCTCGAGCTTTTGCTGAAATGTCCGGAAGGTGCGCAGGCCGTGGTGCTGCTGCGAAAGCCACGTATGCAGGTCGTTCATGTGAGCTCCTTCGAGTTACAGAAGAAGCTACCGGTTTATACAGGTGGGATGTGACGATTGGAAGGGGAGGGAAACACCGGATTCGTTGATCTAGTCCGCCTTCGCCAAGGCTTCGGCGGGACAGCCTTCGCTGCTTCGCATGGATAGACTGCGCCCGGCTCGCCCAGCCGTAGCTGCGAAGCAGCGAAGGCTGGTGCCCCTGGCCGGAATCGAACCAGCACTCCTTGCGGAACTCGATTTTGAGTCGAGCGCGTCTACCAATTCCGCCACAGGGGCCCCCGGTCGGCCCCTGGAGAAGGGCCTCGCAAAGCGGGCGGACTATAGCCATGGACAGGGCAGGGTCAACCCGCGCCAAAGTGATCCCGGCCGTTCTCGACAGCCGCCTGGGCCGGGGTTAGAGCCTAAGGAAAGCGACCCCATCGGAAGAGGCTGCCGTGACGACCCAGAGTGCCGCAATACCTGCATTCAGGCCGGCTGGGACCGGTCCCGCGCTGACCGCCTCGGTGCTCGTCACGCTGATTGCCGCCGCGACCATCGCCGGCGCCTGGTTCTTCCAGCTCGTGCTGGAGATCCTGCCCTGTCCGCTGTGCCTGGAGCAGCGCTACGCCTATTATCTCGCGATCCCGGTCGGCGTGCTGACGGCGCTTGCGGCGCGGAGCGGGGCGCCGCGGCCGCTGCTGCTCGCGGGCCTTGCGATCCTCGCGCTGGCGACACTCGCCAATGCCGGCCTCGGCACCTACCACTCCGGCGTCGAATGGGGGTTCTGGAAGGGCCCGACCGATTGCTCCGGTCCCGTCATCAATCTCGGCAATGCCGCCGACCTGCTGTCCAAGCTGGATACCGTGAAGGTGGTGCGCTGCGACGAGGTGCAGTGGCGCTTCCTCGGCCTCTCGCTCGCCGGCTACAACGTGCTGATCTCGCTGTTGATGGCGGCGATCGCGGCGTGGGGATTTTTGCGGACGGCGAAGCGCTAGGTAAGCTGCCGTAGGGTGGGCAAAGCGACTTGTCCGCCGTAGCTCGAAGAGCGAAGGCGGAAGCGTGCCCACCACTTTTAGCGATATTGCGGGAGCACGGTGGGCACGGCGCTAGCGCGCCTTTGCCCACCCTACGAGACCGGAGCTCCGCTACGACTACGGCGCTTCGCTAATCATCCACATCGTCCTGCGTGCGGCCGAACAGGTGCACGATGCCCGGGGTCGCGATCGTCACGAACACGAAGCGCGACAAATGATGGGCGCCGACGAAGATCGGGTCGATGTGCAGCGTGAGCGCGAGCGCCAGCATCGCGTCCATCGCGCCCGGCGCAAAGGCGACGACGACATCCGATAATTTCACCTGCGTGGTGAGCGCGACGATGCCGACGAAGATGGCCGAGACGGCGATGGCCACGGCAAACGAGCCCAGCGCCGCATGGATGTGGCCGGCGAGCGTCTTGATCCGCATCCGCGCGAAACGGCTGCCGATCAATGCGCCGATGCCGATCAGCGCCACGCCGCGCACCCAGTTCGGCAGGCCGCCCTCGACCCAGCCTGCGCCATGCAGCACGCTGGAGGCGATCATCGCGCCGAACATCCAGCTCGCCGGAAACTTGATCAGCCGCAGCAGGAGCGCTGCGGCCAGCGAGGCCGCGACCAGCTCCACGAGCTCGAGCGGCGAGGCGATCGTCGTCGTCAGCGACGGCGCGACGGAGGGCGCCACGCCCGCGAACGCGAGCACCATCGGCAGCGCCGCGGTGAGGATGATGACGCGCAGGGTCTGCACCACCGCGATGCCGGGCAGGTCGGCGCCGCGCTCGACCGCCAGGATCGTGATCTGCGACAGCGCCCCGGGGCTGCCGGCAAGGAAGGCCGAGGTGCGGTCCCAGCCATGGATGCGCTGGAGGTAATAGCTCGAGCCGAAGGTCGAGCAGAAGGTCGCGAGCGCAAGCAGGCCGATGGTGAGGGGATAGGCACTGACCTGTTGCAGCAGATGGCGCGAGACGACCGACCCCAGTGAAATGCCGAGCAGCACCAGCACGGTCTGGGTCAGGATCGGCGGCAGCGCCAGCTGGCGGCCGGCGATCGCGGCGATCCCGACCGCGATCATAGAGCCCGAGATCAGTCCCCCGGGAAGTCCGGCGACCAGAAACACGAGGCCGCCGGCGGTGCCGATGACGAGCGTCTCCACCGTGCTCAAGATCTTGGCACGGCTTGGCCATTCGAACGGCAGGGAGGCGGTGATTTGCTTCACGCCACCTTATCGCAAATCAGCGAGAGGCACACAATTG
Organism: Bradyrhizobium sp. 61; assembly: GCF_023073075.1. Taxonomy (NCBI): domain Bacteria; kingdom Pseudomonadati; phylum Pseudomonadota; class Alphaproteobacteria; order Hyphomicrobiales; family Nitrobacteraceae; genus Bradyrhizobium; species Bradyrhizobium sp. 61. The sequence continues at coordinate 75,699 of NZ_JADPIU010000075.1, read as the reverse complement.
CAGCCTCGTCATGCCGCAATGCGCGCGCCTCTCACGGACGCTCGCGAACCGTAGTGTGACGGATTTACTTCTTGTCGGCGGCGGGGGCGGCGGGGGCGGCGGTGCCGGCCTTCGCTTCCTTCATGCACTCACGGCGGAATTTTTTGCGCTCCTTGCCCTTCAGTGCCTTGGCGTCCGCTTGCTTGGAGCATTCGAGCGACTCCGCCGAGCGCTCCTTCGACGCCTTCTTGTCGGCGGCGGGGGCGGCGGCAGTTGTGGTCTTGGCGTCGGTCTTGGCAGCCGGCGCGGCGGTCTGCGCGAAGGCGGTGCCGGTGGCGAGCAGGGAGGTCAGGGCGACGATGGCGAGGCGAGACGTGAAGGTCATGGTGGTGCACTCTTGCGAGATTGCGGAGGGTTGGGAACGTCGGCTCGCCTTGCTGAACGCGACATGAATAATCCGAGCCGGGGGGATCACTATATTTTGGCGGCAGGCGCCATCGCTTCCTTGTCGCGGCCGGGCGGCACGCTAGGATAGCAATCCTCGTTTCGCTTCCGTCGGGGAAGACCAAGGAGGAGGACCAAGGATGACCATTCAATCAAAATTGCTGTGTGCGGTTGCATTGACGGGCTTTGCCGCGCTGGTCGCGAGCGCGCCGGCGCAGGCGCTGACCTCGCAGGAGTGCAGCGCGAAATACCAGGCCGCCAAGAAGGACGGCTCGCTTGGCACAACGAAGTGGAATGACTTCCGCAAGGCCCAGTGCGGAGCGGATGCGACGCCTGCCGCCGCGCCGGCCGCCGCTGCTCCGGCTGCGCCCGCCGCTCCTGCCGAGCCGAAGCAGGCGAAGAAGGAGGCGGCCCCCGCTGCCGCGCCAACCCTGCCGGCCGGACCCGCGATCTATCCGAACGCGGTCGATCCGAAATACGCCAAGGAGACCGCCGGCAAGGCGCGCCTCCACACCTGCGTCGACCAGTACAACGCCAACAAGACCACCAACGGCAATGGCGGCATGAAGTGGATCGAGAAGGGCGGCGGCTATTACAGCGAGTGCAACAAGAAGCTGAAGGGCGCCGCCTGAGCTTCGACATGATGCGATGGCCGGAGCAAAGCTCCGGCCATTAGCCCAACAGCTTCTCGGCCGACTTCGCCACCAGCTGCGAGCGTTTGCGTGGACCGCGCTCGACGAACAGCAAGCTCTGGCCGAAGATGAAGCAATAGAACAGGAAGGCCTGCGCCTCGGCCGCCTCGGCCTCGAGGCCGGTCGCGCGATAGAGCTCGGCGACGTGCTTGAGCCGCGCCGCGTCCACGCTCGCGACCGCCGCGGCGGCGTTTTCGTCCGAGCGGGCCCATTGCCGGATCGCGAGCTCGATCGCCATGCCCTCCGGATTGAGCCGCTCGGAATAAAGCTGGATCACCGCCTTCAGCCGCTCGCGGGGCTCTTGCCCATCGAGGCTTGTCTGCTGCGCGATTGACGCCGCACGTCCCTCGCGCCAGCGTTCCAGCATGGCATCGAGCAGCGCGGCACGGTCGGCGAAGCGGCGGTAGAAGCCGCCCTTGGTGACGCCGAGATTCTTGGCGAGCAGCTCGACCCTGACACCCTCGACCCCCGAGCGGGCGAGCTCGGTAAACCCTGCCTCGACCCAGACATCGCCCTTGCCGTCGTTCATGAAGGAAGCCTCACCGGTTCTTGATACGGTACCGTATTGCTAACGCGCGGAGGTGCTGATACGCTACCGTATCAATGATCAGAGGGCGGAAAAACGGCAGGAGCAATTGCGATGCAGGAGGCGACCTATCGCGGCACGGTCTATCCGTGGCAGTGCGATCATGTCGGTCACATGAATATCATGTGGTATGTCGGCAAATTCGACGAGGCCAACTGGAATCTGTTCGCCCGCCTCGGGCTGACGCCGAGCTATCTGCGCTCTTCCGGCCGCGGCATGGCCGCCGTGCAGCAGAACATCACCTACAGGCGGGAGCTGCTCGCTGGCGACATCGTCGAGATCCGCAGCCATTTGCTGGAGGTCCGCGACAAGTCGATCCGCTTCCGGCACGACATGACCAATGCCGAGACCGGCGAGATCGCCGCGTTGTGCGACATCACCGGCGTGCACATGGACCGCAGCCAGCGGAAGTCGGCGCCGTTCACGGATGCGATCCGCGCGGTCGCTCTGCAGCATCTTGCCGAGCCGGCCGAGGCCTGAGCCATGGCCGCGTTCGAGCCGAAAAATCCGGGCTATCGTGCTGCCGCCATTGCCATGTTCGACGGCCAGCCGGCGATGCGCACGCTCGGCATCGTGATCGTCCGCCTCGCGCCGGGCGAGGTCGAATTGGCCATGCTGCATTCGGCGGCCTTCACGCAGCAGAACGGTTTTGTCCATGCCGGCATCATCACGGCAGGCCTCGACAATGCCTGCGGCGTCGCCGCCTTCACCCTGATGCCGCGCGAGGCCGACATCCTGACCGTCGAGTTCAAGACCACGCTGTTGGCGCCCGCCCGCGGCGCGCGCTTCGTCTTCAAGGCCGAGGTGGTCAAGCCCGGCCGCACGCTGACCTTCTGCGAGGCCAGGGCCTTTGCCGAGCACGAGGGCAACACCACGCTGATCGCCACCATGACCGGGACGCTGATGGCGATGCTGCCCCGCGCGGCGGCTTCGCCAGCGCCGGCGGCGATCCGCGCATAGCATGGCGATGACATCGCGCCCGCAACGCTCTATATGACGCGTAACAGGTCCCGGTCGCGAACCGTATTTGCAGCGATGGGACCGAAACGGGACGAGATATGGCTGGATTCAGGAACAAGGGCCTCGTGGCGACGCGGCGTGCGGCGCTGACGCTGATCGGGGCGGGTGCCCTTGCGGCAGGTCGGATCACCTCTGCGCGCGCGGCCGCCGCCGATGACGAGGTGCTGACCGAAGCCAAGGTGTTGCGCGACCCCGATGTTCCCGTCGCCGGTAATCCCGACGGCAACATCAGCATCATCGAATGGTCCGACTACAATTGTCCCTATTGCCGCAAGCTCGAGCCGGAGCTGCGCCAGGTGGTCCAGGACGACGGCAAGGTCAGGCTGGTGATGAAGGATTGGCCGATCCTCGGGCCGGTCTCGGTCACCGCGGCGCGGATCGCGCTCGCGGCAAAATTCCAGGACAAATACCATCAGGCGCATGATGCCATGATGGGTGTCAGCTCGCGCCTGACAGAGCCGCGCATCAACGAGCTGCTCGCGGCCGCCGGCGTCGACATGGACCGCCTGAAGCGCGATCTCACCGACCGCGCCAAGGACATCGACGCCGTCCTCAAGCGCAACAACGAGCAGGCCGAAGCCTTCGGCTTCAGCGGTACCCCCTCCTTCATCGTCGGCAAGTACCGCGTGCCGGGCGTGCTCAGCATGACCGAGTTCGAGCAGGTCATCGCCGATGCCCGCAAGGCCAAGATGAACTGACGTGAGCACATCGATCGCCGTCAACGCAAAGGCGCCGCCGCGGACCCGCGACGGCGCCTTGTTCGTGATACGGCGTCGTTACTTCGACGAGATGCGGACCCAGTCCTTGTGCGCGCGATCGCGCAGCGCATCCCAGTCGGCCTTGGCGACGTCCCAGTTCACGATGGTGCGATTGGTCGTTGCAACCTCGCCATTGGCGACCGACGACGTCTGCATGGAGTCGTAGACGTATACGCCGCAACTGAGCAGCAGTGCGCCCAAAATCATTCCGAAAAACGTCTGCATCTGCGAACCTCCGGTGACGGGCGATAACGTCGGCCCGGAGTGATGGTTCCGCGGCAGTACGGCGCAGATAAGGACGACCCGTTCATCCGCGGTTCAGCCACTCCAGCAGCTCTGCGTTGATCTCGCGCGGATAGGTGTGGCTGAGGTCGTCGATCTCGCGATAGGTGACATCGGCGCCGGCGGCGGAGAGGGCCGCCTGCGTCTGGCGCGCGGTCTGTACCGGAAACATCCAGTCGAGCTTGCCGTGGGTGATGAAGATCGGCAGTCCCTGCAGGCGCACGGCGTCCGCCATCGCCGCCATCAGCGGATGGAACGTCGCCGACACCGGCGCGAGATGCGTGAAGGGCGAGGCGCCGTCGAGCCCGGTGACGTAGCAGAAGGTGCCGCCGTCACTCATGCCGCTCAGCAGCAGGCGCGAACCGTCGACGCTCCAGCGGCTGCGCACCGTGTCGAGAATGCGCATGAGGTTCGGCGTGTCGCTATCGTCGCCCATCAGCGCCCATGTCGGGCCGGTCGCGGTCGGCGCCACCAGGATCGCGCCAAGGCTGCGGGCATCGCGCAGCCAGCTCCAGAGAAAACCGCGGCCGTTGCCGCTGCCGCCATGCAGCGCCATCACCAGCGGCATGGCGCGCTCCGGCGAATAATATTCTGGCACATAGACCGAGAAGCCGCCGCGGCTGCCGGGCTCGTTGTGGTCGTGGAAGATGCCGGTGTGTTCGCCCGCGCCGGCTTCCAGCCGCGCCAGCAGATCGTCATTCTCGCGATTGGCGGCGTTAAGGAAGAAGCTGCTCACCGGCGGAAACTGGGTCGACAGCGGGTACAGCGCCTCCTGCGCACGAGGCAGATGGCGCAGCGCGCGGAAGACCGCGACGAGATCGCCATTGCCGCGCTCGACCTCGCGTATGCCGGCAAAGGCGGCGAGCGTCTCGTTGCAGGCGCGGTCGAGCCGCTCGCGCAGCCCGGTGAACTGCTCGGGCCAGGCGCCGATCGCAGCGTGCACCGCCTGCAGCGCCGCGTCGGGCGCGCCGATCGCATTCATCACCGAGGCAAAGGCCGGCGGATGCAGATTCCGAGTGAAGAAGCCGAGTGCTTCCAGCGCGTTGAGCAGCGGCGGCAGCACGGTCACGATGTCGTCAACGACGGCCTCGGTCATCGCCGCTTCCTTGCGTCAGTTCGGTGGTGTCAGTGCAGCTTCGGCGCTTTCAGCAACTTGAAGCGATCGGTCGACGTCACCGTGACGTCGAAGGTGACACCTTCATGATGCACGGTCAGCGGCACGTCGACGCCGGCGGCGCCTAGCGCCCACATCGTCTTGTAGAAGGCGGTCTGGCTCGTCACCTCCTGGCCGTCCACCGCAAGGATGACATCGCCGGTCTTCAGCTCCGCGCGCGCGGCCGGGCCGTTGGTGGAGATCCCGATCACCACCAGGCGGTTGTCGATTTCGGTCGAATAGAGCCCGAGCCAGGGGCGCGACGGCTTATTGACGCGGCCGAATTTGCGCAGATCGTCGAGCACCGGCTTCAACAGGTCGATCGGCACGATCATGTTGACGTGCTCGGCCTTGCCTTCGCGTTCGCGCTCGAGCTGCAGCGAGCCGATGCCGATCAGCTCCCCGCGCTCGTTGAGCAGCGCCGTGCCGCCCCAGTTCGGATGTGCGGGATAGGTGAACACGGCCTCGTCCAGCAGATATTCCCAGTAGCCGGCGAATTCTTGCTTGGCCACGATCTGGCTCGCGACCGAGCGCGTGCGCCCGCCGGCGCCGCCGACCACGACGCGGTCGCCGACCCTTGTTTTCGCCGAGTTGCCGAGCGGCAAGGGTTCGACGTCGAGCTGACCGAGCGCCTGCACGAGGCCGAAGCCGGTGACGGAATCGAAACCGAGCGCATGCCCTTCGACGACGCGCCCGTCGGCGAGATGCAGCCACACCGATTCCGCCTCGGTAATGAGGTAGCCGATGGTGAGCACCAGCCCGTTGTCGATCACGACGCCGTTGCCGGCGCGTTCGGTGCCCAGCGTTTCGGCACTGAAGGCGTCGGGCGGGATGATGGCGTGCAGGCCGACGACGGACGCGAGCGAGCGGTCGAGATCGAAACCGTAATCGCTCGCGCGCGGCTGATTGGCCGGCGGCACTCTCCATTCGGTCAGGGCGGGCATGGAGTTCTCCTGGCTGAGAGCATTGCTCCGCCTTGGCCGGCGGAACGACGCGCGAAGCACTCATAATTTAGGCTGGAGGAGGCCGTCTTGAAAGCCTCGATCCCAACTATTCCGGAGAACGCCGCGTGAAATCTTCGACAGGCACAGGAACGCCCGCACAGGTGGCAAGCGGCCGCGCGATCCAGCACCGGCCGCATGGCTGCTGTCCCGCGACGTGCTAGGCGGGGTGCAATGAAGCTGCTAACCATTGCCGCTTCGTTTGACCAAGAGATCACGGACCGAAGCATGGATAATCGCAGCGACATCTGGCGTGGCGTCGACACGATCAAGGCGCGTTTCATCGACCTCAGCGACAGGGTCTGGGGCATGCCCGAGGTGTGCTACACCGAGGCGCGGTCCGCCGCCGAGCATCTCGCCGAGCTGCGCCACCAGGGTTTCCGTATCACCGAGAACGTCGCGGGCATCCCGACCGCGGTAATGGGCGAGTGGGGTGAGGGCGGTCCGGTCATTGCCTTCATGGGTGAATATGACGCGTTGCCGGGCCTCAGCCAGGAGGCCGGCGTCGCCGAGCACCGTCCGGTCGAGACCGGCGGCCACGGCCACGGTTGCGGCCACAATCTGCTTGGTTCCGCGGCGCTGCTCGCCGCGACCGCGATGAAGGACTGGCTCGCCGAGAACAAGGTGCCCGGCCGCGTGCGCTATTACGGCTGCCCGGCGGAAGAGGGCGGCGCAGCCAAGGCCTTCATGGTGCGCTCGGGCGCGTTTGAAGACGCCGACATCGCCATCACCTGGCATCCGCACAGCTTCTGGGAAGTCGCGGTGACGCCGTCGCTCGCCAACACGCGCGCGGATTTCATCTTCACCGGCCGCACGTCGCACGCGGCGGCCTCGCCGCATCTCGGCCGCTCTGCGCTCGACGCGGTGGAGCTGATGAATGTCGGCGTGAACTACATGCGCGAGCACATGCCGAGCGACGCGCGCGTGCATTACGCCCTGCTCGACACCGGCGGCATCGCCCCCAACGTGGTGCAGGCGCATGCGCGCGTGCGTTATTCGATCCGCGCCCGCGATCTGCCCGGCATGAACGAGCTGGTCGGACGCGTCAGCAAGATCGCAGAAGGCGCGGCGTTGATGACCGAGACCAAGGTCGAGATGAAGATCATCTCCGCGGTCTCCAACATCCTGCCGAATACGCCGCTGGAGCAGGCCTTGCACCGGGTGATGGAAGAGCTGGGGCCGCCGCATTTCGACGACGCCGACAAGGGGTTTGCCAGCCAGATCCGCGCGACGCTCAGCGACAAGGACATCGCGTCGGTCTATTACGCGATCGGCATGGAGCCGACTGATCGGCCGCTGGCCGACTTCCTGGTGCCGCTCGATGCCAAGCGCAATCCGCTGGTCGGCTCGACCGACGTCGGCGACGTGAGCTGGGTGGTGCCGACCGTGCAGGTTCACGCACCCACGGTTGCAATCGGCACGCCGTTCCACACTTGGCAGGTGGTGGCGCAGGGCAAGAGCGGACACGCTCATAAGGCCATGGTGCAGGCGGCCAAGGCGATGGCCGGGATCGGCATCAAGGCGTTGACGGATCCGGAGCTGATCAAGGCCGCGAAAGCGGACTTGCAGAAGCGGACCGCCAAGACACCTTATGTCTGTCCGCTGCCGGACCACGTCGCGCCGCCGCTGACCATGTCCGTGGCGTAGAATTTCGCCTCGATACTTCGTCTGATGCCGCGAACAAATTTTCCGCAGTGCAATGTGGATTCCGGCGCGATTTAGCGCCGGATTGCCGAACGCTTGGGCTGCGGAACAGAGTTTTGCCCAACAGACAGCCAGAACACCGTTTGCATACACATGGTCGCAGTTGACGCGCGGCCTATTCGGTGTGCCATCTACCGCCAGCAAAAACCCGGCGGCCGCGGTGCGGCTGCCTGCATCCATACGGGAACCAGACGGGGGACAACCATGCTGGATAAAGAACTGCGTTCGATGATCGGTGACGTGAAGGACGGCCGGATGGACCGCCGTGCCTTCATCATGCGTATGGCCGCGGTCGGCCTCACCGCACCCCTCGCCAACCAGATCCTCGCGCTCGGCGGCGTCGCCATGGCGGAAGGTGCCCAGACCTACAAGCCGACCAAGCGCGGCGGCGGCGGTGCGCTGAAGCTGCTGTGGTGGCAGGGGCCGACCCTGCTCAATCCGCATTTCGCCACCGGCACCAAGGACCAGGACGGCGCGCGCCTGTTCTACGAGCCCCTCGCCTGCTGGGATCCCGACGGCAACATGAAGCTGGTTCTGGCGGCCGAAATTCCCTCGATCCAGAACGGCGGCCTCGCCGCCGACGGCAAGTCGGTGACCTGGAAGCTCAAACCAGGCGTCAAATGGCATGACGGCAAGCCGTTCACCGCCGATGACGTCGTGTTCAACTGGGAATATGCCAGGGATCCGGCGACCTCCGCCCTGACCATCGCGACGCTCCGCGACATCACGGTCGAGAAGGTGGATGACCTCACGGTTCGCATCCTCTTTAACAAGCCGACGCCGTTCTGGGCCGACGCCTTTGTCGGGGCTCCCAACACCATCATCCCCAAACATTTGTTCGCCGACTACAAGGGGTCCAAATCGCGGGAAGCGCCCACCAACCTCTCGCCGGTCGGCACTGGCCCCTACAAGTTCGTCGAGTTCAAGCCGGGCGATCTCGTCCGCGGCCAGCTCAATCCCGATTACCACATGCCGAACCGGCCTTATTTCGACACGGTCGAGATGAAGGGCGGCGGCGACGCCGTCTCTGCGGCGCGCGCGGTGATCCAGACCGGCGAATATGATTTCGGATGGAACATCCAGGTCGAGGACGACGTGCTGCTGCGCCTCGAAAAGGGCGGCAAGGGCAAGACCGTTTATGCCGTGGGCGGCGACACCGAATTCATCGCGCTCAACTTCACCGATCCGAACACCGAGGTCGATGGCGAGCGCTCCTCGATGAAGACCAAGCATCCGCTGTTCTCCGATCCGGCGGTACGCAAGGCGCTGTCGATGCTGGTCGACCGCGAGTCCATCAAGAAGGCGATCTACGGCCGCGCCGGCCGCACCACCGCCAACTTCCTCAACGGTCCCGAGAAGTTCGTCTCCAAGAACACGACCTGGGAATTCAGCATCGAGAAGGCCTCGAAGCTGCTCGACGACGCCGGCTGGAAGCCCGGCGCGGATGGCATCCGCGAGAAGGACGGCAAGAAGCTGAAGCTTCTGTACCAGACCTCGATCAACGGACCGCGTCAGAAGACCCAGGCGATCGTCAAGCAGGCCTGTCAGAAGGCCGGCATCGACGTCGAGCTGAAGTCGGTGGTGGCGTCCGTGTTCTTCTCCTCCGATGTCGCCAACCCCGACACCTACGCGCATTTCTACGCCGATCTCCAGATGTTCCAGATCCCGCTGAGCCAGCCGGATCCGTCTCAGCATATGCGCCGCTATCTGTCGACCAACGTCGCCACGAAGGAGAACAAGTGGCAGGGCACGAACTTCCCGCGCTGGGTCAACAAGGACTATGACGCAGCGATCGAAGCAGCCGAAGGCGAAATGGATCCGGTCAAGCGCGCGGCGCACTATATCAAGGCCAACGACCTCATGTTCCAGGACACCGTGTTCATCCCGGCGCAGCATCGCCTAAAGGTGGAAGCGGCAGCCAACAATCTGCGCCCGATCATCAGCGGCTGGGCCAACGAAACCGACAATCTGCACGATTGGTACCGCGAGGAATGATCCCCCAGCTCTAGACGGGGTCTTTCCCTATGAGTCAGTACGTCCTGCGTCGCCTCCTGATCGCGATTCCGAGTCTTCTCGGAATCTCGGTTGTGCTGTTTGTCGTGCTGGCGCTTGCGCCAGGCGATCCGTTCTCGGAACTGGCGACGAACCCGAACGTCCCGCCCGAGGTGCAGGCCGCACTTCGGGCCAAGTTCGGCCTCGACGATCCGATCCACCTCCGTTACCTGCACTGGCTCAACGCCATGCTGCACGGCGACTGGGGTTTCTCCTTCGTCAGCCGGATGAATGTCGACACGCTGATCCTTCAGCGTCTGCCGGCGACGCTCTACGTGATCGGCTCGGCGCAGATCCTGGCGCTGCTGATTGCGATCCCCGTCGGTGTCTATGCGGCGACAAAGCCCTATTCGCTGTTCGACCAGATCGCCAATACGCTCGCCTTCGTCGGCTTCTCGCTGCCGACCTTCTTCACCGGCATCCTGTTCATCCTGATCTTCTCGGTCACGCTGGACTGGCTGCCTTTCGTCTATACGACCGACATCAAGGGCACCGGCATCCATTGGGTGCTGGAGATGATCCGGCAGGCGATCATGCCGGTGGCGGTGCTCGGTCTGTTCCAGGCTGCGTCGATGACGCGCTTCGTGCGCTCGGCGATGCTGGACGTGATCCGGCTCGACTATGTCACCACGGCGCGCGCCAAGGGGCTTGGGCAGGCCACGGTCATCGTCAAGCACGTCATGCGCAACGCCATGATCCCGGTCGTCACCCTGATTGCGTTGCAGATGCCGGCCGTGTTCGGCGGCGCCATCGTCACCGAGCAGATATTCCGCATCCCCGGCATCGGCTCGCTACTGATCTCCTCCATCCTCTCCAACGACACGCCGGTGGTGATGGCCGTTACCTTCGTCTTCGCGTGCCTCGTCGTGCTGTTCAATCTCATCGCGGACGTCCTTTATGGCTGGCTTGACCCTCGCATCTCCCTCCGCTGAGCGGCGCGTCTACTCGCCCTGGCGCGAGATGTGGCGGCGCTACAGCCGCCACAAGCTCGCCGTGGTCAGTGCGTTTCTGCTCCTCATTCTGATCCTGGCGGTGGTGGCCGGCCCCTTCGTCTGGCGGGTCAAGATCGACGACATCGATATCGTGGCGGGCATGCAGGGGCCGTCGCTTGCCCATCCGTTCGGCACCGACGATCTCGGGCAGGACATCCTGGCCCGCATGATCTATGGCGGCCGCATCTCGCTCGCGGTCGGCCTTGCCGCGATGCTGGTCTCGGTCTTTATCGGTGTCCTGATCGGCGCGCTCGCCGGCATGTCGCGCGGCGCGCTCGGCCACGGCCTGATGTGGCTCACCGATCTCTTCCTGTCGCTGCCGCAACTGCCGCTGCTGCTGCTGCTGATCTATCTCTTCCGCGACGGGCTGAAGCAGATGTTCGGTCCCGAGGGCGGCATCTTCATCCTGATCGTGCTCGTGATCGGCGGCTTGCGCTGGATGCCGGTCGCGCGGCTGGTGCGCGCGCAGTTCCTGTCGATCCGCGAGAAGGAGTTCGTCGAGGCCGCCCGTGCGCTCGGCGCAAGTCCGGTGCGCCAGGTGGTGCGGCACATCCTGCCCAATGCGCTCGGTCCCGTGATCATCGCCGGCACCATCGACGTCGCTGCCGCCATCATCGCGGAATCGACACTGTCCTTCCTCGGCCTCGGCTTTCCGCCGGATACGCCAACCTGGGGCCGGCTCTTGTACGACGCCAAGGATTTCCTCGACATCGGCCCGCACTGGGCGCTGTTTCCGGGCGGCGCGATCTTCATCGCGGTGGTCGCCATCAACTTCATCGGCGACGGCCTGCGTGACGCGCTCGATGCGCGACGGGTGATCTGATGGCGCCGCTGCTGGAAATCAAAGGGCTGAAAACCCACTTCTCGACCGACGACGGCATCCTGCAGGCCGTCGACGGTGTCGACATCTCCATCAACAAGGGCGAGACGCTCTGTGTCGTCGGCGAATCCGGCTGCGGCAAGACCATGACCGCGATGTCGATCCTGAAGCTGATCGCCATGCCGCCCGGCCGCATCGCGGCGGGCCAGATCATCTTCGAGGGCCGCGATCTCGTGCCGCTGACGAGCCGTCAGCTCGACGAGATCAGGGCCAAGGAGATCGGCTTCATCTTCCAGGAGCCGATGACCTCGCTCAATCCGGTGCTCACCATCGGCGAGCAGATCGCCGAGAGCCTGCGCCGGCATGAAGCGGTGACGAAGAAGCAGGCGCTCGAGCGCACCATCGAGATGCTGAAGCTGGTGCAGATCCCCAACGCCGAAGGCCGCGTGCACAATTATCCGCACCAGTTCTCAGGCGGCATGCGCCAGCGCGTGATGATCGCGATGGCGCTCGCCTGCAGGCCGAAGCTGATCATCGCCGACGAGCCGACCACCGCGCTCGACGTCACCATCCAGGCGCAAATCCTCGACCTCCTGCAGGACATGAAGGAGCGCTTCGGCATGGCGGTGATGCTGATCACCCACGCCATGGGCGTCGTCGCCGAGACCGCGCAGCGCGTCGTCGTGATGTATGCCGGCAAGGTGGTGGAGGAAGCGCTCGTCGACGACCTCTTCGGCAATCCCGGCCACCCCTACACCCAGGGGCTGATCCGCTCGATCCCGCGCATCGATCTCGACAGCGAGCACAAGACAAGGCTCGAAGCGATCGGCGGCTCGGTGCCGATCCTGATCAATCCGCCGGTCGGCTGCCGCTTCGCCCCGCGCTGCAAGTTTGCCATGAACGTCTGCACCGAGAAGGAGCCGCTGCTGCGCGAGATCGCGCCCGGCCACCGCATGGCCTGTCATTTGGGAGATACGCAGTTGGGAGGCACGGCATGACCGAGCCCTTGCTCCGCGTCAGCGGCCTGAAGAAATATTTCCCCGTGCACGGCGGCCTGTTGTCGCGCCAGGTCGGCAGCGTCTATGCGGTCGACGGGGTCTCGTTCTCGGTCAACCGCGGCGAGACGCTCGGCCTCGTCGGCGAATCCGGCTGCGGCAAATCCACCACTGGCCGCTGCGTGCTGCGCCTGATCGAGCCGACCGACGGCGAGGTCGTGTTCGACGGCCAGGACGTGCGCCAGCTCAGCGGCAATGATTTGCGCGCGATGCGGCGGAACATGCAGCTGGTGTTCCAGGATCCGTTCGCCTCGCTCAATCCGCGCATGACGGTCGGCGCCATCCTCGGTGAGGCCCTGATCATCCATAAGCTCGGGTCGTCGGCCAAGGAGCGCGAGGAGCGCGTCGCCAGCCTGCTCGTGAAGGTCGGCCTCAAGGCCGAGCACATGCGCCGCTACCCGCACGAATTCTCGGGCGGCCAACGCCAGCGCATCGTGATCGCGCGGGCGCTCGCGGTCGAGCCGAAGCTGATCGTCTGTGACGAGCCGGTGTCCGCGCTCGACGTCTCGATCCAGGCGCAGGTGATCAATCTGCTGGAGGATCTCCAGGCCGAGCTGAACCTCACCTATCTGTTCGTCGCGCACGACCTGTCGGTGGTCGAGCACATCTCCGACCGCGTCGCCGTGATGTATCTCGGCCGGATCGTCGAGCTGGCGAAAGCGAGCGATCTCTACCGCAATCCGCAGCATCCCTACACCAGGGCGCTGTTGTCGGCGGTGCCGGTGCCCGATCCCAAGCTCAAGCGTGAACGCATTCGCCTCAAGGGCGACGTGCCAAGCCCGATGAAGCCGCCATCCGGCTGCCACTTCCACACCCGCTGCCCGATCGCCCAGCCGCGCTGCGCGGAAAGCGCGCCCGTACTGAGGGAAGGGGCGGGCGGCCATTTTGTGGCGTGTCATCTCGCCTGACGTCGCGCGAGACGGTGCGCCCGTTCATCCGTCCCGGAGCAGGCCGTGCGCCGAAAGGGCCTGCCGGAAAGCCTCCACCGACGTGTGATGATGCGCGAAGAGGCCCGCTTCCCGCGCGCCGGCGACATTTGCGGCGAGGTCGTCGACGAACAGAACGGTCTGCGGCGTCGTCTGTAGCTCCGACAGGCAGAGGCGATAGCAGCGCGGGTCCGGCTTGGCGGCCTTGAACCGGGCCGACGTGTAGATGCGGGAGCCGAACAGCGGACGCAATTCCGGCAGCAGCGCGTCGATATGGTCGGCGACCAGCGTGGTATTGTTGGTCAGGACGGCAACATCGATGGTCTCATGCAGGCGGCGGGCAATCTCCAGCACCGCGCGATCGGCCTTCATCGAACGGCGGCGCGCCTCCACCCACTCATCGAGCGAGAGGGGATAGCCGATGCGCTCGCCAAATCCCCGCAAATAGTCGGCGGCATCGAGCGTGCCGGAGTCGCCGAGAAGCTCGAATCCGCTCTCCCAGATCGCCTTGTAGACGAACTCACTGGTGGTCCCCGCAAGCTCCGCCAGAAACGCGACGCGCCTTCCTCTGTCGTATTCGCAGAGGACATTGTCCATATCAAAGAGGACAAGCTTGATCTCGTCAGGCACGGGAACGCTCCCGGCCGGACCGAAACATCCGGCCGTGCTCAAAGTCATATCCCACTGGAGCGCGGGCGACAAATCCGGGCGCCAAGGCCGAACGTTGCGATACTGGTGTCGAGCGTCGCAGCTTCATGGCTACGAGGTGCGGCGGCGGGCCAGTTGATGCAGCACCGTGTCGATGGTCGGGACCGCACCAGTCTCGCGGAGCCAATTGTCGGCCAGCTCCCTCAGTTCGCCCGGCGTCAAGCCGAACTTGCGGCGGAATGCGCGAATGAAGGTGGAATCGCTGCTGAAACGCATGCCGACGGCGAGGTCGATCAGCCGCGTGTCTTCCGCGGACGGCGATATCAGCTGGCGGAAAGCGAGATTGAGGCGCTGCTCCCTCACGTAGTGCGAGAGCCCGCCATCCGCCTCGAACAGCCGATAGAGGGTCGCGCGCGAAATCTGGAAGTGGCGGCACAACTCGTCTGCGGTGAGCGCGTCGGTCTCGAGATTGTCCGCGATGCGGCGCTTGATCATCGCAAGATAAAGATGCCGCTCGGCGCGTTCGACTCCGGCCGCAATGTCGGCGGTCCCGCCAGCGGCCGCGGCAACGATGTCGGCGATCGCGTCGATCGTGGCCTCGGCGCTGCCCGCCTCGGGCTCGGGTGGCAGCGTAAGCGCCGCGTAATGGCTGGCAAGCAGGCGGGTATGAGGATGGTTTGACGGCAGCAAGGTTGCGGTGGCCGAATCCGGATGAGCAAGCCGTGGTGCCAGCATGGCGCGTTGCAGGATGATCGCCATCAGGCGGGTACGACTGCCGCCGCCGCGCAACACGGTCCGGTTCGGCTGCGCCATGTCGATCAGGCAGATGGCGCCGGGCCCCATCGTCACCTCGCGCCGGCCCGAGCTGAACCGCATCTCGCCTTCGACACACAGGGTGATCTGAAAGTGATCCATCGCACCGCGGGCGACGTGCGCGGGCGTCCGGTCGTATTCCTGATCGGTCGCGCGCGTATCGACCAGCAACGCATTGCGGGTCATCATCGTCACGGTGGTGACATGGAAGTCGTCCTCCGTGGTGAGCGGAACGACATCGCAGATGTCGGCCGTCATGGCGCGCAACTGTCTCAGCGCGTCCACCCCGCGCCCCGGGATGTCCGCCGGCATGGTCTCGTTCACGGCCGTCTCGTCTGCATTGCCCCACGATGAGGCCGTACCGCATGGACCCGATCGAAGAAGTCCGGCGGCCCCCCAACATCGCCTCGGGATGTAGCCATTCAGAAATCGGTGCGCAAGCGATGGTGGGCGGGATTTGGCGCGCGCCGATGTGCCGCATGTGCACATCGCGTTAGCCGCGCTTGCCAGCTACGCAGGAAAGGGCGGCGTTCGCTACGCCTGGCAGGATTCGTCACGCGCTCTTCGCGGGCCAGGGCACGACCTGTCCCGACATCACCATACGGTCGCGGCCGCTGTCCTTGGCGGCGTAGAGTGCGCGGTCGGCGCCGGCGACCAGCGTGTTGCAGTCCAGCGCGGTCTGAGATGGAAGGCTTGTCGCAGCGCCGATGCTTGCCGTAACCAGCCGGGAGGGTGGATTTTGTGCATGCAGCATGGCGAGGTCGTGCAGTGCCTCGCGAATCCCTTCGCCGACTTCGGCGCAACCATCCGGGCCGGTGTTCGGCAACAATACGGCGAATTCCTCGCCGCCGTAGCGCGCCGCGAGGTCAGCCGGGCGCCTGGCCTGAGCGGACAGGATCCGGCCGAGTGCGCGCAGGCAGCCGTCGCCCGCCTGATGTCCGTAATGATCGTTGAATTTCTTGAACTGATCGACGTCGATCAACAGGAGCGAGATCTGCGTGCCGTCGCGCCCGGCGCGTGCCCATTCCTCCGCGAGGCGTTCGTCGAACGCGCGGCGGTTGGCAAGGCCGGTCAGGCCATCGGTGGTCGCGAGCGATGCGAGCTTGTCCTGCAAGTCCTTCTGCTCGGTCATGTCGCGCACGACCGCGACGACACCGTCGACTTCGCCGCTGTCGGAGGCACGGGTCACGTGCAAGGCCGCCTCGGCCCAGATATCGCCCTTGTCGCGATGGCGCTGGCGATAGACGAACCGCGCTTCCTCGGCCTCGCCGTTCTTCAGCGCTGCGATGGCCTGCTCGACCCGCTCCATGTCGTTCGCGTGGATACCGGCCACCGCCGACGCGCCGAGCAGCTCCTCGGGAGACCAGCCGATGATGCGCACGCACGAGGGCGAGACGTAGAGCAGCCGGTTATCCAGCCCGATCCGGGATACCATATCGCTGGATTGCTCGGCGAGCAGGCGAAAATGGGCTTCATTCGCGACCAGGGCCTGCGCCATTCGCTGCCGCTGCCAGAGCTGGCGGACCAGGTAGAAGCCGATCACCGCGATCAGCGCGACGAGGCCGAGCACAAAGGCCGTGCGTACGGCTGCCGCGCGCCGCCAGGGCGCCAGCACGTCGTCCTGCGACTTGCTCGCCAGCACCATCAGCGGATAGCGGCTGCTGCGCTGGTAGTAGCTCAGCCGCTGCACGCCATCGAGCGGCGACTTGAAATAGTAGACCGCCGCCGCCGGACGGCTTTTCCATTCCCTGAACAGCGGCGCATTGGAGAGGTCGCGCCCGATGAAGGCGCCGCTCTCGTCGTGGCTGCGCGCCAGCATGATACCGGAGCCGTTGAGCAGCGATGCCGAGCCGTTCGACCCGACGTCGAAGCGCTCGTAGAATTTCGCGAAATAGGCGACGTCGATCGTGAGCAGCGCGACGCCGGCAAAGCTGCCGTCGGGGTGGTTGATGCGGCGTGACGCGGTGATGATCCACTGGCCGCCGGCGCGGCTCTTGATGGGCCGGCCGATCAGCGTGTCCTTCGCCGGGGAATCACGGTGCTGCCGGAAATATTCGCGATCGCTGTTGTTGAGCTTGGAGAAGTCGAGATGCTCGGTCGTAGCAAGCCATCGGCCGGTCTCGTCATAGACGAAGATGCCGCGGATGCGGTCCGATGATTTGCGGGTCGGCAGGTAAGTCTGGAGCTTCGCGATCGTGTCCGGGCCGGTTCCGTCGAGTTCGAGGCGATGGACCAGTCCGACCAGGATCGTATCGGCAAGCTCGAACGTGTCGTCCGCGTGCTGGACCAGGGAATGCGCGAGGTTGGCGACGTCGATCTCGGCGTTCCTGAGATCGGCGTTGTGCGTTTCCCATTCGCGCCAGACGCTCAAGCCGAGGATCGCCACGCAGATCAGCACGACGAATCCCGCCGCCCAGAGCGGAAGGCGCGTCTTGCCGAGCTCGCGGTCCGTGACCATCGGCTTGCTCCAAATCGGAGCAAACCTCTCACTTTGGTCTTAACGGCCTGTTGCAACTTCCGCGATGATTTTGCGCGTCCGTAGTAAGCCAGAGGAGATCGTCGATATTTTGATCGACTCTCATCGTCGGATGTTAACCACGCCGCCGCGGCATGATGTTTCGCGCGGCGTCTGCCGCGTCAGTCCATCAGCGTGAAGCCGACGCGCAGCGTCACCTGGTAGTGGCGGACAGCGCCATTCTCGATGTGACCGCGTGTCTGCACCACCTCGAACCATTTCATTTCGCGAACGGTCTTGGCGGCGCGGCTGATCGCGTTCTTGATCGCATCCTCGATGGAGGTCTCGGATGATCCGACCAGCTCCAGGATCTTGTAGACGTGATCCGTCTCGGCTGTGGGCATGGTACGTCTCCCTCGTTTGCGCTGCGGCACCACCGCCACCCGCTCCCATTTGAACGGGTACCGGCGTTCCCGGTTCCATCGTCCGCCATGGCCCGCATGCGCCAGCCGAGGTGGAGTGCGCCGCACCCGCCTGCTAAGCGCTGTCCATGGATTCGGCGCGGCGCGACAGGACGATCGGCTCTCTCTGCCTCGGTGTGACCGCGTTCGGCTGGGCGCTGAACTGGCCATTGATGAAGCTGCTGCTCCAGCAATGGCCACCGCTGTTCGCGCGCGGGCTGGCCGGCGTCTGCGCCTCGCTCATTCTCGGTGTGCTGGTACTGAGCCGGAAGGAATCCTTCGCCGTTCCGCGCGAGGCGATTCCGCGGCTGTTGTTTGCGACCCTCACCAACGTCCTTGCCTGGATGGGGCTCGGCACGGTCGCGATGAAATATGTGACCGTGAGCGAGGGGGCTCTGCTCGCCTATACGATGCCGATCTGGGCCATGCTGTTCGCCTGGCCGGTGCTGGGTACGCGGCCGACCATGCGGGATATTTCGGGTCTCGTCCTCGGTGTCGCCGGCGTCGCGCTGCTCCTCGGCGGCAACGGCTTTGCGTTCGGCGCCGACAAGCTGCTCGGCATCGCGCTCGCACTGCTCTGCGCCATCCTGTTCGCGCTCGGCAATGTGCTCAACCGCAAGCCGCTGCCGATGCCGCCGCTCGTGGTCGTCGCCTGGCAGGTTGGGCTCGGCTGCGCCACGATGCTGATCCTCGGCATCCTGTTTGAGCATCCCGACATCACAGCGATCACCCCGCTGGGGCTCGGCTGCTTCGTCTATATGACGCTGGTGCCGATGGGCGTCTGTTACGTCACCTGGTTCGAGACGTTGCGCCGCCTGCCGCCGACCTCGGCCTCGACCGGCATGCTGATCGTCCCCGTGATCGGCGTCGTCTCCGCCGCGATCATCCTGGGCGAGCCGCTGGGCCTGCGCGAATGGGCGGCGATGGCGCTCACGCTCGGCGGCGTGACGCTGGCGTTGCAGCGGGCCTAGAGGCGTTATTCCGCGGCCTGCGACAGGATGGGCGCCGGCTGCGTCCCGCGCCACAGCAGCCGCAGCAGCAGGACCAGGAGCGCCATCAGGGCGAAGCCGCCCAGGGCGGGCGCGAAATGTTGATCGGGATCGGCCTTCTGCCCGAATTGCACCGCGAGCCGCCCCGCCTGCAACAGCCCATAGGCTCCGGCGAACAGGATCAGCCCGTATATGACGCTCCGCTCGCGCGGGCTCGCCATCCTGGCGAGATCGGGCAGCATCAGGGCCAGACCGATCCCGACCATCGGCAGATCGTAATCATACGCATAGGGGCTGATCATCACGGATACCATCACGGCGGCACCGAGCGTGAAGGTCGGTGAAGCGCCCCGCGCCGCACCGAGAAGGACGGCGAACAAGGCCAGCCCGGCAACGGCCGTCTGTCCCCAGAAGGCGGCGCTTGCGGGAAGGCCGGCCTTGTACAGCGCCGCATAGGTCGAGATCATGCGGAAGAGCGGGTAGAAGCCCTGCTCGAGATAGCCCGCCGATTCCCTGATCGCTCCGAGCCACGCGAACCAGATCTGCCCCCCGAACAGGAGCGTGCAGAGCAGTGAGCTCGCCAATACGACGGCCGCGGCCGTTCCGAGCGCAATCCAGCGCCGCGTCACCAGCAGATAGACGCCGGCGGCAATCGCAAGGTGCGGCTTGATCACCATGGCGCCGAGCGCGAGGCCGGCCAACAGCTGCCGCCGCTCCACGTTGAGGCAGACCAGCCCGATCAGCGCCCCCGTCAGAAAGCCATTCTGCCCGCAGCCGATGGTGATCGCCATCGCCGGAAACAGGATCACCAGCACCGGCGCGAAATTCCGGCCGGCGATCGCCCGGAGCGTCACGAGATAAAGTGCGAGCGTCGCGGCGGTGAACAGGAGATAGCCGATGCCGACCGGCAGGAATGCGAACGGCGCGACCAGGAGGTCGTATTGCGGCGGATAGGTCCAGGGCATGAAGCCGGTGGCGCCGCCGGCGGCCTCCATCTGCATCTTCAGCAGGGCGTCGAAATGATAGACTTGGTCGAGATCGCCGCGCCAGACGTGCTGCGCGACGATGTGGAAGGCATCGAAATCGGCGAGCTCGCGATCCGTCCAGCCGCCGAAGCGTGCGAACCAGAAGGCCTTGAACACGGCGATCGACGCCAGCGCCGCCAGCACGAAGCGGACATAGGCAGTCCGCTTCGACGGCGAGGACTGAACCGCTTCCAGCGTCTCGGCAAACATGAGCGACGACCTTGGACCTGATGGATCGGCGGTTGGACGGGCAGGGCCGCGGATCCCGGCCAAACTGCCATCGGAGGCTTAAGGGACGGTAACGAATGCGGAAGGATTTGGCGCCCGCGCCTCTCTGGCGGAGCTGGAGCGCGCGGAACTGGCCCGGTTAGCCGCCGATCTTGCGCCCGGGATGACGCGATTTCCGGTCGACCCGAATGTGATGTCGAGATGACCTTTTCGAAATCGCCCGCCCCCACAGATGGCCGTGCTTGCCCGCTCGAAGACAGGCGAGCTAACCTGCGCACACCTGCCAAGTTTTCTGCCAAGTTCGATGTGCGGTGATGATCGACAGTTGGACGAAGGGCGCTCTGGTTGCGATCGGCCTGTCTGCCGTGCCCGCGCCGGGCGTCGCGCAGGACGATCTCGATGCTGCGCCCGGTACGATGACGCTGCAAGTGACCACCGATCCCTCCATGATCGAGTGTCGCAAGCTTGAGACGGTCAATCCCGCCTCGCTCGCGTTCCTGCCGCTGCGCCGGACTTTCAACGATGACTTTGACGAGCATCCGCTTGCGACAGGGCGCTGGGTGCCGCATTACGCCGGCGGTGCGGCGTGGCCGGAAGCGCGCTATTGGGGCGGTGACGGCTCCGACTTCAAGCGCAAGACCAGCGCCAATGGCGAGCAGCAGATCTATGTCGATCCGCGCTATTCGGGGCGTGCGGGGACGCCGCTTGGGCTTGATCCGTTCAAGGTGAAAGACGGTGTGCTCTCGATCGTCGCCAGCCGCACGCCGCCGGAACTGAAGTCCGTGCTGTTCAACAACGAGTACATCTCGGGGATCCTGACCACGCAGGGCACGTTCGCGCAGAAGCACGGCTATTTCGAAATCCGCGCCAAGGTGCCGGTTGGTCACGCCGTGTGGCCGGCGTTCTGGATGCTGGCGGACGACGGCGGCTGGCCGCCGGAGGTCGACGTGCTGGAAGGCCGCGGCGAACGACCCGGCGATCTCGTGATGACGACGCATTGGCGGATTCCGTCGACCCAGAAGATCCAGTCCTGCGGCTTTGACTATGCGGTCGGCGATGCCTCCAGCGTGTTCCACAATTACGGTGTGCTGTGGGAGGAGGATCGCCTGGTCTATTTCATCGACCGCAAGCCGGTCTCCGACATCAAGGTGCCGATCGGCTTCGACGATCCCATGTACATGATCGTCAATCTCGCGATCGGATCGAAATTCTTTCTCGGCGTCGGTCCGGTCGATGCGGAATCGCCGCCCACGGTCGCATTCGAGATCGACCGGATTTCCGCCTATCAGATCGATATGGAGCAAGCTCGGAGATAGCGATGTCAGCTGATGTCTCGCGGCGCGATCTTGCGAAGCTCGCGGGGCTCGTCGCGCTTGGTGCAGCGGCGGGTGCCAAGGCTGCAGATAACAAGGCTGCAGAGAACAAGGCTGCGGATAACAAGGCTGCAGATAATGAGACGCCCGCACCGGCCGATCGCCACGCGCCCTTTCCCAAGGATTTTCTGTGGGGCACGGCAACCTCGTCCTACCAGATCGAGGGCGCCGTCGACGAGGACGGCCGCGGCCAATCGATCTGGGATGTCTTCAGCCACACGCCCGGCAAGATCGAGGACGGCTCGACCGGCGACCGCGCCAATGAGCACTATCACCGCTACAAGGATGACGTCGCGTTGATCAAGGCGCTCGGGGTCAAGGCCTACCGCTTCTCGATTGCGTGGCCGCGGGTGTTTCCGGATGGATCGGGCCAGCCCAATCCGAAGGGGCTCGATTTCTACAACCGGCTCGTTGACGAGCTGCTCGCGAACGGCATCGAGCCCTATGCGACGCTCTATCACTGGGACCTGCCGCAGGGGCTCCAGGACCGCGTCGGCGGCTGGCAGTCGAGCGACACGTCGAAGGCTTTTGCAGATTACGCCGCCTACGTCGCCGCACGCCTGACCGATCGCGTCAAAACCATCTTCACCGTGAACGAGGTCGGGCGCTTCGTGAATTTCGGCTATGGCTGGGGCATCGACGCGCCCGGCCTCAAGCTGCCGGCGGCGCAGCTCAACCAGGCGCGCCATCACGTCGCGCTGGCGCATGGGCTTGCCGTGCAGGCGATCCGCGCGTCGGGCCGCGCCGGCACCCGCGTCGGTGCCGCCGAAAACATCGCGGCCTGCGTGCCCGCGATCGCAACGCCGGAAAATATCCGCGCCGCCGAGATCGCGACGCGTGAGCTCAACGCCGGCTTTCTTGGCGTGGTGCTGGAGGGCAAGTACACCGACGGCTTCCTCGCCTATGCCGGCGCGGATGCGCCGAAATTCACCCCTGAGGAGTTGAAGATCATCGGCACGCCGAACGATTTCGTCGGGCTCAACATCTACGCGCCGCAATACTACGTCACGGCCTCCGATCGCGCGTCGGGCTTCCGCGTGCTGCCGTTCCCAACCTCGTTCCCGCACATGAACTCGGAATGGCTGCGGGTCGGCCCTGAGGTGATCTACTGGGCCCCGCGTCTCGCCGCAAAAATCTGGAACATCGAGACCATCTATATCAGCGAGAACGGCACCTCGTCCGAGGACAAGATTTCCGCCGACGGCCAGGTCTACGATCTCGACCGGATCATGTTCCTGCGCAATTACCTGACCCAGATGCAGCGTGCGATCGCCGAGGGCGTGCCGATTCGCGGCTATTTCCTGTGGAGCCTGATGGACAATTTCGAGTGGATCTACGGCTACGGCAAGCGGTTCGGCCTCTACCGGGTCGACTTCGAGACCCAAGCGCGCGTGCCGAAGCTGAGCGCGGCGTTCTACCGGGACGTGGTGATGCGCAACGCGATCGGGGTGTGAGCTGGAGACGAAATACGTATCATCGTCTTGCGCAGATCGAACTCAAGGCTCGATCTTGCATTCGAATCGCGGTGCCAGGGATGGTGCGGGATTGGCATCGGAGCATGCGATCCCCGGGATCGCATGGTTGCGCCGGTCGATCGGGCACCATTTGCCGTCCCGCTTGGCCCAGGCGATGCCGCGATCGCGTGGCGCGAAATAGACCGGCTCGTCATATTGCGGCTCGACCAACACATGTCCGGCAGTGTCGACCAGGCCCCACTTGCCGTTTCTCAAAAACGTCAGAAGTCCGAAGTCGAGATTGATGCCGACGCGCTCGGCGTCGGCGTCGATCCAGACCTCGCCGGCGGGAGACAATATCACGCGTTTTCCGCCGGCCTGCGACATGAGCGCGATTCCGATGTCGCACATGACGCCCGGGCGGGGTTGCATGACCCAGGATTGATCATTGAGCCGCAAGATGCCTGTGGCGCCAGCGGTTGTGACGAAAGCGGTGCCGTCTTGTCGGATTCGAACGGCGTCGAATTTGGGATCGATCAGCCATGTCCCATCCGATTTCATGACGCCGCGCTTACCGTCAATGGACGCGACAAAGGGATCGGGATTGGTCGAAAGGTAGTCGAATCGGGGCTCGACGAGCCAACTCCCGTCGGACCTGATGCGTCCCCATTTGCCATCGACTTTGGCATTCCTGGCATCCCGTCCAATTCGCACGACTGCCTCGAACTGCATCGGCGCGATAGGCTGCAAGCGTGCGTCAACAAGCTGGAACGTGTCTCCGGTTTGCAGGGTGTACGGCGGTGCGGCGCCGCATGTCGCATCGATCAACCGGCTTCCAGGAGGTTGCAGAGGATTTCCGCCTTCCGTGAAATACAGCCATTGCTTGTTCTTGTAGGCGATCAGCCGCTTGTCTTCACAATGCTGGACGGGTTGATCGAACGCTGCGTCGAGCACAGTACGGCCGTCGAGGTCCAGAAGACCCCAGTGGTCCGCCTGCTTGAAGTGCCATCCGTACGGCACCTCGGAGGAGCCTCCGTTACGGGCAATCGCCAGATAAATTTGCTGGTGACTGGTTTGGAATATCCAGGATCCGGACTTGTCAATCACGCCGAAGCTGCCGTCTCGTTCTGCCGATGTGCGCCCAACGCCGAGCCTGAACGGCCAGGCCGTGTCGAAGACGGGCTCGATGGCGAATTTCCCTGTGCCATCAATGAAGCCAACCTTGCCGCTGAGAGTCACGCGCGCCAGGCCGTCACTTAGGGCTTCCGCCCGCTGAAACTTCGGCTCGACCAGCCAGCTTCCATCGGCTTGCAACAACCCCCACAATCCGCCTCTTTCGACCCAGCGAACTGATGGACTTGTCTTGTCGAATTCGCGCGATGGCGGCGCCGCCGGTTCTATCCATTGTCCGGAGAGATCGATCACGCCATTCGTCTTGAATTCGAAGGGGGCGGAGACACTGACGCTGTTTGAGGTGTAGGTGGTCCTTATCCCCGAGAAATCCTCGGCGCCAATGGTTCCGCCGCGTCGCGGAAAATCCGACACGCGGAAGCGGTCGGGACCGATCGCCTCGATGAAGCCGTATGTCGGCGCGAAGATCATCTTGCCGTCACGATCGATCAGGCCCGATTTGCCCCCGACCTCGACTTGCGCAAAGCCAAATTTGTAGTCGTCCACGAGGCCGTATTGCGGTGCGGCGACCTCGTGCCCTTCGTCGTCGACGAAGCCGTACAGTCCTCCGCTGCGAACTGCGGCGCGCTTGTCCGAGAAGTCGCCGACCCAATCGTATCGCGGCGGCACGGCCACCGAACCGTCAGGCCGAACCGCGCCGCACAGGCCGCCCGGGAAGGTGCACACGGCCAACGGAGAGTCCACCGGCTTGCCGGATCCCGAGCGGTCCTTGGCCGCGATCTCGGCTTGAAGGACGGCCTTGCCGACAGGCGTAAGCTCCGACGGCATGTCCTGTGCAGTCGCGCCATTCGTGAACGCGAGAACAAACAATGCGACTCTGAACCAGCTGCATGCACCCATCGCGACTTTCCCGGTATTCCGATTTTGGTCGAATACCGATGATCCGTGGCGAGAACGTGTCAAAACATGATGCTGCAACCTTAGAGATTGCGTCGCATCGAGTCTGGCGAGTACCGCAGCTGAACGCGGCGTTCTGTCGTAACGCTTGGGCATCGCGGCCGCTCCGTTGCAATCGAAACAAAGATCCCGCGATTGGAAACATTCCCGTAGTGCGGTCCACGCACAGAAAGGTGGTGAATCGAACCAAAGGAATAAGTATGAGCCGTCATTTTGGGCAACGCGCGGTTGTCATCGGAGCGGGGATTGGAGGATTGTCTGCCGCCGGTGCGCTTTCTTCCGCCTTCCAGGAAGTCGTCATTCTCGAACGCGATGTCCTGCCGGCTTCGATCATGTCCCGCGCCGGCGTTCCCCAGGATCGGCATCCGCATCTTCTTCTGGCCGGTGGGCTGCAGGCCCTCGACTCCCTTTTCCCGGGTTTCGCGCAGGATCTTGCCGCCGCCGGTGCAGTTCCCGTGAATGTCTTCAAGGACGTCCAGTACGAGCGGCCAGATGTCGGCGCGCTGCCAAGGCGCGACTGCGGGACGTCGCTGCTGTGTGGCTCGCGGCCGCTGATCGAGCATACGCTGCGCCGAAAGGTGACTGCGATCGCCAATGTCAAAGTGCAATCGCAGAGCCGCGTGACGGAGATTGTGCCGGCTGCAACCCGGCCGATGGTGAAGTTCGAAAACGACGCAGGCGTTGGTGCGGCGATCGAGGCGGATCTCGTGGTGGACGCATCCGGCCGCGGCGCGCCGACACTCGGCCTGCTCGATGTGCTTGGCTGGGAGCGGCCGCAGGAGATCGTCGTGGGCGTCGACATCAGCTACACCACCGCGGTTCTGCGGCCGGGGCGAACCTCGTTCGACTGGCAAAATCTGGTCACGTTGCCCGATCCCGCCACGTCGGCGACAGCCGGCTTGATCATTCCTCTCGAAGGCGGGCGCTGGTTTACATCGATCTCCCATCACGGCGCGACGGATCGCCCCGGCACGTGGGAGGACTATCTTGCGGCTGCGCGCCAATTGAAGACGCCGGCGATCTACAACGCAATCTACAAGCTCTTGCCACCCGGAGGCCTCCGGCATTTCGTGTTTGACGCGAGCCGCTGGCGGCATTTTGAACGGCTCAAGCGGCTGCCGCGCGGGATTCTCCCCGTGGCGGACTCGCTGTGCCGGTTCAATCCGGTCTACGGGCAGGGCATGACGGTCGCCGCGCGAGAGGCAAAGTTGCTGCGCGAGATCCTGGATCGCGTCGCCGGGGAGGCGGACCCGATCGAGGCCCTCCAGGCTGGGTTCATGTCCGAAGTGGGCGCGCTGCTTCAGGCACCCTGGAACATGGGCGGTGAACGCTGACTTCGCCTATCCAACCACGCGCGGCGAGCGCCCGGAGCGGTACGAGGAAAGCCGGCAGTTCGAAGCCGCTCTATTCCGGGCCGTCGTGGCCGATCCGGTGGTCCAGCGCGCGTTCTCGGATGTCGTGCAACTCATGGAGCCGTTCGACCTGATCAATTCGCCCGATATCCGCCAACGAATCGAGGCTCATTCGTTGGCGCAGAATGCGTGACGTTCGATGAAACGAACCGAGGACCCGACGGGTCCTCGATCTTTCGATTTCAGCAGGTCGCACGAACGGCCGAGCGCGAACAGCGTCGCCCTACGGATCCAGCTCCGTATCCCAGTAGAGATAATCCAGCCAGCTATCGTGCAGATAGTTCGGCGGGAACAGGCGGCCGTTGCGGTGGAGCTGGTGCACGGTCGGCGCGAACGCGCTCTGGCGCGGAAACATCTTTGCCTGCGCCGGCGTCAGATTGCCCTTGCGCAGATTACAGGGCGAGCATGCCGCGACCACGTTCTCCCAGGTGGTCTGACCGCCTTTGCTGCGCGGGACGATGTGGTCGAAGGTGAGGTCTTCGGGCGAGCCGCAATATTGGCAGGCGAAACGATCGCGCAGGAAGACGTTGAACCGGGTGAAGGCGGGATGCGTGGTCGGCTTGACGAAGGATTTGAGCGAGACAACGCTCGGCAGCTGCATTTGCAGCGTGGGACTGTGAACCGCCTGATCGTAATGCGCGACGATGTTGACGCGGTCGAGGAACACTGCCTTGATCGCGTCCTGCCACGACCAGAGAGACAGCGGGTAGTAACTCAGCGGCCGGAAGTCCGCATTCAGCACCAACACCGGCCAACTGCCTTGCGAGACATGTGCGTTCAAGTAACGCTCCCGGCCTCCAATATACGCTGCGAAGCAGCATGTACTGACATACTACATGCAGCGTGACGGGATTGTGAAGCCCGTTGAGCGACTTATTCAGATGCAAGCAATGCGGCGGCGGGGTGGCAAAGCGCTCAAAACCGCCGTGATTTGGGGGGCGAGGACGACGCCGGGGGGCAGTCAGGGTCGACCCGACAGCGCATCGCGGCCTCGCCCGCCCAACTATTCCCGCACCCGCTCCAGCTTCTGCAAGCACCGCGTGGCGCGCACCACGGCCGGGATCTCCTGGTCCGGAAAACTCGTCTTCCAGTCGGTGACGCCGACCTCGCCGACATAGATGTCGCCCTTCGAATCCAGCGCGATGCCGTGCGGAGCCAGGAACTTTCCGCTGGCGACACCCGGTCCTTCCTCGCCGCCGAGCCGCGCAATGCGTTTGCCTTGCGCGTCCACGATCGACAGCCGCGGGCCGAGATTGCGCACCTTGCGGTTGACGGCGAGGCCTGGGCCGAGCTCGCCGATCACGAATGTCGGGCTCTTGCCGCCGCCACAGCAGCACAGCGCACAGGGCCGGTGAAGGTTGTTCCACTGCATCTCGTACTTGCCCTCGCCATCGAACACCTGCACGCGATGGTTCTCGCGGTCGGCGACATAGACAAAACCGTCGGCGTCGGCGGCGATGTTGTGCACGATGTTGAACTGGCCGGGGTCGGTGCCGGGCTCGCCCCAGCTCTTGAGCAGCTTGCCGTCCGGCGTGAACTTGTGCACGCGCGCATTGCCATAGCCGTCGGAGACGTAGATCTCGCCCTTCGGCGACAGCGCGGTGTGGGTGCAGCGATGGAACGGCTCGCCGCTCATGAACGGCGACGGCTTCTCGGGGATGCCGATCGTCAGCAGCACCTTGCCGTCGGTGGTGCATTTGCGCACGGTGTGATCGCCGTCATCGGTGCAGTAGAGATTGTCGTCGGCATCGATGTGCAGGCCGTGCGCGCGGGAGAACAGGCCTTCACCCCAGCTCCGGAGGAAATTGCCCTCGCGATCCAGCACCACCATCGGATGGGCTCCGCGGTTGAAGACGTAGACGCGGTCCTTGCTGTCGACGGCGACCGAGGCGACGTCGGTCAGCGTCCAGCCGTCGGGCAGCTTCGCGAAATTGTCGACGACGCGGTAGCGGTGCTCGCCGGTGCCGAGAATGGCAGGCATTTGTTTTTCCTCTTCTTCGTTTCGGCGGCGCGATCGTCTCTACACTGTCATTGCGAGCGCAGCGAAGCAATCCAGACTGTCTTCGCGGAAAGATCCTGGATTGCTTCGCTGCGCTCGCAATGACGAGGCTTAAGCGGCGCCCGCCTCACGCCCCAAAATCCCTTCCTCGATCGCCTTGATCTGGAGCGCGAGATATTTCGAGTTGATCCGGCACTGCGCGAGGCTGCCGGCGATGAACCAGAGGCCGGGTTGCCCGGTGCGCGCATACATGTTGCGCAGCTCGAACCCGTCGCCAAAGCCCCAGACCGGTCCGACGCGGTCGGCGACGCCGTCGCCGAACAGTTTTCGCACCAGATATTCCTGCGGCTTGTAGCCGGTGGAGAGCACGATGAGGTCGGCCGCGATCATCGAGCCGTCCTTCATCCGAGCGCCTTCGGCCGTGAAGCTCTCGATGTCCCCAAACTGCTTGAGCCCGATCGCGCCCTCGACGATCAGGTTGGAGCAGCCGACATTGAAATAATAGCCACCACCGCGGGTGAGGTATTTGAACTGCCAGCCGGTGCCGGCCTCGCCGAAGTCGAGCTTGAATCCGACTTTGCGCAGGCCGTCGAGCAGCTCCTTGTCGAGCTCCTTCGACTGCTCGGTCAGCATCACATGGGTCTTCTTCGCGAGCGGCGTCGGCATCGAGGTCGCGATCAGGTCGTTGTCCTCGAGGGTGCCTTCGTTGTAGGTCGCATAAGCGAGCTGGGCCGACGGCTCGATATTGGTGACCAGCGTCGGCGAGCGCTGCACCAGTGTCACCTCGGCGCCGCTGGAGCAGAGATCCTGCGCGATGTCGTGGCCGCTGTTGCCGGTGCCGATCACGATGGCGCGCTTGCCGGTCCAGTTCTCGCCGTCCTCGTAGCGGCTGGAATGCAGCAGCGTGCCTTTGAAATTGGCGAGGGTCGGAATATCAGGCACGTTGGCGATGCCGCTGACGCCGGTCGCCATCACAACATGGCGCGGCTGCATGGTGCGCTTGCTGCCGTCGGCGCGCCGCAGCGTAACGGTCCAGCAGCCCTTCGCGTCGTCATAGCTACCGCCCTCGAACTCGGCGCCGGTCCAGAAATCCAGCTCCATCGCGTCGACATAGGCTTCGAACCAGTTGGCGAGCTTGTCCTTCGGGATGTAGGTCGGCCAGTTCGGCGGGAACGGCATGTAGGGCAAATGATTGACCTGCACCTGGTTATGCAGGGTCAGCGCGTGATAGCGCTTGCGCCAATTATCGCCGATCCGCGTCTCGCGATCGACGATCAGCGTGTCGATCTTCAGTTGCTTCAGCCGTGCTGCAATCGCAAGGCCGGCCTGGCCGCCCCCGACCACCAGCACGGCAGGATTGCGATCGGCGTAGTCGCGGGCCGCGTTACGCAAATCGAGCCAGTTCGGCCCGCGGAAATCGCGTGAATAGGCCTGCCCCCGCGGTCGCGACGTGCCGAGCTGCTCCTCGAACCCTTTGAGCTCATCGAGCGCAGTGAGCAGTGTCCACGCCTTCAGCCGGTCACCATCGGCGGTATCGGGCACGAGCCGAACGATGCCGCTGCCGCGACCGATCACGGTCTCGAAATTGAAGATGACCTCGATATTGCTGGTGCCGGCGCGCGTGACCCAGCGCGGCGCCGCGCGGTTGGGCGCGATCGTGAAGCTGGTCGGCGCCGCCCGTGGCGCGAGCGCCCTCAGCGCTTGGGCAATCCGGTCGTGGCCAGCGATCGTCTGCAGGTTCCAGCTCAGCGCCAGCACATCGCGCCAAAAACTGTCGGCGAGGAAGAGATGGTCGAGTGCGGCCGGGTCAGGCTTGCCGAGCGTGCGCTCGAACTCATCGAGCCAAGCTTGCGCCGAGACGGAAATATCCTTCGTCTTGTCCAGCATGCGCGACCTCGTGGCCGTCTTCGCGGCGTTTCCTCTGAGGTTGACGCTATACCGGTTCGACGGGCCTCGAAAGCGATTTACCCGAGCAGAGAGAGCATGTGGCCCTGCTCCGGCGGAATACGCCCTTTCAGCGTATCGAGAAACACCTGCCGCACCGCGTCGGGTCCGCGGCCCTCGACCACGGTCAGGCTTCTCTCCAGTAGCGGCGCAAAGCCGGACCATGCCGTGCCAAAGCGCTGCTCGATGCCGCCCGGGCCCCATTCCTTGGCGCGCTTGCGGATCTGGTCGGGCGCGAAGAACCAGCGCGGCTTTGCACCGGGCAGCTCGCCTTCGTCGGGCTCGGTGGCGCGATGCGTCAATCCGACGCGTACGGAGCATTTCATCCGGTCGCCGAAGTGCTGATGCAATCCGGCGCGCAGCGCGCTGTTGCCGGCCATGTCAACGAAGGCGACTGGCGCATCCGATGGCAGCGACGTAATGCGGTCATAGGTGACGACCTCGTCATAGCAACCGAGCGACGCGACAAAGCCGGCATTGCCGGCGGACGTCAGCCCGATCACCTTGCGACCGCGCGTGTGCAGCGGATGGGCGAGGCCGAACGCGGTCTTGCTCGAGGCGCTCGAGAGCAGCACGGTGCGTGCGCCGAAATCGTCGTTCTCGGCCAGAAAGTCGTCGACCAGGAACGACAGCATGAATAGCGGCCGCAGCAGCGCCTGGTAATCGCCGTTCCGACCGGCGTAAGCGGGATCGCCGCTGACGCGGGCATAGGCGTTGTAGACCGGCGCCACGCCCTGCCGGTGTGCGGCACCGTCGCGCAGGCCGCGCTTGCTCACGTCGGTCGCCTCGATGACGAGATGCGTCGCCATCGGGAAGTAGCCGAACAGGCGCTCGCCCACGCCAACGTTCGGATGGCTGGAGGCGATCACCTCGCCAAAGCCCCATACCGGAATGTTGCCAAAACCGTTCGGCGCGGGAAAGAGCTGCCAGTATTTCAACTCGTCGCCCATCACCGCGTAGGTGATGTTGTTGGCGGTGAAGGCGAAGCGGTCGACCTTCACGAGCAGGGCGTCAGGCGGCAGCGCATCCGCGCCGGGAAGCTCGGTCGTGACCACCTTGCACTGGTCGAGGTCATTTTTCGCAACGACGAAGTCGATCGATGTCATGGCTTTGATCCCGGCTTTGTCCGCGCCGGCATTTCATCGTTCACCCATGATCCTTTTGCAACAGCAACATAGTTTAAAACGCCGTTCGCAGCCGTTCGTTACGCGCCGGCGCGCGCGTGGCCCGCCCAATAGGGCTCCCGCAGCTTGCGCTTGAAGATCTTTCCCGTCGCCTCGCGCGGCAGCGCGTCGCGGAATTCGACGTCCTTCGGCACCTTGAAATTGGCGAGCCGCTCGCGCAGGAACGACTGGACCGCGGCGGACGAGAGCGCTGCGCCCGGCTCCGGCTCGACATAGGCGCAGAGCCGCTCGCCAAATTCGGCGTCGGGAATGCCGAACACCGCGCAATCGCGCACGCCGGGCATTCCGATCAGCGCATTCTCGATCTCGGCGGGATAGATGTTGACGCCGCCGGAGATCACCATGTCGCGCTTGCGGTCGCATAGGAACAGATAGCCGTCCTCGTCGAGGTAGCCGACGTCGCCGACGCTGACGAGCCCGTCGCGGCCGGCCTCGGCGCGCGCTTCGGCCTTGCCGTGATAGTCGAAATCCGGCACCGAGGTTTGCCGCATGTAGATTTCGCCGACCTCGCCAGCGCCGCAGAGGCTGCCGTCCTCCCGGAAGATCTTGACGATGCCGCCTTCGATGGCGCGGCCGACCGTGCCGGGCTTCTTCAGCGCCTCCGCCGCGGAGTGCCACACCGGAATCCCGGTCTCGGTCGAGCCGAAATATTCGTTGATGACGCCTCCCCACCAATCGATCATCGCCTTCTTCACGTCGGGCGGGCAGGGCGCCGCGCCATGAACGACAAAGCGCAGCGAGGACAGGTCGTAACGCCGCTTCACGTCGTCGGGCAGCCGCAGCAGACGGACGAACATCGTCGGAACCATGTGCGTGTGCGTGACGCGATGGCGTTCAACCAGTTGCAGCAGGTCTTCGGGATCGAAGCGCGGTTCCAGCACGATGGTGCAGCCACTGCGATAGGCCAGCATGCCGTAGGAGTGCGGAGCGGAATGGTACATCGGGCCGTTCATCAGCACGACCTGATCCTCGTTCGGCTTCACGCCGTAGGCGATCGCCCCGACGCGCTCGGAGGCCGCGACCTGATCGGGGCGCATCGGCATGCGCCGCACGCCCTTCGGCATGCCCGTCGTGCCCGACGTGTAGAACATCGGCGCGCCGCGGCGTGGCGGCTGGGTGAACTCCGCCTGGCTGTCCCGCCATTTGTCCCAATCGGTCAATCCGTCCGGCACCTTTGTGAGCGCGGCGGGGATGTCGAACGCGCCGGCGATCTCCGGCGGCGTCGGCACGACCATCAGCGCCAGGCCCTCCGGCAGGCCGTCGCGAATCTGCGGCAGCAGGTCGGCATGGCAGATCAGGATGTTGGCGCCGCTGTCGGCCAGGATATAGCGGACTTCGGCGGCCTTCAGGTGCCAGTTGATCGGCACCACCGGTCGGCCGAGCGCGGCGGAAGCCGCGACGACCTCGAACAGGGCGAAGTCATTGCGCAGCATCATGGCGACCGGCGTGCCCTCGCGCCCGCCAAGCGTGCTGATCCCGCCTGCGGCCCGCCTGATCCGCGCATGGAGGTCTGGATAATCGATCCGGCGCTCGCCGCTGATGATCATGGGATGTCCTCTACCGGTCATCGAGAATGCCGCCGAACGGCACCCAGCTCTTGCCGTTGAAGCGGCGGAGCTGCAGCTGCTGGAACGGCAGATAGTCGTCCGGGCCGGTCGACACGCTCATTCCGGGCAACAGCAGCGGCAGCTTCACCTCTTTCAGCGACGCGGCCTGCTTCAAGATGTTGTCGCGGCTGACATCGTCCTTGCAGGCGTTCAGCACCGTCATCAGCAGCGTGGCATAGTGATAGCCCGCCGCGTAGTTGGAGTTCGAGAGATCCGCGGTCGGCATGTATTGCTTCATGAACGCGAAATAGGACTTCACGCCGGGATCGTCGGCCCATTGCGGGTCCATCGTGTCCTTCTGATTGCTCGACGAGATCAGTCCGACCGCATTGTCCAGTCCCGCCGGCTCAAGGAACGAGATCGAGGAGGCCGAGGTGGGCACGAACAACAGCTCCGGCTTCCAGCCAATCTCGGCTACGCCCTTGACCATCTGCGAGGTGAACTTGCCGAGCACGACGCCAAACAGCACGTTGGCGCCAGATGCCTTCAACGTCGAGAGCTGCGAGCTGATCGTCGGCGCGCTGGTCTCGTAGCTTGCCTCCGCGATGATCATGCCGGCCGCTTTCGCGCCGAGCGCGCGCTTGAAACCCGCGACATAGTCGCGGCCGAAATCGTCGTTCTGGGACAGGATCGCGATCTTCGCGTCGGGCTTGGACTGCAAGATATACTTGGCATAGACGACGCCCTCGGATTCGTAGGCCGCCATGCCCGGCATCGTCCAGGGATTCTTCTGCGGATCGGCCCATTTGGTGGCGCCCGAGAGCACGAACAGCTGCGGCACCTTCTTGGCGTTGAGGTAACGCTGCACGGCGCTGTTGGTGGCGGTGCCGAGCGAGCCGAACATCATCAGCACCTCGTCCTGCTCCACCAGCTTGCGGGTCTGCTCGACCGTCTTCGGCGGCGAGTAGGCGTCGTCCAGCGTGATGAACTTGACCTTGCGGCCGTTGATGCCGCCCTCCGCGTTGACCTTCTCGAAGAACGCCTCCTGTGTCCGTCCGATCGCGCCGAACCCGGATGCCGGACCGCTATAGGGCAGGGTCTGCCCGATCCGGATCTCGTCCGCACCGGCGCTGCCGGCGGCAAGCGTCAGCAACGACAGGCCGATCAATGCGGCTGCCAGCTTCATGGTGTCCTCCCGTTTGTCTTGTCAGTCCAATTTTCTTGTCGGACCAAGCCGTCAGGCGCTGGCGCGCATCAGGAAATCCTGCCGGGCCTGATCGAATTCGCCCTTCATCCGGTCGACCAGCTCGGCCACCGGCGGCGCATCCAGGATCTGGCCGATGCCCTGGCCCGAGCCCCAGATGTCGCGCCACGCCTTGGATTTCATGTTGCCGCCGGAACCGAAATTCATCTTCGTCTTGTCGGCAACCGGGAGATTGTCCGGATCGAGCCCGGCGGCGGCGATCGAGGGGCCGAGATAGTTGCCGTGCACGCCGGTGAACAGGTTGGTGTAGACGATGTCGTGCGCGGCGTGCTGCGTCAGCGCGGACTTGTAGGCTTCGTCGGCATTGGCTTCCTGCGTCGCGATGAAGCGCGTGCCCATATAGGCGAGGTCGGCGCCCAGCGTCAGCGCGGAGGCGATGCCAAAACCGTCGCTGATCGCGCCTGACAGCAGGATCGCGCCGTCGAACCATTGCTTGACCTCGCGCACCAGCGCGAACGGCGAGAGCATGCCGGCATGGCCGCCGGCGCCGGCGCAGACCAGGATCAGTCCGTCGACGCCCTGCTCGGCAGCCTTGCGCGCGTGCTTGACGTTGATGACATCGTGGAACACCAGCCCGCCATAGGAGTGCGCAGCCTCGACGATCTCGGCGGGCGGCCGCAGCGAAGTGATGATGATGGGCGCCTTGTGCTTCACACAGGTTTCCATGTCCTTCATCAGCCGGTCGTTGGAAGCGTGGCAGATCTGGTTGACCGCGTAGGGCGCAACCTTCCTGCCGGGATTGCGCGATTTGTATTCGCCGAGCTCGTCCTCGATGCGGCTCAGCCACTCGTCGAGCTTTTCCACCGGACGGGCGTTGAGCGCCGGAAACGAGCCGACGACACCGGCCTTGCATTGGGCGATCACCAGCTCCGGCCCGGAGACGATGAAGAGGGGCGAGCCGACGACGGGCAGCTCCAGATTGTTCTTGAGCAGAGCGGGCAGTGCCATCCGATCCTCCTGACAAAGCACTTCGCCAGCCTGCCGGCCGGGGTGAGCGCTTCCATGTCGATTGTCGCGTCGGCGGGGTGTCCGCCGCTGGCGTGTTTGACCCCACTATAGGGTTGGACGGCGGGCGGGGGTCGTTCAATATTGAACAAGCGGATATTCAGATTTGTACGGAGCCGACGTGGATTGGGATCTCTGCAAGACCTTCGTTGCGGTCGCCGACACCGGCAGCTTCACTGCGGCGGCAAAGCGCCTTCACGCCAGCCATCCGACCGTCAGCCGCAAGATCGCGGCGCTGGAGGCGCAGCTCGGCACCAAGCTGCTGGCGCGGGCCGCCGATGGCTTCGTGCTCACCGCCGACGGACGTACGCTGCGTGAGCATGCCGAGGCGATGGCGGCTGCCGCGCTCCGCGCCGAAGCCGCCGTTGGCGCCGGCGGGCGCAAGGCGCGCGGCACGGTCAAGCTGTCGATCGGCGCGACGCTGGCCTCGCACTGGCTGATGCCGCGGCTGCGCTCTTTTCTCGGCGCACATGATCACATTCGGCTCGAGATCATCACCCATCCGTTTCCGGCCAGCGTGCGCCGGCGGGAGGCCGACGTCGTGCTGCGCCCGGTCGACAGCGGCGAGGAAAACCTGGTCGGCCGCAAGATCGGCCGTCTCGGCACCGGCTTCTATGCCTCGCGCGACTATGCCGCGGGCCGGTCCATGCCGGAGCGGAGCGGCGAGTGGAAGGGGCACAGCGTCATCGGCTTTGCCGATCAGGATTCGAACGCGCAGCTGGCGCGCTGGAGCGATGCGATCACCCGGCAAGGCACCATGGTGATGCGCTGCTCGTCGCAGGGCGACATGCTGGCGGCGGTGCGCGCCGGAATCGGCATCTCTGCGCTGTCCTGCTTCGTCGCGGAGAGCTATCCGGACCTCGTGCGCGTCGCGCCGCAGAAACTCGTCAGCGTCGCCGATCTCTGGCTGCTCGCCCATCCCGATCTGGTCGAGTTGTCCGCGGTGCGCGCCGTCATCGATTTCGTCGCGGAATGCGCCCGCGCCGATCGCGAGCGGCTGCGCGGCTAGGGCTGGTTGCTGATGACACCTTCGCGCTTCTTGATCACGCGATAATAGCTCCACCACAGATGCGCGGCTGCCCCGCGCAGCGGCCGCCAGGGTTCGGCGAGCGGCGCCATCTGCTTCTCCGTCGGCCGCGCCTGAAGGCCCAGGCCAACTTTGATCCCCTCCTGCACGGCGATGTCGCCGGCCGGCCAGGCATCGCCGTGCCCGAGGCAGAACAGCAGATAGACGTCGGCCGTCCATGGCCCGATGCCGGGCAGCGCGATCAGCGTATGGTGCGCGGCCTCGGCGTCTTCCTCGGCGAGCACGTCGAGGTTCAGCCGCTGCGCATTGATCTCGCGCGCGAGATGTTTCAGCGTCTTGATCTTGGCGGCGGACAGGCCAAGCCGTCCCAGCCGGTCGGTGCGGGCGCGGCTCACAGCCTCATGGTCGAACGGATCGAACGCGGCGGACAGCCGTCCCCAGATCGCCGCGGCGCTCGCCGTGGAGAGCTGCTGCCCGCAAACGATGTGGGCGAGCCCCGTAAAACCCGGCTCACGCCGCCGCAAGGCGGGCATGCCGGCGATCTCGAGCACGGGCTTGAGGCGCGGGTCGCGCTTGATCAGCGCGTGGACGGCCTCTTCGAGGTCGGACTGGGTTTCGAGGTGGATGGTCATATGGGTCGGCAAACTCTCTCCGGCGTCATGGCCGGGCTTGATCCGGCCATCCACGTCTCTCTAACCACACGACATGTCTAGCATGGGTGACAGTGTTCGTATCTGTCCACGACTTGACACGATCGCTGTATCGCACCGAAGAACGTGGATGGCCGGGACATAGGCGAGCGGAAGCGACGCCGTCCCTTCGGACGGCTATGCCCGGCCATGACGAGTTTCACCGAATGGCGCCACCCGTTTTCCGATTTGCCCCCAGCCCGAATGGCCTCTTGCATCTCGGCCACGCCTATTCGGCGCTGCTCAACTTCGACCGTGCGCGCGAGACTGGCGGGCGGCTGTTGCTGCGGATCGAGGACATCGACGCGACGCGCTGCCGGCCGGAATATGAGACGGCGATCTACGACGATCTTGCGTGGCTCGGCATCGCCTGGGAAACGCCGGTGCGGCGGCAGTTGGAGCATCTCGCGGTTTATCGCGCCGCGCTCGAGAAACTCTCGGCACTTGGTCTCGTCTATCCCGCGTTCGAAAGTCGCGCGGAGATCGCCAGGCTCGTGGCCGCGCGCGAGGCCGCCGGGCCATGGCCTCGCGATCCCGATGGCGCACCGCTTTATCCGGGTGACGCCAGATCGCTGTCGGCCGGCGAGCGCGACCGGCTCATTGCATCCGGCGTGCCTTACGCGCTCCGGCTCGACATGGTGGCCGCCTGCCGGCGCGCCGCTGGCCTGAGGTGGACTGAGCTGGGCGTGGGTCCCGACGGCGAGCATGGTACCGTCCCCGCGCGGCCCGAGGCTTGGGGCGACGTCATCCTGGCCCGCAAGGAGACGCCGACCAGCTACCATCTGTCCGTCGTCGTCGACGACGCGCTTCAGGGCATCAGCGAGGTCGTGCGGGGGCAGGACCTGTTTCACGCCACCTCGGTTCACCGCCTGCTCCAGGTCCTGCTCGATCTGCCGGAACCCGCCTATCGCCACCACGCCTTGATTCTGGACGAGGCGGGCCGGAAGTTGTCGAAATCGGACCGCTCGACCGGCCTGCGCGAGCTGCGCGCTGCCGGGGCCACGCCCGCCGGCATCCGCCGGTTGGTGGGATTAGGTTAAGTTTCTCTGGGGGTTAGCAAAACGCCGCCGTGACTCCAGGGGTTCCGCCGTGCGATGCTTGCTTGAGAGCCTGGGGATCGAAGGGGACCCTTCGAAGGGATTCATGGCGGCGAAAACGCGCTCAGCGCGCACCACGCGAACGTCCCGGCGACCGCCTCGGAAGCGGTCCGGGGCGACCGGCCGGTTGCGCAAGCGCAGCGCCAAGGCCGTGGCGCCGGACGTGGTCCAGGCCGCGCTCGCCGCCTTCGCCCATGAGGTCCGTACCCCCCTGACCGGCATTCTCGCGATCAGCGACCTGCTCGCCACCTCCGATCTCGGCGAGCGCGAGCGGCGCTGGGCCGACACCATCAAGGCCGGTGCCGAGCATCTGGCGAGCCTCGCCACCCTGTTCGTCGATGCTGCCCGAACCGGCAAGGGGGCGGGCAAGGGTGGAAGTGCCTTGCGGCAGGATTTGTTCGATCTGCGCGCGCTCGCCCGCAGCGCCGGCGATTCGCTCGCCGGACGCGCCGCGGCCAAGGGCCTCCAGGCCCAGGTCGATATCTCCGAGAAGCTGCCGGGGCTGGTGGTCGGCGATTCCGTCCGCCTGCGCGCCGCGCTCGAGAACCTGATCGACAATGCCGTCAAATTCACCGAGCAGGGCGGTGTCGCGCTCGCGGTCGCGCCTTGGCGTCCCGCCAAAGGCAAGGCCAGAGACAAGGCGAAGGGCAAGGTCGGCGTCGCCTTCGCGGTGTCCGACAGCGGCATCGGCCTGACCATGGCCGAGATCAATCGGCTGTTCCGCCCCTTCACCCAGGCCAATGTCACCATTGCCTCGCGCTTCGGCGGCGCCGGCTTGGGCCTTTCGTCGGTCAAGCAACTGGCGCGCGCGATGGGCGGCGACATCACGGTCGCCCCGCGGCGCGGCGGCGGCGCCACCTTCACGTTGACGATGTCGCTCGACGCGACGGAATCGCGCAAGTCCCGCAAGTCGAAGGGCGAAGCCGAGGCGGATGCGATGGCCGCGCTGCGCGTGCTCAGCGTCGAGGACAATCCGTTCGGCCGCGTCGTGCTCAACACCATCCTGACCGAGCTCGGCCACCATGCCGAGTTCATCGGGCGCGGCGAGGATGCAGTGAACCGGCTCGCGCAGGGCGCGTTCGATGCGGTGCTGATGGACATGGTGCTGCCCGGCATCGACGGCGTCGAGGCCATCAGGCGGATCCGGACCATGCCGGCGCCGCTGGCTCAGATCCCCATCATCGGCGTATCCGGCCGTGGCGAGGACGAGGCGGCCTCGCGCGAGGCCGGCGCCGACGCCTTCCTGGTCAAGCCTGTGTCTCCGCGCGCTTTAGCGACTGCGCTGCTTGAAGCGAAACGCCGTGAGGAAGCCGCGACTTGATGATCGCGGCGTTGAGCTCGCCGCCGTAGACGAAGATCGCGGCGATGAAATACAGGAACACCAGCGCGATGATCACCGAGGCGAGCCCCGCATACATCGTCACGTAGTTGTTGGCGAAGCGCGCCAGATATTGGCCGAACACGATGCCCGAGATCAGCGACGCCACGATGGTGAAGACGATGCCGGGCAGGATCTGGAGGAAGGCGCGCCGTCCCGCCGGCAGCCAGGCATGCAGGATGATCAGCGCCACCACCAGCGCACCCACGGTGATGCCGTAGCGCAGCCAGGTGAGGATGCTCTCGTTGGACTCCACGACCAGCGGGATATGGCGCCGCGCCGCCTCGATGAAGAGCGGTCCGAGCACGATCAGGAACGCCATGGCAAGCGCGGTGAAGGCCGCGACCAGCGTGTAGCCGATTGATTCAAGGCGCAGCCAGTACCAGCGCCGCATCTCCACCACCGCATAGGCGCGGTTCAGCGCGACGCGGAGCGCCTCGACGCCATTGGAGGCGAAATACACCGACAGCGCTGCGCCGATCGTCAGCACGCCGGTGCGGGTCGTGGTCAAAACGTCGTGGACTTCCCCCGAGATCGAATCCGCGACCTGCTTCGGCCAGACCTGAAGCATCAGGCTTGCGGCCTGATCGGCAAGTTCCTTGGAGCCGAAGAAGCCGGCGAGCGAGGTCAGCACTATCAGGAACGGGAACAGCGCCATCAGCGTCGACAGCGCGATATGGCTGGCGATCGCCCAGCCGTCGTCGGCGAGGAACGTGTAGAAGGCGTCCTCCACGACGACGTAGATGTAGCGGATGGCCTTCACAGCTTACTCCGGATTCGCCTTTCCCCGCATGCGGGGAGAGGCGAAGAAGACAGGCGACGAGCGCAAATCATCCAGCTAGCTTCTGATATTATTGGCTTAAAAGCCAGATCGGGAACGCCATGGCGGACCAGCGCACACGGTGTTATCTACCGCTGATGGCATCTCTCCTGAGTACTTTCATCCTGCCGGTGGCAGCCGGCGCCGTGGCGGTGGTGCTGCTGCTCGGTCTCGTCAACATGATGCGCGGCGGCTCGCCAAACACCTCGCAGAAGCTGATGCGCTGGCGCGTGCTGCTTCAGTTCGTGGCGATCGTGATTGCCATGCTCGCAGTCTGGGCAATGGGGCGTTAAAAATGGTCACGCTGAATCGCATCTATACGAAGACCGGTGACGACGGCACGACGGCGCTCGGAACGGGCGAGCGCCGTCCGAAATATGATCTGCGCATCGAAGCCTATGGCACCGTGGACGAGACCAATGCCGCGATCGGCGTTGTCAGGCTCCACACCCATGACATGCCCGAGTTCGACGCGATGCTCGGCCGCATCCAGAACGATCTGTTCGACCTCGGCGCGGACCTCGCAGTGCCCGAGCGTGAAGGCAAGGCCGAGCGGCTGCGGGTGGTGGCAAGCCAGGTCGAGCGGCTCGAGCGCGACATCGACGCGCTCAACGACAAGCTGGCGCCGCTCACCTCCTTCGTGCTGCCGGGCGGCACGCCGGCCGCCGCATACCTCCACGTTGCCCGTACGATTTGCCGCAGGGCGGAACGCGTGATGGTGGAACTGGCGGCCCGGCCCGGCGAGCCCGTGGGCGCTGCTGGCATCCAGTATATGAACCGCCTGTCCGACTTCCTGTTCGTCGCCAGCCGTGCCGCCAACCATAACGGCGCCGGCGACGTGCTCTGGGTTCCGGGCCAGAATCGCTGACCCATTGAGGTCGATATTTCTAAGGTCTAAAATTTGGCCCTGTCGCGCGTTGACCGGGCCGGATCAGGCCTTTAGGTTCCGCGCCAGTTGATAACCCCCCTCCCAAATTGAGTGAAAGAGGATCGATGAAGGTCTTGGTGCCGGTAAAGCGGGTGGTTGATTACAACGTCAAGGTCCGCGTCAAGGGCGATGGATCGGGCGTTGAACTCGCCAACGTCAAAATGTCGATGAACCCGTTCGACGAAATCGCGGTCGAGGAAGCGTTGCGCCTGAAGGAA
The DNA here is from genome assembly GCF_023073075.1 of Bradyrhizobium sp. 61. Taxonomy (NCBI): domain Bacteria; kingdom Pseudomonadati; phylum Pseudomonadota; class Alphaproteobacteria; order Hyphomicrobiales; family Nitrobacteraceae; genus Bradyrhizobium; species Bradyrhizobium sp. 61. The sequence continues at coordinate 34,189 of NZ_JADPIU010000075.1, read as the reverse complement.
GGCGGCAAGGCCACCGAGGTCGTCGTGGTTTCCATTGGACCGGCGCAGGCCTCGGAGACGATCCGCACCGGTCTCGCCATGGGCGCCGACCGCGGCATCCTGGTGAAGGTTGATGGCACCGTCGAGCCGCTCGCGGTCGCGAAGATTCTGAAGAAGATCGCCGACGAAGAGCAGCCCGGCCTGATCATCCTCGGCAAGCAGGCGATCGATGACGACAGCAACCAGACCGGTCAGATGCTGGCTGCGCTGCTCGGCTGGTCGCAGGCGACGTTTGCTTCGAAGCTCGAGGTCGAAGGTTCTGACTTCAAGGTCACCCGCGAAGTCGACGGCGGTCTGCAGACCGTGAAGCTGAAGGGACCGGCGATCGTCACCACCGATCTCCGTCTCAACGAGCCGCGCTATGCCTCGCTGCCCAACATCATGAAGGCCAAGAAGAAGCCGATCGCGGAGAAGACCGTCGCCGATTACGGCGTCGACGTCGCCGCGCGTCTCGAGGTTCTCAAGACGACGGAGCCGGCGGGCCGCAAGGCGGGCGTCAAGGTCAAGGACGTCGCCGAGCTGGTGTCGAAACTCAAGAACGAAGCCGGGGTGCTCTGATGACGACGCTTCTGATTGCCGAACACGACAATGCGTCGCTGAAGGACGCGACCAACAAGGCCCTGACCGCGGCTGCCGCGCTCGGCGCGGATGTCGACGTGCTGGTGGCCGGCCAGAACGCCAAAGCTGCGGCGGATGCCGCCGCCAAGCTTGCCGGCGTGAAGAAGGTGCTGCTTGCCGAGGGCGAGACTTACGCCCACGATCTCGCCGAGCCGCTGGCCGCGCTGATCGTCTCGCTGGCTTCCGGCTATGACGCGATCGTCGCGCCCGCGACCTCGCGCTTCAAGAACGTGATGCCGCGTGTCGCAGCCCTGCTCGACGTCATGCAGGTCTCCGAGATCACCAAGGTGGTCGCCCCCGACACCTATGAGCGCCCGATCTATGCCGGCAACGCCATCCAGACGGTGAAGTCGAAGGACGCCAAGAAGGTCATCACGGTGCGCACCTCGACCTTTGCGGCGGCGGGTGAAGGCGGCAGCGCCGCCGTCGAGAACGTCGCTGCGGCGGCCGATCCGGGCCTGTCGTCCTTCGTCGGCGAGGAAGTCGCCAAGAGCGACCGCCCCGAGCTGACCTCGGCCAAGATCATCGTCTCCGGTGGCCGTGCCATGCAGAGCCGCGAGAACTTCGCCAAGTACATCGAACCGCTCGCCGACAAGCTCGGTGCCGGCGTCGGTGCCTCGCGCGCGGCGGTGGATGCCGGCTATGCGCCGAACGACTGGCAGGTCGGCCAGACCGGCAAGGTGGTGGCCCCCGAGCTCTATGTCGCGGTGGGCATTTCCGGCGCGATCCAGCATTTGGCCGGCATGAAGGACTCCAAGGTGATCGTCGCGATCAACAAGGACGAGGACGCGCCGATCTTCCAGGTCGCCGATTACGGCCTGGTCGCCGACCTCTACCAGGCGGTTCCTGAGCTCACCGAAGCGCTCGCCAAGCTCGGCAAGTAAAAACGCGCTAAAAACACCGGCCGGAGTGGTACACTCCGGCCGGTTTTTCTTTTTCGAGGCGTTTTCTTTGGCGTGGGGCACGCCGGGGAGGCGATCCAATCTAGGTTTCGAGCCAGGATTCTGATCTAATCGAGTTTCTGATTAAATCGGACCTCCCGGCTCGGGGGATGAGGCAGGCGCGATCTGCGCGCCGTTCCGGTGGATGACATTATGGCGGCAGTGATCAAGAAGGTCGGCGTGATCGGCGCGGGTCAGATGGGCAATGGCATCGCGCATGTCGCGGCGCTGGCCGGTTTCGACGTGGTGCTCAACGACGTCTCGGCCGACCGGCTCAAGTCGGGCATGGCCACCATCAATGGCAATCTGGCGCGCCAGGTCTCCAAGAAGGCCGTCAGCGAGGACGACAAGACCAAGGCGATGGCGCGCATCAAGCTCGCCGAGAAGCTCGACGACCTCGCCGATTGCGACCTCGTGATCGAGACCGCGGTCGAGAAGGAAGAGGTCAAGCGCAAGATCTTCCACGAGCTCTGCGCGGTACTGAAGCCGGAGGCGATCGTCGCCTCCGATACCTCCTCGATCTCGATCACGCGGCTAGCCGCCGCCACCGACCGGCCCGAGCGCTTCATCGGCATTCACTTCATGAATCCGGTGCCGCTGATGGAGCTGGTCGAGCTGATCCGCGGCATCGCCACCGACGACCAGACCTTCGAGGCGTCCAAGGAATTCGTCTCCAAGCTCGGCAAGCAGGTCGCGGTCTCCGAGGATTTCCCGGCCTTCATCGTCAACCGCATCCTGCTGCCGATGATCAACGAGGCGATCTACACGCTGTATGAAGGCGTCGGCAATGTCGAGGCCATCGACGCGGCGATGAAGCTTGGCGCGCATCATCCGATGGGCCCGCTCGAGCTCGCCGATTTCATCGGCCTCGATACCTGCCTGTCGATCATGCAGGTGCTGCACGAGGGCCTTGCCGACTCGAAATATCGCCCGTGCCCGCTGCTGGTGAAATACGTCGAGGCCGGCTGGCTCGGTCGCAAGACCCAGCGCGGCTTCTACGACTACCGCGGCGCCAAGCCGGTTCCGACGCGCTGATCCAGTTTCCGGTGCCGTAGGGTGGGCAAAGGCGCAAAGCGCCGTGCCCACCATCTCTCCAATGATGCGGTGGAAATTGGTGGGCACGCTTCCGCCTTCGCTCTTCGAGCTACGGCGGACAAGCCGCTTTGCCCACCCTACGGCGCTATCGCCCTCCGGCCGTGCATCCGCACCGTGACAATTCATGTCGCATTAACCCATCGCCCCTAGGCTGCGCCCGGTAAGAGGGTTTGCGTAATGGACATGATGGCGATGGTCAGCACCATGCTGGCCGCTCAGCAAGGCGCGCTGCAGTCGAATATCACGGCGACGCTGATGAAGCAGAATGCGGACGCGGAGAAATCCACCGTCCTGACGCTGCTCGGCGCTGGTCAGCCCTCGCTCGCCAATGTCGGCGCCGGCGTCGGCGGCAACCTCAACGTCACCGCTTAAGACAAACCGCCTAGAGCGACGCGGCGGCCTTGCCCGTCGCAGCCCGGATCAGCTTGAGCGCGTCCTCGCTCGCCCATTCCGCCGGCCCCGCGATCGTCGCGATCTCGCAGCCCTGCGGGTCGACCAGCACCGAGGTCGGCATGCCCAGGGCCCGGCCTATGGCTTTAAGATCCTGGAAAACCTTGGCTTTCTGATCGCTAAAATAGCCGAGCCGGGTCAGATTGGCCTCTTTCAGGAACGTCTTGGGCTTCTCGGCGTCGCGGGTGTCGATGTTGATCGCCACCACCTCGAAATTCGGGCCCGAAAGCTTGCCCTGGAGCTCGTCCAGCGCAGGCATTTCCTTGCGGCAGGGCACGCACCAGGTGGCCCAGAGGTTGACCAGCAGCGTCTTGCCGCGGAAATCGGACAGCTTCTTCGGCTTGCCGTCGGCGTCCTCGAAGACCAGATCGGGCAGTTTTAGCGGCGCGCTCGCCACGGTCAGGGCGGCCAATTCTCCATGGGCGAGGGGGGCGATTTTTTGCGCCGTTGCCACTGCGGCCCGGCAGGCCGGATCGCCTGACGGCGCCCGGTTCAGGCCCAGCCCGTACAGCGCGGCGAAGCCGGCCAGCCCTCCGATCGCCACGGTGGCGATGACGAGGGGGATCCGGCGCGTGGCGGAGGGCGTCTTGTCGAGCATATCGTTTGTCATCCGGTCGCAGATATGGCTATCAGGGGCCTCTTAATACGGCTGGCTCCGGCCAGCAAACGTGCGGCAGCAGCGGCAAGCAAGGCGTGAGCAGGGGATCATGAGCAACAAGATGTGGGGCGGCCGGTTCTCGGAGCGTCCCGATGAGATCATGGAAGAGATCAACGTCTCCATCGACGTCGATCGTCACCTCTTCGCCCAGGACATTGCCGCATCCAAGGCGCACGCCGCGATGCTTGCCGCGCAGGGCATCATCACGGGCTCTGATGCGAAAAATATCGGCAAGGGTCTAGACACGATTTTGTCAGAGATCGGCAAGGGCGGCTTCACGTTCAAGCGTGCCCTCGAAGATATCCATATGAACGTCGAGAGCCGCCTGTCCGAGCTGATCGGCCCCGCCGCCGGCCGGCTGCACACCGCGCGCTCGCGCAACGACCAGGTTGCGACCGATTTCCGTCTCTATGTCCGCGACGTTCTCGACGAGACCGATGCGGCGCTCGCCGCGTTCCAGGCCGCGCTCGTCAATCGCGCGCTCGAACATGCCGCGACCGTCATGCCCGGCTTCACGCATCTGCAGACCGCGCAGCCCGTGACCTTCGGCCATCATCTGCTTGCCTATGTCGAGATGGCCGCGCGCGACCGCGGCCGTTTCCAGGACGCCCGCAAGCGGCTCAATGAATCGCCGCTCGGCGCCGCCGCGCTCGCCGGCACCTCGTTCCCGATCGATCGCCACGCCACCGCGAAGGCGCTCGGTTTCGACCGCCCGATGGCGAATTCCCTCGATGCGGTCTCCGATCGCGACTTCGTGCTGGAGACGCTGTCGGCGGCCTCGATCTGCGCCGTGCACATGTCGCGCTTTGCCGAGGAGATCGTGATCTGGACCTCGCCGCTGGTCGGTCTCATCCGCCTCAGCGACAAGTTCACCACCGGATCCTCGATCATGCCGCAAAAGCGCAACCCGGATGCCGCCGAGCTCGTGCGCGCCAAGACCGGCCGCGTCATCGGTGCGCTCAATGGCCTCCTGATCGTGATGAAGGGCCTGCCGCTCGCCTATCAAAAGGACATGCAGGAGGACAAGCAGGGCGCGATGGAGGGCTTTGCTGCCCTGTCGCTCGCGATCCGCGCCATGACCGGCATGGTCCGCGATCTCGTGCCCGACGAAGCGAAGATGAAGGCGGCGGCGGGCGAGGGCTATGCCACCGCGACCGACCTTGCCGACTGGCTGGTGCGGACGCTGAAGATGCCGTTCCGCGACGCCCACCACGTCACCGGCCGTATCGTGGCGAAGGCCGCCGAGGGCGGGGTGGCACTGCACGAGCTGCCGCTGAAGGAGATGCAGGCGATCGAGCCCAAGATCACCAAGGATGTGCTCGGCGTGCTCTCGGTCGAATCGTCGGTGAAGAGCCGGACCAGCTTCGGCGGCACCGCGCCGAAGAACGTGGCGTCGCAGGCCAAGGCCTGGGCGAAGCGGCTGGAAAAAGAGCGAAAATTGGGCTGAGGGCAAAATTTCGCTTATGTTTCATGGTCATCCGGCTCTCGCCAGAGCGCGCCAATCTCTGTATGGTGCGGCCCGCGTAGTGGGGATTTCGTCGTGACGTCAAAGTTTCGCCCGGCCGGCTCGGGGTGGGCCATCATTGTCTTGAGCCTGACGGCGCTCGCGCTTGCCGGCTGCGGCCGCAAGGGCCCGCTGGATCTGCCGCCGACCGCCTCCAGTGCATCCACGGCCAATGTCGCGGCTCCAACCGACACCGAGACCGAAGCCCAGAGGACGCCGAGCGTGTTCAATCCCGGCTACGGTGCGGACGCGGCGCCTGCCGCCGCCAAGGGCAAGAAGAAATCGTTTATCCTCGACCCGCTCCTGGACGAACCTCCCGGCAAAAAATGAGCCGGGATAGCTGAGCCGACGCCATGAACCATTTTGACTATCGCAACGGCGTGCTGCACGCCGAGGCCGTGAACCTGTCCGAGCTGGCCGCAACCGTCGGTACGCCGTTCTATTGCTATTCGACCGCGACACTGGAGCGGCACTACCGCGTCTTCGCCGACGCCTTCGCCGGCGAGAAGGTGCTGGTCTGCTACGCCATGAAGGCGAATTCCAACCAGTCGGTGCTGCGCACGCTGGCCAAGCTCGGGGCCGGCGCCGACGTGGTCTCCGGCGGCGAATTGAAGCGCGCGCTGGCCGCCGGCATCCCCGCCAGCAAGATCCTGTTCTCCGGCGTCGGCAAGACCGAGGCCGAGCTGCGCGCCGCACTTGCGGCCGACATCCTCTGCCTCAACGTCGAATCCGAGCCCGAGCTCGAGCTGTTGTCGCGGCTTGCGACCGAGATGGGCAAGACCGCGCGCATCTCCGTGCGCGTCAATCCCGATGTCGATGCCGGCACGCACGCCAAGATCTCGACCGGCAAGTCCGAGAACAAGTTCGGGATTCCGATCGCCTATGCCCGCGAGGTCTATGCGCGCGCCGCAAAACTTCCGGGCATCGAGGTCACCGGCACCGACGTGCATATCGGCAGCCAGATCACCGATCTCTCCAAGATGGAGACTGCGTTCCGCATCCTCTCCGAATTCGTGCAGACGCTGCGCAGTGACGGCCACAACATCAGCCACGTCGATTTCGGCGGCGGCCTCGGCATTCCCTATTACATGGACCGCGAGGCGCCGCCGGCGCCCGACGCCTATGCCGCCATGGTCAAGCGCGTCAGCCACAATCTCGGCTGCACGCTGATGTTCGAGCCGGGCCGCATGATCGTCGGCAATGCCGGCATCCTGGTCGCCAGGGTGATCTATGTGAAGCACGGCGACGGCAAGAATTTCGTCATCATCGACGCCGCCATGAACGATTTGATCCGTCCGACGCTGTACGAGGCGCATCACGACATTCTGCCGGTGACGCAGCCGGCCGCGGGCGCCGCCACGATCATGGCCGACGTCGTCGGCCCGGTCTGCGAGACCGGCGACTATCTCGCACTGGATCGCACGCTGCCGACGCCGAAGCCTGGCGATCTCATCGCCATCATGACCGCGGGCGCCTATGGCGCGGTGCAGGCCGGCACCTACAACACGCGGGCGCTGGTGCCGGAAGTGCTGGTGAAGGGCGATCAATACGCCGTGGTGCGCCCGCGCATCGAGGTCGAGCAGCTGATCGCGATGGACACGCCGGCGCCGTGGCTGTGAGGGATTGAGGGGCGGTAAGGCCGCGCCTCATCCTCGCTGTCGTCCCCGCCTAGTGCGCAATTGCGCACGGGGGGCGGGGACCCATAACCACAGGGTGTAGTTGTTGCCTGAGCTGTAACTCCGAGTCCCCGTAACCACATCCGCCTGTGGTTATGGGTCCCGGGCTCGCGCTTCGCACGCCCCGGGACGACGAGCGTGCGGGGCGGCTACTTCCCGGCCAATCCACCCTTCGTTCCGCCGACCACAACTCCCGCCTTCTTCTCGATCGGCTTGATCGCCGCGGTGAAGTCGGACTCGGCGCCTTCCGCGCTGATCACGGTCTCCCATAGTCGTCCGACCGCGTCGGCGACCTCCATCGACAGGCCGAGCTGCTTCATCTCCTCCAGCGCCAGCCGCACGTCCTTCACCATCAATCCGGTGGCGAAGCCGAAGTCGAACGTCCGCGGCAGCACCGAGCGCGGAAACTTGTCGCGGCTCGCGGTGTTCATGCCAGAGCCGGCATTGATGACGTCGATCATCACGGCGGGATCGAGCCCCGCCTTGACGCCCATCACCACCGCTTCCGAGGTTGCCACGATCGCGGTCGCCGACAGGAAATTGTTGGCGAGCTTCATGGTCTGCGCCGCGCCCGGCTTCTCGCCGATGAAGAACACTTTTCCGATCACGTCGAGCGCGGGCTTGAGCAGCTCGAACTCGGCTTTGGGCCCTGAGACCATCACCGCCAGCGTGCCCTTCTCGGCGCCGCCGACGCCGCCGGAGACGGGGCAGTCGATCTGCACGATGTCGCGTTTTGCCAGCAGGCCGTGGATCTTCGCCGCCATCGTCGAGCCGACGGTGGAGAGATCGATGAAGCGCCTGGCGCGGCTCCCTTCGATCACGCCGTTCGCTCCCGTGGCGACCTCGAGCGACGCCTGCAGCGAGGGCAGGCTCGCCATGACCGTCTCGACCTGGTCGGCGACGTCCTTCGGCGAGGCTGCAGCGGTGGCCCCGCGCGCCACGAGCTTGTCGACGGCCTCCTTGCGGGTGTCGAACACGACGAGCTTGTGCCCCGCCTCGATCAGCCGCCGCGCCATCGGGAAACCCATGTTTCCGAGGCCGATGAATCCGATGTGCATGGTGTTTCCTTTGTTTGTTGTTGTGCGTGAGAGCGGGGTCACATTTTACGCTCGTCGTCCCGGGGCATCGCGAAGCGATGAGCCCGGGACCCATATCCGCGGGGAGGAGTTGTTGCGCGAAAGCGGTCACTCCGAGTCCCGCTAACCACATCTGCCTGTGGTTGTGGGTCCCGGGCTCGCGCTTCGCGCGCCCCGGGACGACGTCGGAGAGAGGTTGGCCTCAAGCCCTTCCTCACGCCTTGCCGTCAATCTCCGCGAACACCTCGCGCGCGATGCGAAAGCTGTCGACTGCGGCCGGCATCCCGCCATAGATCGCGACCTGCATCAGGATCTCGCGGATCTCGTCGCGGGAGACGCCGTTGGTCAGCGCGCCCTTGAGATGCGCGCGAAACTCGTGCTGGCGGTTGAGGATCGCGATCATGGCGATGTTGAGCATGCTGCGGGTCTTGCGCGGCAGTTCCTCGCGGCCCCACACGGTGCCCCAGCAATATTCGTTGAGCATCTCCTGGAACGGACGGTTGAAATCGTCGACGTTCTTCAGGGCATTGTTGACATAGGCCTCGCCCAGCACCGCTTTGCGGACTTCCAGGCCCTTGTCGTGCATCTTCTTGTCCATGGCGTTCCCTCTATTTCCCTTGCGTTTCCCTTGGGAATGGCGCGTGGAAATTACGGGGTTGCGCCCGGCCAGTCACGTCCTCGTGTTATGCGGGAAAAGGGGTCTCTCCCGTACCGGAACGGATGCCTCAGTGCTGCCGTTGTGATACGCTTCTCTACCGGGCAACCTGGAGAATTGATTGAACGGCGTCACCCCCGACCCGTCAGACCCGATCCGCGATGGCGACGCTCTGTCGCGGCTGAAGCTGGCGCAGGCCCTCGATCGGGCTATTTATGCCATCGCGTGGGAACGTGCCTGGCCACATCTGGCGCGGGTGCTGACTGTCGTCGGCCTGTTCCTGGTGGTGTCGTGGGCCGGCCTCTGGCTGGCGTTGCCGTCCGTCATCCGTGCCATCGGTCTCGTGGCTTTTGCCGGCATCGCAATCGCCGCTCTGGTCCCGCTGCTTCGTTTCCGCTGGCCGAGCCGCGACGAGGCTCTGAGCCGGCTCGACCGTGGCTCCGGTATCCGTCACCGCCCGGCGACGACGCTGACGGACACGCTGAGCTCGAAAGACCCGGTTGCGCTGGCGCTGTGGCAGGCGCAGCGCGAGCGCACGCTGGCTTCGCTCAAGCGCATCCGTGCCGGCTTGCCGCATCCTCGCCTCGCCCTGCACGATCCCTGGGCGCTGCGCGCGCTGGTCATGGTGATGCTGGTCGCGACCTTCTTCGCCGCCGGCGACGAGCGCGCGATGCGGTTAGGTGCCGCGTTCGACTGGAACGGCGTGCTGGCGCCGACCAACGTCCGCGTCGATGCCTGGATCACCCCGCCGCTCTACACCGGCAAGCCGCCGGTCATCCTGTCGGCCGCCAACAAGGAGGCCGCAGCGCTGCCTGCGAGCGGCCCACTCGCCGTTCCGGCCGGCTCGACCCTGATCGTGCGCTCCTCCGGTAGCAGCCTCGATGTCGTCACCTCCGGCGGCCTCAAGGAGGTCGCGCCCACCGAGGCCGCGCCGAAGGGCACCAACGAGAAGCATTTTACTATCACCGGCGACGGCACTGCGCATGTCCGCGCACCTTCCGGCCAGCCGCAATGGGCCTTCGCGGCGACGCCGGACCGCGCGCCGACGATCGCGCTCGCCAAGGATCCCGAGCGTCAGGCCTACGGCGCGTTGCAGCTCTCCTACAAGATCGAGGACGATTACGGCGTCACGGGCGCCGCCGCGCAATTCGTTCCGCGCGCAACCGAAGACAAGGACGGAACCAAGGACGCGGACGGCAAGGCCGCGCGGCCGCTGTTCCAGCCGCCGCAATTCGCGCTGACCCTGCCCAATGCGCGGACCCGCAACGGCGTCGGCCAGACCGTGAAGGACCTCAGCGAGGATCCTTATTCCGGTGCGGACGTGACGCTGACGCTCACCGCCAAGGACGAGGCCGGCAACGAGGCGAAGAGCGAGCCCTTCAACATGCGCTTGCCGGGCCGGCTGTTCACCAAGCCGCTCGCCCGCGCGCTGATCGAGCAGCGCCGCATCCTGGCGCTCGACGCCAACAAGAATTCCGACGTCTACGCCGCGCTCGACGCGCTGATGATCGCGCCCGAGATGTTCACGCCGGAAGCCGGGCAATATCTCGGCCTGCATAGCGTCGCACGCCAGCTCGAGGCGGCGCGCACCGACGATTCCCTGCGTGAGGTCGTGGCGAGCCTGTGGGCGCTTGCGGTGACGATCGAGGACGGCAACATCAGCGACGTCGCCAAGGCGCTGCGCGCGGCGCAGGACGCGCTTAAGCAGGCGCTTCAGCGCGGCGCCAGCGACGAAGAGCTCAAGAAGCTCATGGACAATCTGCGGACCGCGCTCGACAACTACATGCGCCAGTACGCGCAGCAGATGCGCAGCAATCCGCTGGCGCGGCCGGCCATCGGCCTCGACGACCAGATGAAGCGCATCGAGCGGCTGATCCAGCGCGGCAACCGCGAAGCGGCGGCGCGCGAGCTGGACCGCCTGGCCCGCGCGCTGGAAAATCCTCCGGGGCCGCCCAGCGCCGAGCAGAAAGAGATGGACGAGATTGCGCGCGAGCTGAACGATCTGCTTCGGGAGCAGAACGCGCTTCGCGACGAAACCGACCGGCAGAGCAAGGATTCCAAACGCGGCCAACGTACCAAGCCTCTGCCGCCCAAGGTCGCGGAGATCCTGCGCAAATCGAGAGAGCTGCGGCAGAAGACGCGCGGCGCGACCAGCGATCAGCTGGAGGACCTGGCAAGGCAGCAGGACGCCTTGCGCGAAGAGCTCAGGACCTGGCGTGAATCCCAGGGAGCGAGATAGCTCATGAAACACACCTCAATCTGGCAGAACGGCAAGGTCGCGCGCGGAAGGCTCGCCACGGCTTGTCTCGTGCTTATGCTGTCCTGTTCCACGGCTTCGATTGGCCTCGCCCAGTCGTCGCGCGCCGACCAGAAGAGTCTGGATGCACTGCTCGACAGCGCCGAGCGGTCGATGAAGCAATCCGCCGACAACCTGAAGGACAAGAACTCGGACGAGAGCATTGGCCAGCAGTCCCGGGCGATCCGGGACATGGAGAAATATCTCTATCCCGATCCGAACGATCCCTCGGCGTCGCGCGAAGGGTCGCAGGATACGCAGGGCCGGCAGGAGCAACTGAAGAAGCGGCTGGAGGCCCTCAAGAAGAAGCTCGCCGAGATGGGCTTGCAGCAGGATGGCCAGAAAGGCCAGCGCGGGCAGAAACAGCCGGGGCAGCAGGGCCAACAAGGTCAGCAGGGCCAAGGTCAGGGTCAGGACGGCGACCAGGATGGCGATGACGGCTTCGACGCCGCCGAGAACGCCATGGGAGATGCCGGCAATCAGATCGGCGAAGGCGATGCCGACGGTGCGACGGCATCGCAGGGCAAGGCCATCGACGCCCTGCGCAAGGGCATGCAGGATCTCGCCGACGCGCTCGGCGGGCAGCAGAACGGCGAAGGCCAGGATCCGGGCGATGGTGACGGCCCCGGTCAGGCCGTCGGCCGCCAGCAGAGCGGCGGCGAACGGACCGACCCGCTGGGCCGGCCGCTGCGCGGCAAGGAATACAGCGACGACTACACGGTCAAGATTCCCGGCGAGATCGATGCCCAGCGCGCGCGCCGCATCCTCGAAGAGCTCCGCCGCCGCCTGAGCGATCCCGCGCGTCCGCAGATCGAGCTCGATTACCTCGAGCGTCTGCTGAAGGATTTTTGACGTCACACTCGGTGTCATCGCCCGCGCAGGCGGGCGATCCAGTATTCCAGAGACGGTTGTGATTGAATGAGAGGCCGCGGCGTACTGGATGCCCCGGTCAAGACCGGGGCATGACAGCGGAATACGCCGCCCCCTACGCCTTCTTCGCTGCCAGCGCGTCCGCGACCGCCGTACGGATGTCGGCCACCGAGAACGGCTTGGTCACGACGTCATGCACCAGCGCATTCAAATTCGAGGCGCGCTCGCGCTGGTCGGCAAAGCCGGTCATCAGCAAAATGGTCAGGTCAGGGAAATCGCGCGCGGCGGAGAGCGCCAGCGCGATGCCGTCCATCACCGGCATCTGGATATCGGTGAGCAGGAGATCGAACGCGCCGTTCTCGCGGGTCAGGATTTCCAGCGCCTCGGCGCCGTCCTGCGCGGTGACGGTCTCGTGGCCGTCCATGGCGATGGCGCGCGCCACCAGCTGGCGCATCGAATCCTCGTCGTCGGCGATCAGGATTTTCGGCATGAGACCAACCTTGAGACCAATCTTGGGACCAGCCTCCCGTGCGGGATATGCAAAATCGATTACACGCTGCCGCCGGCAATGTCGCGCCGGTTGAAGAAGCGAACGTCGATATTGCGGCCTTCGGGCGGCGGCGAGGCCAGGCGCGAGCGGAAGAAGGCGCGCTCACCCGGCTGCAGCACGGTCTGCTCCAGCACGGTGTTCCAGGCGTAGATTTCCGCTCCCTGCGCGTCGCGCACCGCGAAGCGCAGCCGCGGGATATCGAGCGGCTTCTTGCTTTGGCCCACGATCACGCCCTCGATCACCAGCACCTGCTTACCGTCCACGGTCTCGCTGGAGAGCTTGACGTCCTTGAACGCGAGCCCGCGCAAATTAACTTCGAGTCCGACCATCTTGTAGAACGCCGCCGTCTGCGGCAGCAGCCGGACCATGTCGCCGCGCCAGATGACCAGCGCCAGCACCAGCGCGCCCATGGCGGCGCAGGCGGTCGGCAGGCCGAAATGGGATTTTCGCGGAGCCTCGGTGGGGGCCTGGCGCCTCACCCGTGCCCCGCGGCGGCCGAACAGGCCGCGGAACCAGGACTGGTGCTGCGCGCCGACGACGTCATCCTCGGCGGCGCGGGCCGCCGCTGACCATTCGTCCTCGGTCGCCTGGGCGTCCTCGGCCGGCCAGTCGCTGGCGATCGAGGGGCTGTCGACGACCGGCGTGTCCGCGGCGCCGTCGTCCCTGGCGTAGGAGTTCCACTGCTCGGCGAGGTCGGACTGGTCGTCGGCCTGGCTGGCCGCCGCCATGGCCGGGACGGACGCCTCCTCGATGGCATCCTCGGCGTAGGCGACCCAGGTCTCCTTGCAGCGGGAGCAGCGGACCGTTCGTCCGTTCGCCCCCAGGCTCGCGGGCTTGATGGCGTAGGATGTCGTACAATGGGGGCAGACGATATGCATGGACACGAGCCTTGATGCACGGACTGGTCTTGACGATGCTCCGGTCGCGGAGAACCGGGCATCCCAGATGCTACAGAGCGACCGTTAACGAACCGGAAACCATAACGGTCGCAAAACCCGTTGATCGCGTGTGGCGGAGCGCAGCAGCGCGGCCCGCGCCCCCTCTCGAACGGAGCTGAGCTTGGTTCGGTTCGAAAATGTCGGATTGCGTTACGGTCTGGGGCCGGAGATTCTGCGCGACCTCAGTTTCGAGATTCCGGCGCATTCCTTCCAGTTTCTCACCGGCCCGTCCGGCGCCGGCAAGACCTCGCTGCTGCGTCTGTTGTTCCTGTCGCACCGGCCGACGCGCGGCCTCGTCAACCTGTTCGGCCACGACATCTCGCAGCTCGGCAAGGACGAGATCGCGGATTTGCGCAAGCGTATCGGCATCGTGCTCCAGGACTTCCGCCTGCTCGACCACATGACGACCTATGAGAACGTCGCCTTGCCGTTCCGCGTCATGGGCCGCAGCGAGTCGAGCTACCGCAAGGAGGTGATCGACCTGTTGCGCTGGGTCGGCCTCGGTGACCGCATGGACGCGCTGCCGCCGATCCTGTCCGGCGGCGAGAAGCAGCGCGCGGCGATCGCGCGCGCCGTGATCTCGCGGCCGCAGCTCCTGCTCGCCGACGAGCCGACCGGCAGCGTCGATCCGACGCTCGGCCGCAGGCTGCTGCGGCTGTTCATCGAGCTCAACAAATCGGGCACCGCCGTCATCATCGCCACCCACGACATCGGCCTCATGGACCAGTACGAGGCGCGACGCTTCGTGCTGCACCAGGGGCGGCTGCACGTCTATGAGTAGGCCCGACGACCGCGGCGTTCTGGTCGATCTCGGACAGGAGCGTCCGCAGCTTCCGCCCAAGGCGCGCAACATGTCGCCGATCGTGCCGCGCGCCTCGATCCACGGCCGCGCGCTGGTTGCCGTCGTCGCCATCATGACCTTCCTCGCCTCGATGACCACGGGCACGGTGCTGCTCGTCAGTGCCTCCGCCGCGGAATGGCAGTCGGACGTTGCAAGCGAAATCACCATCCAGGTCCGCCCGCAGACCGGCCGCGATCTCGATCGCGACACCGCGGCAGTGACGGAGGCCATCCGCGCGCAGGCCGGCATCATCGAGGTCAAGCCGTTCACCAAGGACGAGAGCGGCAAGCTGCTCGAGCCCTGGCTCGGCACCGGCCTGTCGATGGACGATTTGCCGGTGCCGCGGATGATCATCGCGCGCGTGCAGCCCGGCACGCCGCTCGATCTCGGCGCCTTGCGCGCGCGTGTGACCCAGGCCGCCCCGAGCGCCAGCGTCGACGATCACCGCGCCTGGATCGAGCGGATGCGCTCGATGACCAACGCCACCGTGCTCGCCGGCATCGGCATCCTCGCCCTCGTCATCATCGCGACCATCATCTCGGTCTCGTTCGCGACCCGCGGCGCCATGGCGGCGAACCAACCGATCGTCGAGGTCCTGCATTTCGTCGGTGCCGGCGACCGGTACATCGCCAACCGCTTCCTGCGTCACTTCCTCAGGCTGGGCCTGGAGGGCGGCGTGATCGGCGGCGGCGCCGCCATGCTGGTGTTCGGCTTCTCCGAGTCGATCGCCGGCTGGTTTTCCGGGACCCCCGTCGGCGACCAGTTCGCAGCCCTGCTCGGCACCTTCTCGCTGCGGCCGTCGGGCTACATCGTGCTCGCCGTGCAGGCGGTGCTGATCGGCGCCATCACCGCGGTTGCCTCGCGCCAGACGCTGTTCGCGACGCTGAATGATGTCGATTGAGCCCGATAAACCGGACTCCACTTCGCCTCAAAACGTCCTAAAATCATCCGGGGAAGGGATCACCGACATCATATGACCTCGCCGACCGACGATCGATCGCCGAAATTGCCGCGCGGCTGGCTGCGCGCGGCATTGGTATCGACGATCGCGTTCGTCTTCGTCGGCGCGGCGGCGGGCTTCATCGCCTTCCTGTCGCAATTGCGCGGCGCGGAGATCGCGCCGGACCGCAAGGCGGATGGCATCGTGGTGCTGACCGGCGGCTCCTCGCGGGTGTCGGATGCGATGGAGCTCCTGGCGGCCGGCTACGGCAAGCGGCTCCTGATCTCCGGCGTGCACCCGACCTCGACGGCGAGTGACATCTCCCGGACGCTGCCGGAGAACCAGTCCTTCATGCATTGCTGTGTCGATCTCGACCGCACCGCGGTCTCGACCCGCGGCAACGCGGCGGAAGCGCGGCGCTGGGCCGAGGGGCGCGGCTTCAGATCGCTGATCGTCGTCACCTCGAACTATCACATGCCGCGCGCGCTGGTGGAGTTCTCGCACGCGATGCCGGAAACCACGCTGATCCCGTTCGCTGTGGTCGGCGAAAAATGGCGTGAGGAGCCGTGGTGGACCTCGGCCTCCACCTTGCGGCTGCTCCTGTCCGAATACGTCAAATACATCGCCGCCGAGCTGAGGGTGCGGCTGGAGGATTTCGGGATTGACCTTTCGCCCGAGATGTCGGAGCAGCCTGCAGGCGTGGCGCCGAAGCGGCCCGCCACGGCACAGGCCAATTGATCGGACCATCGATGTTTTTGATTTTCCTGCGCTCGCTCCTGTTCAACGTGCTGTTCTACGCCGTGCTGGTGTGCCTCGCGATCGTGGCGCTGCCGACCTTCGCATTGCCGCCGCGCGCCATGCTGACGGTTGCGCAATGGTGGGCGAAGGCGACGCTGTTCCTGTTGCGCGTGATCTGCAACATCAAGGTCGAATTCCGTGGGCAGGAGAAGATCCCGGCAGGGCCGCTGGTGATCGCGGCGAAGCATCAGTCGTTCTGGGAGACGTTCGTGCTGCCGGGCTTCTTCAACCATCCGATCTTCATCCTCAAGCGGCAGCTCATGCAGATCCCGGTGTTCGGCCAGTTCCTGGTCAAGACCGGAATGATCGCGATCGACCGCAAGGCCGGCGTGAAGGCGCTGCTGGACATGACGCGGCGGGCGCGCGACGCGGTGCGCGGTGGCGGACAGCTCGTGATCTTTCCGGAAGGCACACGCCGGGCGCCCGGCGCCGCGCCCGATTACAAGACCGGCTTTGCGCAGATCTATTCGTCCTGCGGCGTGCGGTGCCTGCCGATCGCGCTCAATTCCGGCCTGTTCTGGCCGCGCCGCACCTTCATGCGCTATCCCGGCACGCTGGTGGTCGAGTTCCTCGATCCACTGCCATCAGGCCTGCCGAAAGACGAGTTTCTCTCGCGCGTGCAAACCGCCATCGAAGACGCGACCGGCCGCCTCGTCGAAGCGGGCCGGAAAGAGCAGGAGCAGTTGATCGGCTCGTCGCCGAGCTACGCGCCGTCGCAGAGCTAGCGGTTCTCTCGATCTTCTGCGGGAGCCGGCGCGTGCAGCGAATGCGCATCACCATGCAGCATGGTCGCGAGCTGATGCAATTGCGTGTCGCGAAAACCTTCGGCCTCGATCGCCTTCACCGTTGCCGTCACGTAGTCGCGGTTGGCGCCGGACTGGCCATGGCCCTGGACGACATGGCGATGCTGGTCGGCGAGCGACAGCCGGCCGGCATATTGGACGTGGCCGCGATCGACGACATAGGCGAGCGCGGAGACGCGCTGTCGCGCATCGTTCTCAAGCCACACCGAGCGCATCACCTCGCGATAGACGGACGTGACCTGCTCGCGCGCCCGCAGATAGGCGACGACGTCGGCGCGGTCCTTCTCGGCGACGCGAAAAGCAATGCCGCGGCAGGCGCCGCCGCGGTCGAGCCCGAGCACCAGGCCAGGCTGCTCCGGCGTGCCGCGATGCACGAAGGAATAGACGCAGAGCGCGCGGTGCTCGCCGACCAGCCGCGCCGGGACGCGTTCCCTGAATTCGAAGCCCGGCCGCCACATCAGCGAGCCATAGCCGAACACCCAGAGGTCGCCCTTGGCTGTGGTGACGGAGGGGAGGGTCATTTCCGACATTTCGGGCACGGCTACCAGAACGACGCCCCCAAGCGAAGCGAATTCTCGGCCTTTCGGCGCGGCCGAACCCCGCTTACATTTGACAAAATCTGGGGTCAAAGGGTCGCCGCATGTCAGATATGACCGTTGCCACAGGCCGCCGCCCCCGTTGGGGCCTTTTCATCGCCCCCATTATCCTCCTGATCCTCGCCGTCGCGTGGAGCTGTTTCTGGTTCTATGCGGCCTCGCAGGCCGAAATCGCCGCAGACGCCTGGCGGGCGCAGGAGGCCAAGTCCGGCCGCATCTACGATTGCGCCAAGCGCTCGATCGCCGGCTTCCCGTTCCGCTTCGAGGTCCAGTGCTCCGGCGCCAGCGTCGCCCTGGTGTCGCAGAACGCCAGCAAGACGCCGTTCACGGCGAAGCTCGACAACATCCTGGTCGTCGCCCAGGTCTACGATCCCAAGCGCGTCATCGCCGAATTCTCCGCGCCGGCGACGCTCACCGACGGCGTCACGCAAAACACCTTCGTGGTGAATTGGAGCAAGGGCCGCAGCAGCGTGTTCGGCCTGCCGGCGGTGCCGGATCGCGCCTCCATCGTGTTCGACGATCCCGTCATCAATCGTCTCGACGGCAGCGTGCAGGTGCCGCTCGCGCGCGCCAAGCAGGTCGAGCTGCACGGTCGCCTCGCAGACGGGTCGCGGTCGGATCATCCTGTGATCGAGACCGTGCTGCACGTCGCGCAGGGCAGCATCCAGGGTGTTCATCCCTTGCTCGCCGAGCCGTTCGAGGCGGACACGCGTGCGAAGATCACGGGCCTCTCCGACCTCACCCCAAAGCCGTGGCCGCAACGCTTCCGCGAGATCCAGGCCGCCGGCGGTCACATCGAGATCGTGCAGTCGCGCGTCCAGCAGGGCGAGATGATCGCGGTTGCGGCCGGCACGCTCGGCCTCTCGGCCAATGGCCGACTCGACGGCGAATTGCAGATGACCGTGACCGGCCTCGAGCGCGTGATCCCGGCGCTCGGCATCGACAAGATGCTGGAGGAGGGGGTGCCGCAGGCAACCCTCGACCGCGTTGCGCCCGGCGTGAAGTCGCAGGACCTCAACAATCTGTTCGGCGCACTCGACCGCGCCGTTCCCGGCCTCGGCAAGGTCATCAAGCAGAACGCCAATGCCGGCGTTGCGGCCGGCATCAATTCGATCGGCACCGAGAGCACGCTTGAGGGCAAGAAGGCGAGGAGTTTCCCGCTGAAGTTCGTCGACGGCGCCGTGCTGCTCGGCCCAGTCAAGGTCGGGCAGATCCCGCCGCTGTATTGATTTGGCGACGCGTCCGCTCACGGATTGATGGAGCCGCGCACGAGAATGTCTAACCCTCACCCTGAGGAGCCGCGCTCTTCGCGCGGCGTCTCGAAGGGCGAGGCCACCAGCCCGGGCCT
Organism: Bradyrhizobium sp. 61; assembly: GCF_023073075.1. Taxonomy (NCBI): domain Bacteria; kingdom Pseudomonadati; phylum Pseudomonadota; class Alphaproteobacteria; order Hyphomicrobiales; family Nitrobacteraceae; genus Bradyrhizobium; species Bradyrhizobium sp. 61. The sequence goes on along the minus strand of NZ_JADPIU010000075.1, from coordinate 15,497 downwards.
TCATCCTTCGAGACGCGCGTTCCGCGCTCCTCAGGATAAGGAACTGGCAGCGAAGTCGTCGCGCGAAGGACTACGGCTTCTTCAACGCCGCATGCGGCCGGCCGAAATCCGGCGCCGCCGAATCCTGGCCGATCTCGACGATGCCGCGGCGGATGGCGCGCGTGCGCGTGAAGTGGTCGAACAGCGCCTCGCCGTCGCCGCGCCGGATCGCGCGGGTGAGCTTGGCGAGATCCTCGGTGAAGGTGCCGAGCATCTCCAGCACGGCTTCCTTGTTGGCGAGGAAGACGTCGCGCCACATCGTCGGGTCGGACGCGGCGATGCGGGTGAAATCGCGGAAGCCGCCGGCCGAGAACTTGATCACCTCGGACTCCGTCACCTGCGCCAGCTCGTCGGCGGTGCCGACGATGGTGTAGGCGATCAGATGCGGCAGATGGCTGGTGATCGCGAGCACGAGATCATGATGATCCGGCGTCATGATCTCGACCTTGGCGCCCATCGCCGCCCAGAACGTGCGCAGACGATCGGTGGCCGCCGCATCGACGCCTTCCGGCGGCGTCAGGATGCACCAGCGGTTGATGAAGAGCTCGGCGAAACCGGAATCGGGACCCGAATGCTCGGTGCCGGCGACGGGATGCGCGGGCACGAAATGAATGGTCTTCGGCAGGTGCGGCGCCATGTCCCTGACGATCGCACCCTTGACCGAGCCGACGTCGGAGACGATCGCGCCCGGCTTGAGATGTGCAGCGATCTCCTGCGCCACTGGCCCGCAGGCGCCGACGGGAATGCAGAGGATGACGAGATCGGCATCCTTCACCGCTTCCGCATTGGTCGCCACGACCTGGTCGACGATGCCGAGCTCCAGCACCCGCGCGCGCGTCTTCTCCGACCGCGCGGTGGTGACGATCTCGGAGGCCAAGCCCTGGAGCTTCGCAGCGCGCGCGATCGAGCCGCCGATCAGGCCGAAGCCGATCAGCGCAACGCGCTGGAAGTGCGGTGTGATGCTCATTTGCCGGCCATGAAGTCGCGCAGGCCCTCGACGACGAGGCGGTTGGCCTCCTCGGTGCCGATGGTCATGCGCAGCGCATGCGGCAGGCGGTAGTTCTTCAGCGCGCGCAACACCAGCCCGCGCTTGGTAAGATATGCGTCGGCCTCGTCCGCGGTCTTGCCATTTTCCGGGAAGTGGATCAGCACGAAATTGGCGACGCCCGGCGTCACCTTCAGTCCGAGCTTGCCGATCTCCTCGGAGAGCCAGTTGCGCCAGGTCTCGGTGAACTGCTTCGACATCGCCTGGTGCGCGGTGTCCTCGATCGCGGCGACCGCGGCATACATCGCCGGCGTCGACACGTTGAAGGGACCGCGGATGCGGTTGACCGCGTCGATGATGTGCTCGGGACCGAACATCCAGCCGACGCGCAGCGCGGCGAGGCCGTGGATCTTGGAGAAGGTGTGCGTCACCACGGTGTTCTCGGTGGTGGCGACGAGCTCGATCCCCATCTCGTAGTCGTTGCGCGAGACGTAATCGGAATAGGCGGCATCGAGCACCAGCAGCACGTGCGACGGCAGGCCGGCGCGCAGCCGCTTGACCTCGTCGAACGGCACATAGGTGCCGGTCGGATTGTTGGGATTGGCGAGCCAGACCAGCTTTGTCTTCGGCGTCACCGCCTTGAGGATGGCGTCGACATTGCAGGTGAGGTTGGTCTCCTGCGCGACCACGTTCTTGGCGCCGACCGCCATGGTCGCGATCGGGTAGACCAGGAAGCCGTGCGTGGTCGAGATCGCCTCGTCGCCGTGGCTGAGATAGGTGTGGGCGAGCAGATTGAGAATCTCGTCCGAGCCGGCGCCGCAGATGATGCGGTTGGGGTCGAGCCCGAAAGAACGGCCGATCGCTTCGCGCAGCACGCGCGAGGTTCCTTCCGGATAGTCTTCCAGATGCGCCGCCACGTTCCTGAACGCCTCGATCGCCTTGGGCGAGGGCCCGAACGGCGTCTCGTTGGCCGAGAGCTTGAACACCTTGCGGCCCGGCTCAGCCACCGGGCTCTTGCCGGGCGTGTAGGGCGCAATATCGAGAATGCCGGGATTCGGCACGGGGCGGGACATCTTCAACTCCGGAAGTAGCTTTAGGCGGTTCGCGATCTACGATTTCGACCCGGTCGAGGGCACCGTATAGCGCGTTGCGTGGCTGCCGACGAGGGCCGTGGAGCGCACCGAGGCCCCCGCTTCGATCAGGGCAGCCTTGATCTTGTCGATGCTGGTCGCGCTCGTGACCGAGACCAGCAGCGCTGCGCCGTCGAAGGCGGTATCGGGCACTGCCACGATCTCGGCGAGCGGCGACAGGGCGCGGGCGACCTCGGCGTTCCACCCGGACACGCGCACGCTGAAGGTCTCGACCTCCGTCACCACGGCGCTGTCGGCGACGCGCGAGATCGCGAACACCGGCAGTGCGGCCGGATGGTCGGCGCGCTCGACGAAGGGCATCCGCGCGATGATCTTCGGCGCGCCGTCCGCTTCCAGCTCCAGCCACCATGGCGTGCGGCTCGAGGTCGCCGAGACCAGCGCCAGATCGCCCTTGGACTTCGCCACCGCTTCGACCGCGGCCTGCGCGCTGAAATGCGCGACGTAAGGCACCGTGAAGCCGAAATGGAAGCGCACGGAATCGCGCATCGCCGGCTCGCTCACCGAGATGTCGGCATGGACGGAGAACGGCGCTTGGACGTAAGTGAACGTCGAGATGATGACGCGCCAGATGCTCTCGACCGTGTCGAGCGGCAGGATGCCGCGATGACGCTGCACGATGTCACGCATCATGGCGGCCTCGCGCGCCGGGCGGAACGCCGAGCCGACCTCCTGGGTCTGCTTCACCTGGATCAGGCGGTCGATGATGTCGCCGCGCTGCATCAGGAGACGATGCATGCCCTCGTCGATCGCGTCGATCTCCTTGCGCAATTCCTGGAGCGATGGTGGCGCGGGCGGACGTTGGGACATATCTGCGAGATGCTGGTGAGAGGCGTTCCAATGCGGGTCGGCCAAGGCCCATCGGCAAGGCCGGATCCGCTGCGATCGACGTCCTGATTAGGCAGTCGGCGCGGCGAAAGCAAAGAGAAATGCAAAGGGAAACCGGGCCTTTTCGGCCGGCCTTTCAGGGATGAATTTGGCTAATCGGGACCATGACTTGACGAAAACCGCCCAAGACAGTAGCTTTTGCCCGTTCCGTGGTCATTTGAGCCGGCCGGCTTGCAGCCACGTTAAAAAACTCGCTAAACAGGCCGGGGACGCTTCAGATCCCGGCCGAACCTATCGTTCAGGCCGGGTTTTTCATGGCCTGATTCCAGCGGCAGCCTGACGGGTGTCGCAAACGAGGTCGATGATGGTTGGCGTGAAGCCCGTGCCGAGTCCCGCGATCAGCGCCGACGACCGGTCGCATGAGGCGGATCATCCGAATTCGCAGGTCGCGCAGTTCGGCGCCGAGCAGCCGCTGCGGCTCGATTGCGGCATCGATCTCACCCCGTTCCAGATCGCCTACCAGACCTATGGCGAGCTCAACGCCGATAGCTCCAACGCGGTGCTGATCTGCCATGCGCTGACCGGCGATCAGCATGTCGCCAACGTGCATCCCGTCACCGGCAAGTCGGGTTGGTGGGAGACGCTGGTCGGTCCCGGCCGACCTCTTGATCCTCAGCACTACTTCATCATTTGCGCCAACGTGATCGGCGGCTGCATGGGCTCGACCGGGCCGGCCTCGATCAATCCCGCGACCGGCAAGGTGTGGGGCCTGGATTTTCCCGTCATCACCATTCCCGACATGGTGCGCGCGCAGGCGATGCTGATCGACCGGCTCGGCATCGACACGTTGTTCGCGGTGGTCGGCGGCTCGATGGGCGGCATGCAGGTGCTGCAATGGACCGCGGCCTATCCCAAGCGCGTGTACTCCGCGCTGGCGATTGCCTGCGCGACGCGGCACTCGGCGCAGAACATCGCTTTCCACGAGCTCGGCCGCCAGGCGGTGATGGCCGATCCCGACTGGCACAACGGCCGCTACACGGATCAGGGCATCCATCCGCATCGCGGACTTGCGGTGGCACGGATGGCCGCGCACATCACCTATCTCTCCGACGCCGCGCTGCATCGCAAGTTCGGCCGCCGCATGCAGGACCGCGAGCTGCCGACCTTCTCGTTCGACGCCGATTTCCAGGTCGAGAGCTATCTGCGCTACCAGGGCTCGTCCTTCGTCGAGCGGTTCGACGCCAACTCCTATCTCTATCTGACCCGTGCGATGGACTATTTCGACATCGCCGGCGATCACGGCGGCGTGCTGGCGAAAGCGTTCGCGGGCATCGAGACGCGCTTCTGCGTGGTCTCCTTCACCAGCGACTGGCTGTTCCCGACCTCGGAATCGCGCGCACTGGTGCATGCGCTGAACGCGTCGAGCGCGCGGGTGTCGTTCGCCGAGATCGAGACCGATCGCGGCCATGACGCCTTCCTGCTCGACGTGCCTGAATTCTTCGATATCGCCCGTGCCTTCCTGCAATCGGCAGGGAAGGCGCGCGGGCTCACCGCCAGGATTGACTGACAAGGACGGCTAGCGATGTCTGTGCAGGAAGTGCTGCCGCTGGGCGGCGTTGCGACGGAGCAGTCAGGCCAGTTTCGCGCCGATCATCTGCTGGTCGCCGAGATGGTCAAGCCCGGCTCGAAAGTGCTCGACGTCGGCTGCGGCGAGGGCGATTTGCTCCAGCTTCTGGAGACCCGCGGCATCGACGGGCGCGGCATCGAGCTGTCGCGCGAGGGCGTCAACCGTTGCGTCGCCAAGGGCCTCGCGGTGGTGCAGGGCGATGCCGACACCGATCTCGTCAATTATCCCGACGACGCCTTCGATTACGTTATCCTGTCGCAGACGCTGCAGGCGACGCGGCAGCCGCGGGTCGTGCTGGAGAATCTGCTGCGCATCGGCCGCCGCGCCATCGTGTCGTTCCCGAATTTCGGCTTCTGGAAGATGCGGCTCCAGCTCCTGGTCGGCGGCCACATGCCGCGCACCGAGAATCTGCCGGCGACCTGGTACGACACCGCCAACATCCATTTCTGCACCATCAAGGATTTCGTCGAGCTCTGCGACGCGATCCACGTCAAGATGGAGCGCGCCGAGGCGCTGGATCTCTACGGCCGTCCATTGCGGCTGCGATTGCCGTGGTGGGTGTGGAACATGTTCGGCGAGCAGGGCGTGTTTCTGCTCACGCGCGGGCAGGGGAAGTAGTTGCCGTCATTCCGGGCCTGCGCCTGTCGGCGCATCCCGGAATGACAGCGACTGGCAGTCTAATGCGCCGCCAGCGACCGCGGATCGCGCACCGGCCAGCGCCCGGCTTCCACCAGCGTCACGAACCGCTCCACGCTCTCGTTGAACAGTGCGGGTTCTTCGAGATTGAGCACGTGGCCTGATTTCGGAAACATCGCGAGGCCCGCCGCGGGCAGGTGCTTCTTCAGGAACAGGCTTGCCCCGACGCAGGGATCGTCTTCGTCGCCGCAGATGATCAGCGCGGGCGTTACCACACCTCGAATGGCATCCGGCATCGTGTAAATCGATGGCCTGCCGCCCTGGAAGCCGCGCATCGTGTTCGCGGAGCCCTTGGCATCGTGGCGCGCCAGTGCGGCGTAGAAATCGGCGTGGCCGCGCGGATCTTTCACCAGGAAGGGAATCCGGCTCGGCGCCTCGCGCGTGACCTTTGCGACCTCGGCGGAGCCGAGCGTCTCGAACTGCTCGGCGTTGGCGCGGCACTGCTTGCGCCAGTTGTCGAGATTCTCGATCTCCGATCCTGAGCCCACGCCGGCCAGCGTCATCGACAGCGCGCGCTGCGGCGAGTTCAACCCGATCTGGAGTGACGAATAGGCGCCCATCGACAGGCCGACGAGATGCGCGCGCTCGATCTTGAGATGATCGAGCACCGCGAGCGCGTCGGTGTAGAAATGCTTGTAGGTGTAGACCTCGCCATCAGGCACGTCCGACGGCGTGTAGCCGCGCGCGGAATAGGTGATGCAGCGATGGCCGCGCGAGAAGTAGCGCATCTGCGGCTCCCAATTGGTGTAGTCGGCCGCGAACTCATGCAGAAAAATAATCGGCGTTCCCTGACCCGCTTCTTCGAAATAGACGCGGACGTCGTCCCTGGTCGTGGCGTGGGGCATTAACTGTTTCCCTCTCTTCAAGCCGCCTTTGGAGAATTGCAGTTAACGTTGTTGTCCGCAATGCGGCAGCCTCAAGCCAGCACCGGCACAAAATCATCGCAGCTATTCGCGGGCGTGGCGTCTTTTTCTCGCCACATCCGGCGGCTTAACGGCCAGACGGATGCCGGCCATCGCACGGGCCGATTGGGGAAGTGGGGTGTCAAGAAGGATGAAGTATGTTGGAGTTGTTTGCGTCTCGCCTGTCGCGTTGTGTTGTCGCGCTGGCGATTTTCTTCGCGGCGGTTGCCGCGTTCGTTTCTCCGGCCTCCGCGCGGCCGCATCATCGTCATAGCGCAGAGCGGCACGCTTACGTGCACCACGCCAGACATCATCATTACCGTCATTATCGGCATCATGCCCGCAGCTCGCGCTTCGAGCGCGGCGCGGCGCAGTTGCAGGCGAGCGGCTTCGCCGACACCCAGGCGAGCTACAATCCGAACGCCAATGTCGGCGGCATGGCCAATCCTGGAATGGCCAATAGCGGTGGCGGCTTCGGCGGCGGATCGGGCCTCGTGTCCGAGGCGCGCCGTTATATCGGCGGCAATCCGACCGGGCGCGGCAGCCTGTGGTGCGCGCGCTTCATGAACATGGTGCTGCAGCACACCGGCCATCAGGGCACCGGCTCCGACATGGCGAGCTCGTTCGCGCGCTACGGCACGCGTGTCTCCGGTCCGCAGGTCGGCGCCATCGCGGTCATGTCGCGCGGTCGCCGGGGCGGCCATGTCGGCATCATCACCGGCGTGGACGCGCAGGGCAATCCGATCATGATCTCCGGCAACAACGGCAATCGCGTTCGCGAGGCACCGGTCTCGCGCGGCCGGATCTATGCGTATGTGATGCCGAACTGACACTTGTCATTGCGAGCGAAGCGAAGCAATCCAGAATCCCACCGCGGAGACTTTCTGGATTGCTTCGTCGCTTCGCTCCTCGCAATGACGGAGTGTGTTGAGGTGGCGTCCCGTCACACCAGCTTCGGCGCTTCCACCGCGATCGCGTCACCGACGCCGATCTCGCCGTCGGCGATGACCTCGGCATAGATGCCGCAATCCATGTGGCCGAGATTGCGCGAGAGCGTCGGCGGTATCTCGAGATCGCGCTGCGCGGTCTCGGGATCGACGTTGACCGCCGGGCAGCGGACGATGCGCTTGACCACCTTGAGCCGGGCCTCGCCGATCGCCAGCGTCTCGCCGACGAGGTCGAGCTCGGACCAGGCCGGCCAACCCTTCGCGTAGAGATTGGCGCGGAAGCGCAGCGGATTGACTGCGGCGCCGCCGAGCATGGTCTCGATCGCCCGGACGCTGTCGAGATTGATGATCGACACGACCTTGCGGGCGACGTCGGAAAAGCTGTGGTCGCGGCCGGACAGAACTTTTGGCGGGCCCTTCAGCTCCGGCTGAAAATTCTCCGCGAAATAGTCCTCGATGGCGGTGCGCCCTGCGGCGGTCTCCAGATCGCCGCTGGCGACGATCTGGCCGTCCTTGCGGATGGTCAGGCGGTTGGTCGCGTCCTCGAACCGGCTGTCGAGGGACGCCAGCCGCTCATTGCGCGCCAGCATCAGGAACTGGATTTTCGGCTTCCAGGCCGGCGCCTCCGGATCGAGGCCGCTCGGTCCGTTCTCGATGGCGTAGCGGCGGTCGGCGGGCAGGGTCTGGCCGATCCGCAAGGGGGCCCGGGGCAGGGATTCCGGCGTCAGGCCCTTGATCGGGTAACGGTAAAGGCCGGCGATTTCGGCGGTCTGGCTGGCTGTCATGTCGCTACTTAAGGGATTCGACCTGCTGACGCCAAGCAGGCGGACCCGTGCACGAAATTGTGAACGCGCCTCTTCCGATCCGAGGCCAAGCTTCCCACATCTGGGTCAGGCCGGCGCCAGCGCCGGCTGCTAACGACCGCTGCCGGTTGAGGAACGTCAACGCGTCCAGCGGAAACCCAATGAAGATGCCGTTTGGAGTGCCTTAGAGGGCTCCAGGGGCAGGCCGAGGGAAAGAAAAGACATGAACATCGACAAATATACCGAACGCTCCAGGGGCTTCGTCCAGTCCGCGCAATCGCTTGCAGTGCGCGAGGGGCATCAGCAGTTTTCGACCCTGCACGTCCTGAAAGTTCTGCTGGACGACAATGAGGGCCTCGCTGCCGGTCTGATCGACCGCGCCGGCGGCAATTCCCGCGCCATCCTGAAGGCGACCGAGGACGCCCTCAACAAGGTGCCGAAGGTCTCCGGCGGCGGCGCCGGCCAGATCTATCTGGCGCCCGAGCTCGCCCGCACTTTCGATGCCGCCGAAAAGGCCGGCGAGAAGGCCGGCGACAGTTTTGTCACCGTCGAGCGGCTGCTGCTCGGCCTCGCGCTGGAAAAGACCAGCGAGGCCGGCGCGATCCTGGCCAAGGGCGGCGTCACCCCGCAAAATCTCAATGCCGCGATCGAGGCGCTGCGCAAGGGCCGCACGGCGGACTCGGCGACCGCCGAGAACGCCTATGACGCGCTGAAGAAATATGCCCGCGACCTGACCCAGGCTGCGCGCGACGGCAAGCTCGACCCGGTCATCGGCCGCGACGAGGAGATCCGCCGCACCATCCAGGTGCTCTCGCGCCGGACCAAGAATAATCCCGTGCTGATCGGTGAGCCCGGCGTCGGCAAGACCGCCATCGCCGAGGGCCTCGCGCTGCGCATCGTCAACGGCGACGTGCCCGAGACCCTCCAGGACAAGAAACTGCTGTCGCTCGACCTGGGCTCATTGATTGCGGGTGCGAAATATCGCGGCGAGTTCGAGGAGCGGCTGAAGGCCGTGCTCCAGGAAGTCACCGCGAGCGAGGGCAATTTCATCCTGTTCATCGACGAGATGCATACGCTGATCGGCGCCGGCAAGGGCGACGGCGCGATGGACGCATCCAACCTGCTCAAGCCCGCGCTCGCGCGCGGCGAGCTGCACTGCATCGGCGCCACCACGCTCGACGAGTACCGCAAGCACGTCGAGAAGGATGCGGCGCTGGCGCGGCGCTTCCAGCCGATCTTCGTGAGCGAGCCTTCCGTCGAGGACACCATCTCGATCCTCCGCGGGTTGAAAGACAAGTACGAGCAGCACCACGGCGTGCGGATCACCGATTCCGCGCTCGTGGCGGCGACGACGCTGTCCAACCGCTACATCACCGACCGCTTCCTGCCGGACAAGGCGATCGACCTCATGGACGAGGCGGCTGCGCGGCTGAAGATGCAGGTCGATTCCAAGCCCGAAGAGCTGGATTCGCTCGACCGCGAGATCATCCGGCTCAAGATCGAGCAGGAAGCTCTCAAGAAGGAGAGCGATCTCGGCTCCAAGACCCGTCTCGAGGGGCTTCAGAAGGAGCTCAGCGAGCTCGAAGAGAAATCCGCGGCCCTGACGTCGCGCTGGAGCGCGGAGAAGAACAAGCTCTCCAACGCCCAGAAGCTGAAGTCAGAGCTGGACGCGCTGCGCGTCGATCTCGCCGACGCACAGCGGCGCGGCGAATTCCAGAAGGCCGGCGAGCTGGCCTATGGCCGGATCCCGCAGCTTGAGAAGCAGCTCGCCGATATCGAGGCGCGTGAAGGCTCTGGCGATATGATGGAGGAGGCGGTCACCGCCAACCACATCGCGCAGGTGGTCTCGCGCTGGACCGGCGTGCCCGTCGACAAGATGCTGGAAGGCGAGAAGGAGAAGCTCCTGAAGATGGAGGAGCAGCTCGGACAGCGCGTCGTCGGCCAGGCCGAGGCCGTGCGTGCGGTCGCGACCGCCGTGCGCCGTTCGCGCGCGGGCCTGCAGGACCCGAACCGGCCGACCGGCTCGTTCATGTTCCTGGGGCCGACCGGCGTCGGCAAGACCGAGCTGACCAAGGCGCTCGCGGAGTATCTGTTCAACGACGAGACCGCGATGGTCCGCCTCGACATGTCCGAGTACATGGAGAAGCACTCGGTCTCGCGGCTGATCGGTGCGCCTCCCGGCTATGTCGGCTATGACGAGGGCGGCGCGCTCACCGAAGCGGTGCGGCGCCGGCCCTATCAGGTGGTGCTGTTCGACGAGATCGAGAAGGCGCATCCTGACGTCTTCAACGTCCTGTTGCAGGTGCTCGATGACGGCCGCCTCACCGATGGCCAGGGCCGTACCGTCGATTTCCGCAACACGCTGATCATCATGACCTCGAACCTCGGTTCGGAGTATCTGGTGAATCAACCGGAGGGCGAAGACACCTCAGCCGTGCGTGAACAGGTGATGGGAATGGTGCGTGGGCATTTCCGCCCCGAGTTCCTGAACCGTGTCGACGAGATCATCCTGTTCCACCGCCTGCAGAGGAGCGAGATGGGGCGGATCGTCGAGATCCAGTTCGCGCGGCTCCAGAAGCTTTTGACCGATCGCAAGATCGTGCTGACGCTCGATGCCGCGGGGCGCGACTGGCTCGCTGCCAAAGGCTGGGATCCCGCCTACGGCGCAAGGCCGCTGAAGCGCGTGGTCCAGCGCTACCTCCAGGATCCGCTCGCCGAGATGATCCTGGCTGGAGACGTCAAAGACGGGGATACGGTCGCGATCTCGTCCGAAGGCAACGTGCTGACCTTCAACGGCAACGCGCAGCAGACCGCGGAGATCGCCCAGTTCGAGGCGCCGCCGGCGTCGAAGCGGAAACTGAACTGATCGTCGCGCTCACTGCAAAACGAAAAATCGCCCCGGAGAGGCCAACTCTCCGGGGCGATTTGCTTTGACGAGGTTCGCTCTAGTTGACCGCGGATGTTGAGCCGGGTTCGGCTGGACCTTGCTCGTCGCTGTCCTCTTCGAGCTCCGACAGGATGTCGACAAGCTCGCGCACGCGTCCGTGCGCCAGCGGGCGCAAATCATTGATCATCGGCTCGTCATTGGCGAGCCAGGCCTGGGCTTCGGCGAGTTCCTCGACCGTCGCGCCGGTTCCGATGATCTGGGCGATGGTGACTTCGTCGGCTCGATCCACGGTCTTGACGACATCGTCGCGTGAGAGGCGCCGCATGGGGATCCTCCTGTTGGTCGGCTTCCGTCAGCATTTAACCGGGAAACGCGTGTGCCGGTTCCACCGGGCTGGTTTCCTCCGCGCTACTTCCTGGTGACCTTGTAGATCGCGTTCTCGATATCGGAGGAGAAGTAGATGACGCCGGAGGCGCCGATGGCGACGCCAGTCGGGATGTTGCTGGGCAGGCCCCCGGGTGCGCCCATCAGCCCGATCGGAAGATTGGCAGCGATCTCGGTGACCTTGCCGCTGTCCGGCGCGATCTCGATTAGTCGCCTGGCGCCCACTTCCGCCACGATCAGCCTGCCGTCGCTCCCGCGCGCGATGCCTTCGGGCATTTTCAACTCCTTGGCGAGCACGGTCTTTTCGCCGTTCGTCTCGATCTTGGAAACGACACCTGCGAAGGCTTCGGTGACGTAGACATCGCCGCTCGATCCGCCGACGAGCCCGACCGGACCTTCGAGGCCGCCAATCAGCGTGGTGCGGTCCTTGCCATGCTCGCCGCTGACGCGGACCAGCGATTTGGTGCCGAGCTCGGCCACCAGGATGCTGCCGTCCGCGAGCACGATTGCGTCATGCGGCGCCTTGAAATCGTGCAGCATGTCGCGGGTGGCGCCGGTCTTGGCGTCGATCACCTGCACCGTGCCCGTGAACCAGCTCGACAGGACCACGTCGTTGCCCTTCGCCGTCGCGCTCATCGGATATTCGAGCGTGGTGCCGTGATCTGGCGGGGCGGTTTGACGCCCTCGACGTCGATCTCATAGAGCGTGTCGCCGAGGAAGACGGTGGTGGCGTAAAGCCTGCCGTCCTTGCGGAAGGCGAGCGAGTTGATGCCGGGAAGGCCGCTAGCCAGCTTCTTGATCGGGCCGTCGCCCTTGCGCGAATAGAGATCGCCGGTCAGGAAGCCGGTCCAGGCCATGGTGCCGTCGGGCGCGAATGCGATGTCGTCTGCCATGCCCACGGGAGACGGGATTGCAACCTTGGCGGTACCGCCTGCAATGTCGACCTCGTAGAGCGCCGCGCCCGCGACGCTGCCGGCAAACAGATGGCCTGCCTTGTCGATTCCGAGCCCGTGCACGCCATGGAACGCCGAGCCGGGGACGAGCTTGGTGACCTCCCAGCTCTCGCCAAATACGCTCGTGGTGGCGAAAATCGCGGCGACGAAAGCTGCGCAGGCGAGCCCGTTCTTCATGGCGAGACCTCCCTTTTTTGGAAAGTATTCGCCCCTGATGCCGCTTTGGCAAACAAAACTTGACGTTGTGGCGCAGTGAAACGACGTCGCTTGACGACGTCGCATCCAGATCATGTTTTCCAGAGATGTCCGGTCGATTTCGGCCGGTTAAGGGATCAGCGGTTGGTGACCTGCAACGGGCCGCCGGTTGCGTCCGAAATGCGGGCGATGGCGCCGTTGCGGCCGCTCATCATGGCGTCGAGCCGGTCGCGTTCCTTCTCGAAGCCCGCCAGCACGGTGCCTTCCAGCGAACGGCCGCGCGGCAGTTTCACGCGCAGCGGATCGACGAAGCGGCCGTTGACGAGGATTTCGTAGTGGACGTGGGGGCCGGTCGACTGGCCGGTCGAACCGACGAAGCCGATCACCTGACCCTGCCGCACCTTCTTGCCGATCTCCATGCCCTTGGCGAAGGCCGACATGTGGCCGTAGGCCGTCTCATAGCCGTTGGAATGCTTGATGCGGATATATTTGCCGTAGCCGCCTTCGGGGCCGACCTTCTCGAGCACGCCGTTGCCGGAAGCGAAGATCGGCGTGCCGTAGGAGGTGGCCCAGTCAACGCCGGTGTGCATCTTCACATAGCCCAGGATCGGATGGCGGCGGCCGCCGAAGCCGGAGCGCATGATCGCGTTGTTGACGGGCTTCCTGACCAGGAATTTTTTCGCGCTCTTGCCGGTCTCGTCGTAGTAGTCGACGACGCCGTCGTCGGGGCTCTGGTAGCGGTAGTATTTCTTGGTCTCGCCGCCGACCGTGAGGGAGGCGAACAGCACGTCGTTCTTTTCGTTCGACGTCGTGCCCTCTTCCTCGCCAGCGTAGAACACGTCGAACGAGTCGCCCGGCTGCACCTTGCGCTGGAAATCGACGTCGTAGGAGTAGATCTTGATCATGTCCTCGATGACCGGCATCGGGACTTTGTTGCGCATCGCGGTCTCGTAGATGCTCTGGTAAAGCCGTACGCCGGTGCCGTCATCGTCGTCATCGCTGTTGGCGTTGGCCGCGGCATCGGCGACGGTGTTCATGCTGGAGACGTCGACCGCGACGTATTTGCCGAGATCGGACAGCGCCGCGATCGCCTCGACCATGGTGTCGTTTGCAACCACGACGCGATAGGGTTGGAGGCGGGCGCCGGGGCTTGCGGGCGCCATCAGGATGCGGAGTTTTTCGCCTTCCTTCAGGCCGCCGTCGCGGCCGCGCGGGCCGAGCGTCGCGGTGATCGCCTTGATCTCCTCGGCCGTCGCGCCGAGATCGCGCAGGACGGAGCCGACGCTGTCGCCCTTCTTGACCACGTGGACGCGCTCGCCGTTGGGATTGCCGCCGGTGATCTGCTCCTTGGTCTTCGGCAGCAGCGTGACGTTTTCCGGCACCACGCGCGTCTCGAAGCCGGCATAGGGATCGGACGGCGACGCTTCGGTGGCGTAGGCCATCTTCATGTCGGAGGGGCCGGTCGCGCCGGAGACGTCGGCGGTGGCATTGGCGAGCGAGGCGTAGCGCACCCCGCCATTGCCGCGCCAGTTGGCGGCGTCGCGCACCCGCATCAGGATGTCGTCGAGCGCCACCACGGCGGAAATCTTGGCCTTCGGCAGCACCGGCGACAGGTCCTTGGTGACGAAGGAGACTTCGGCATCGGGCTCGACGGCTTCGGGATTGTTCGGATCTTCCGCCGCGGTCTTCGGATCGGAGCCGACATCGGTGAGCAGGCGCTGGGCGTTGAACGGTGGGATTTTCGCCGACAGATCGCTCGTCGTCATCGACAGATTGCCGGCGATCCGGACGAACGGGCGCACCCGCATCACGTCGCGGTTGCCGACGCGGGCGACGGTGGAGACGCGCATGATGTTGCGCGAGGCCGTGGATTCGTTCGGCGGCGGCAGGCGGTCGCTCTTGTGCAGCGTGGCGGCGCGATCGGCCGCGCCGAATGCGCCGCGCAGCGCGCCTTCGACGCGCTCAGGCACCTTGGCGAAGGTCATCTCGCCGTCGAGAGACGCGAAAACGGCGCCGCCGATCAGGGCTGCGCCGCAGAGTCCGGTCAGAATTGTCCCGCTGAACCATTGCACGGAAACGCGGCGGCGATCGATGACGGCGGCCTCGGAACCATCGACGGACAGCGGCGGCTCGTGGCCGAGATCGATGATCCCGGTCTCACGCCCGTAAGCGCCGCGCGACGTCCTGTGGTTCAAACCAAGTCCCCCAATCAACGACCCAAGATGCCTGCTTTCGAACCCTTCCTGGCCGCCCTCTTGAAGGGGGATCGCCGGAAAAGGCAAGCCGCACAGGCGCCCGCGCTCAGAAGGCCCTCGATGGGGCCGGCCGAAATTACGAACAGCTGGACGGGTAAAGGTCTCTCGATGTCTCTCGAATGTCGAAGGAAGGCCGCGTCATCTGCAAGATGCCTTCCTCTGACCCCATGAAAATCGCCGGCAGCCCCCACTGGCATCCCGCGATTCAAGCTTGTCTGTACCAGAACGCCGCGGGATTGTGGCTCTAGTACGGCGCCTAATATGGAAAAAGTTTCCTGAACGGCCGGGCGCAAGAAGCCCGTCTGGCCGGGTCCGGGGGACTAGGTTTGGCCTGGGGTGGAGCTTGGTCCAGCCTTGGATGGGGCTCGTCTGCCATGGACGAGGGCTCGGTCCGGCCTGGATGGGCCTCCGCCTGTCCGGGCCCCGGGGGCGTCTGGAAGGACGCAGGGGGAGGGTGCCTGGAGAGGCGTCCAAAGCCCCCTCCGGAGCCCGCCGGCGGGCAAACTTTTTTCGAGATTTTTTGCGGTGCAGCTTTGATCCGGCCATTGGCGGCCCTTCTAATTGACTGGAATCGCGGGATTTTTTTCGATGACCCGCCGTGCGACGATTTGTTGACAATGGGCGTTGACAATCCCGGGCGGGGGGGCCTATAACCCGACCACTGAGCGCGGCGCCGCCGGGTCACTGACCAAGGCGAGCGAACGCGCCACTGATGCTCCTCACCTTGTTGAGTGACACAACAGTCGACGTAAGTCGATTGGAGTTCATTCATCGTCGGTAAGGGTGTCGGAACCCTTCCACTCTGGAAGGTTGGGGCCTCCTGGTCCCGGGCTGTTTGACAAGTGAAG
>NZ_JADPIU010000078.1:0-4888 GCF_023073075.1 Bradyrhizobium sp. 61 | reverse complement strand
CCCTTCCATGGCCGTCCGCTGCTGTGCGGCTGTCTGCGGTGCGTCGAAACCCTCAGCTAGCGCAGAGGCGACGCGGCGGCCCTGATCGGCCTGCCGGCCCTCCAGAGCGTCCACCACGGCCGTGCGGCCTTCGCCCGGAGCGCGGGCCACGGTCGAGAGCATGCGCTGCCCGGGATTGCCCATGGCGTCGGCGAGCGTGAACGCGCCCTGCCCTTCGTTGCCGGCCTGCAGCACATCAAGCGAAAGCTGGTTGGGCGAGACGCCGCTTTCATGGATCGCGCGCGCGACCTGGCCCTCGGCATAGGCCTGCGGATTTGCTCGAGCACGGATGTTCGATACGACGGGCGCGACTGCTGCGCCGCCGAGCGCCAATGCAGGCGGGATGATGCCGCCCGCGGCCGCCCCAACAAGCGCGCCTTTGCCGGCATTCGTCGCGCGCTCGGCTAGGCCGTTGCCCTCCATCGCGCCGGAGAAGGCCCCAAATCCTGCAGCATCAGCCGCCGAGCTCGCGGTACGCGCCAGAAGCCCGGCCTCTGGCGCCAGCATGCGCGCGGTCGTCAGGCCACCGGAGGCGAGACCCGCGCCGGAGACGCCGCCCCCCAGAACCTCCGCTGCCGTTCCGAGCATGCCGGTGTTCTTTCGCGCCTCATCCATGATCAGATCTTCGCGGGCCTTTGCATAATTGTAGCCCTCGCGCGGGTCGAACGTCCCGCGCTTGATCATCTCCAGCGGCGTTTCCATCGCGGCCAAGATGGTGTTGTCAGCGCCGAGCGTAGCGCCATGCGCCAATCGCCGCGTGAATCCAGCGTCGCCGGTGGGCGCCGATCCGCTGCCGCCCGTCACCAGATCAGAGATGCCCCTCTGTTTCGGAAGGAGGGAGTTGCGCTCCTCAATCGCGGCTTGCTGATATTTGTCGGGCTGCGGAACGGGTTCGGCCTGTGCAGCCGCGGGCGCGCCCGTGATCTGGCGCATTGCGCCGTCGATGGTCGCCGCGTCCGTGCCGTCTGGAAACTGGACAGTTGCGCCGTTCGGCCCCTTGACCAGAATTGTCATTGCTGAACGAGCCCCTTGTCAGGCGACCAGACGTAAGCGCCGCCGGCGGGCGCCCCTGCAGGCTGGTTGGCCTGCCCGGGCTTGTAGAAGCTGCCGCCGCGGAGCGCGTCCGCGCGCTGCTTCTCGAACTCGAGGCGACGTTGCGCAAGCTGTGTAGCCTGGTCGAAAATCTTCTGGCGCACGGCGTCCGGCTGGCTTGATGCGCCCTGGATCTTGAGCAGGATCGCGCGCTCGCCTTCGGTCGGGTTGCCGCCGAAGATGGACTTGAGCTGCTGCAGCGCGTTCGAGGTGATGAGATTGTCCATCTCGGAGGTCGCTGTTCCAGCCTCGCTGCCCATGAGGCTGGTCGCGTAGCCGCGCACACCAGCCAGCGGACCCTCATAGGCCTTTTTCGACAGCTCCTTGATCTTCTGCAGGTTGCCGATGACGTTGGTCGCCGCCATCACAGCGTCGTCGGCCTCGAGGATGGCCTTCTTGTCGGTGGCCGTGAGCGGCTGCGCGTCTTCGCGGGGGAATTTGCCCGTCAGGATGTACTGCTGATTACGCGGGTCTTTCGGATCACCGCCGCGCTCGGAGATCGCCTGTTCGCGGTCGCTGATTTCCTTGGTGATGCCCTTCTTGCCGTCGGGCGTATAGGCGCGCTCCACCTTCCCGCTTTCCGGGTTGTAGATGTAGCCCTCGCCAAGCGAGGTCGGAGCCTTTGCCTCGGGCTCATAGGCCTTGATGGCCTTTCCTGCCTTCTGATCCCATACATAGCCGTTGCCCAGCGACGTGACGTTCTGCGGGCCGTAGTGCTGCTTGATGAGCTCGGCCATGAGCGCCGGGTTCTTGGCCGCCGCGGCCACGGACATCGGATCGGCTCCTTTCGCGAGAAGTGCGCGCGCCGTGAGATTGGACTGCTGCGCGGCGATCGTTCCGGCATCGGTGGCCTGGCCGGTGACGGCCGCGCCGAGGCCGCCGGCGAGCGCGCCAATGGGGCCGCCGGAGAGATTGCCGAGGAAACCCTTGAGGCCGAGCATCAGCCGCCCGTCGCCTTCCGGGGCGGGCTGCGGAGCGGGAGACGGCGCGGCTGGCGGCGGTCCCGCCATCGACATGGGCGCGGGCTGCTGAGGCATGGACGCATTGGCGTTCATCGGCGCGCCGACGGGCCCCTGCGGCCACTGCGCCGTATCGATCGAATTCGGCTGGTTGGCCGGCATCACCTGGGCCTGCGGCGGTGGTGCAAACGACATCGGCGCCGGCGAGCCATAATTCGCGGTATCCGACGGCTGGAGCCCCGGCGCGTTCTGGTTCATCGCGTTCGCGCGCAGGAAGTCGAGCAGCGAACCGCCGCCCTGCCCACTCAGAAGATCGAGGAGACCGGCCATTTACGATGCTCCAAAGCTGATGTTGCCCTTGGGCCAGAGCGAGCCGATGCCCTGCGCGATCGTTGCGAACTGCTGCGCGCCACTCATCTGGCTTTCGCCTTCGGAATGCCCGTTCTGCGTGCCGAACTGCGCCGCCACCGGCGAGACCATGCCGAGCAGGGTCTGCAACTGGGACGCCGGGATGTTGAACTGCTGCGCCATCGCGTTGATGGCGGCCGTCGGCGCCGCGTTCTCGGCGTTGAGGCCGGCCGAGACTGCGCCTATGCCGTTGGTGAAGTTGGTGTTCGCCTGGTTCTGGTTGCCGTTCAGCAGGCCATAGGTCGTGTTGCCAGCGCCGTAGAGCGTGCTCGCCGCGCCAAGCGCGTTCCCGGTGTCGGTGTTGTACTGCGCCGCAAGCACGGGCGCCACGCCAGATGCGATGCCCCGGCCGAGCGCCTGAGCATTGCCAGGCGAGCCATCGCGGCCAGCCGCCGCCCACGCGCCGTTAGTGGCGTTTGTGGCGTCGGTTGTGATCTGATCAATCTGCGCCTGCAACGCCGGATTTTTGCCGATGTTCGCGCCGCTCGCCGTCTGCCCGAGGATGCCGTTTTTCAGGCTGTCGAGGTTCGCGGTGATCTGCGGATCATACTTCGTCGCGCCGCCGCCGTTGAGCAGCCCCGAGACGCCGGAGTTGATCGGCTGGCTGTAGTTGGGGGTGCCATTGGCGTTGCCGATGACCTGGTTGATGGCCCCTTGCTGCCCGCTCGTCAGCGTTCCGGCCTGCGGCACAAGGTTGTTGATGCCGCCAAGGATGCCCTGCAGCGAGCCCGCCGTCGGATCGTAGGGGGCCAGCGAAGAGGTGCTGGTCTGGCTGGTTTTCGACGTGCCGCCCATTTTACAGCGCCCTCTCAAGAACGACGTTCGAAACCTGATAGCCCTTCAGGACACGGGCCCAGCCCGGCCTCCCCATGATGCGGACGAGCGCCGCGCCTTCCGCGCGCGCCCAATCCTCGATTTGAGCGAGCAGCGGAAGCCACTTGTCCATGTTCTCGCCGCCGAGCGCCGTGATCAGGCAAACCATGTGCTGATCCGTGTTGACGAGCAGCGTCGCGCCGGCAGCCTCGATCTGGTTGCCGTCGCAGATCAGCCACAACAGCCCGTCACCCTCCATAAGGTCGCGCTCGATGTCCTCGGTATGGCTCAAATCAGTGCGCCGGACGGCCGAAAACAGGTGCTCCTTGACCCGCGGCCAGAGGTCCGCGACCATCGACGGTGGAACGCAGACGAGCCTATCCAAGGCAGACGTAGAAGAAGCTTCGATCGACACTGGCGGCGCTCGCGTGAGTGATCGTGAAGGTCTGCTTCCCGACCGATGAAATGTATGTCGTGGACAGTGCCGCAGCGGCGTTAGCGGTTTTCTGGAAGAGGAAGACGGCGCTGCCAGGCGCGCAATTCACGGCCGAGACCACCGTCGATGTAGCACTTGCCGTGAGCGTCACCGATCCGGTCGCATTGGATCGCCCCATGGCGAGTTGCTGGAGCGACAGCGCGTATTTGGAGAGGTCCTTTTCCTGCTGTCCGGGGACAAAGACGCCGGCGCCACTCATCGCTTGCCCGTTCCCTTCAGGTCGATCGGCTCGACGCCGTTCACAAATGTCCACACCGTCCCGGCTGGGATCCGGCACTTGAAGCGGCTGTAGCGCGTGTCCACCAGCATGTTGCAGATTCCGGTCACTGCGTTGATCAGGCTTTCGACGCCTGCCGCAACCGCAGCTTGGAGGTTCTCGCGGCGCGAGGCCGAGCCGTAGACCGTCGGCGCGTCGGTAACTGGCCGGAAGCCGACCTTTAGCTTGATGCGCTGGCCGTCGGTACCCTGCTCAGATGTTTCGAGTGTGGCCTCAAGGTTCTGGCCACGAAAGAAGCTGGCGAGATGACCGGTGTCGAACGCCGCGAGCTCGGGAACGATCGCTGTCGAGAGCGTGTCGAAGGATTGTGTGATCAGGTCGAGGTTTGCGCCGATCAGGGTATCGACTTGCTCGAGCGTGATGCCGGGCTGAGCCATCTTGAAGAGGAACTCGCCGGCAAATCGCAGCGGCGCGAACTTGTCGAGCACGGGATCGTAGACCAAGCCCTTGTCGAACTGGTTGGTTACGCCGTTCACGCTCTTGTAAACCCACAGGACGCGCGAGGATCGCGGGTCGGCCACTCCCAGGAACAGCTGTGGCTGCGTGGCGTCCAGGTCGGTGAAAAACGTACGGTCAACACGCTCGCGGCCAATCGGCGTCGGCGCGCCGCCGGGGTCGATCCGGTGAAACCCCTTCAGCGAGTAGAAGAACACGCTGGCACCGGCGCGGATCAGGCTCAGCGGCCCGTAAATGCCGAGCCCCTCGGCGATCTTCTCGATCTGGAACACGCGGGGATCGCCCGGCAGGTAGGTCATGCGCCGGATCGCGGTGTCCTGGAAGATGACGCCGCTTTCACCGCCGGCA
>NZ_JADPIU010000016.1:0-5153 GCF_023073075.1 Bradyrhizobium sp. 61 | reverse complement strand
ATGCCCATCCTTCGGCCGCCGCCCCAGCAGTGCCCATATTGCCGAAAGCAAATCCTTGAAAAACAGCGGCGAAAACACATTCTGCCAAAGTAGTGCTAGGGCGTGGACTCATTGGACGTTCATATCCTGTCCGCGTTCCTTCTGTGATATTAATGACGCAATCGGCCAAATATGGCGCGCGCTTTGTCGGATGACCGATATTGGTCGGACTCCGCGATGTTCCCCCGCTAAACCTGATACTGCAGAGCCCCGCTTAACGGGTCCATGCGCGACGGGCGCCACAAAGGCGCAACGGAATTTCAAACGTCGCTATTTGGGCTGCGGGGAGGTTTGGGTTGTCTTATTTTGTAGCGTCTGAAGGCGCGCTGGAAACCGGCGCGGCCGTTGTTGGGCGCAAGCGATCGATTAGCCGCTTTGCGGCGCTGACCTTGGCCGCGTTGTCCCGCCGCCTGCTGGGCACCAGCTCCATGGTGGCGCTCGGACTGGTCCTGGCAACATCGACGCCATCGCGCGCCATCGACTGGACCGGCGGCACCTCAACCGACTGGTTCACCGCCACCAACTGGTCGGCCGGCGTTCCAACCAGCGCGGTCGACGCGAATATCGACACCGTTGCGCCCAATGCCACAGTGGTCGGAGCGGCCGGCGCGCAGGCGAACACTGTCTTTGTCGGCATTTCCGGCACCGGCACGCTGACAATCCAGAGCGGCGGCAACTTGAGCGACTTCAACGGCTATGTCGGCTTCAATGCCGGCTCGACCGGCACCGCGACGATTGATGGCGCCGGCTCGGCCTGGACCGCTTCCAACTTGTTCGCTGTCGGCTATTACGGCACCGGCACGCTGACGATCCAGAACGGCGGCACGGTAAGCAACACCAACATCGGCTTGATCGGGTCCAATGTCGGCTCGACCGGTACCGTGACGGTCGATGGCGCTGGCTCGGCCTGGACCAATTCCACCAACCTCGCTGTCGGCAATTCCGGCACCGGCACGCTGACGATCCGGAACGGCGGCACGGTGAGCAGCGCCTTGGGCGTTCTCGGCCAAAATTTCGGTTCGACCGGTACCGTAACGGTGGATGGCGCCGGCTCGTCCTGGACCAATTCCAGCGACCTCGAGGTCGGCTATGTCGGCGCCGGCACGCTGACGATCCGGAACGGCGGCAAGGTGAGCAACGTCACCGGCGGTCTCGGCATCAATACCGGCTCGACCGGCACCGTGACGGTCGATGGCGTCGGCTCGTCCTGGACCAATTCCGGCGATCTTTCTGTCGGCAATTCCGGCACCGGCACGCTGACGATCCGGAACGGCGGCACGGTGAGCAGCAACACCGGCTATCTCGGCAACAATGTCGGCTCGACCGGAACCGTGACGGTTGACGGTGCCGGCTCCTCCTGGACCAATTCCGGCCTCGTGGTCGGCGGGTCCGGCACCGGCACGCTGGCGATCCGGAACGGCGGCAAGGTGAGCAACGTCACCGGCGTTCTCGGCTTCAATGCCGGCTCGACCGGCGCAGCGACGGTTGATGGCGTCGGCTCGGCCTGGACCAATTCCGGCTCGCTCTTTGTTGGCTATTCCGGCGCCGGCACGCTGACGATCCAGAACGGCGGCACGGTGAGCAACAACTACGGCTTCCTCGGCTACTATTCGACCGGCACCGTGACGGTTGATGGCGCCGGCTCGTCCTGGACCAATTCCGGCGACCTCTGGGTCGGCGGTTCCGGTATCGGCAAGCTGACGATCCGGAACGGCGGCAAGGTGAGCAACGCCAACATCGTCTATCTCGGGCTCTTTGCCGGCACCGGCACCGTGACGGTTGATGGCGCCGGCTCGTCCTGGACCAATTCCGGCTCGCTCTTTGTTGGCTATTCCGGCACCGGCACGCTGACGATCGCCAATGGCGGCGCCGTCTCGGCGGCTTCGGGCATGCAAATCGCCCTTAACCTCGGCTCGACCGGCACGCTCAATATCGGCGCCGCCTCCGGTCAGGCCGCGGCCGCGCCGGGCACGCTGACCACGCCCTCGGTCGTGTTCGGGGCAGGCACCGGCAGCATCGTCTTCAACCACACCGCCTCGAACTACACATTCGCCCCGGTCATTTCTGGCGCGGGGTCGGTGACGGTGGAGAACGGCACCACCATCCTGACCGCGACCAACACCTATAGCGGGCCGACCACGGTCAATGGCGGCACGCTGGCGGTCAACGGCTCCATCGCCAATTCGGCGGTGACGGTCAATGCCGGTGGCACGCTCGGCGGCAACGGCACCGTCGGCAATACCACCGTCAACGCCGGCGGCGTGCTCGCGCCCGGCAATTCGATCGGCACGCTGACGGTCGGCGGCGATCTGGCGTTCGGCGCCGGCAGCATCTACCGCGTCGAGGTCTCGCCATCGGCCGCCGACCGCGCCAATGTCACGGGCATCGCGAGCCTGACCGGCGGCACCGTGCAGACGAGCTTCCTGCCCGGAACCTATGTCCGCAAGAGCTACACCATCCTGTCGGCGGCCGGCGGCCTCGGCGGCACCACCTTCAGCGGCGTGAGCAGCAGCCTGCCCGGTTTCACTGTCGGCCTGAGCTACACGCTGTCCGATGTGTTGCTGAACCTCACGGCCTCGCTCGGCGCCGGCACCTCGCTGCCGGGCAATGGGCAGACCGTCACATCCACGCTCAACAACTTCTTCAACAATGGCGGCGCGCTGCCGCCGGGCTTTGTCGCGCTGTTTGGTCTCACCGGCAGCAATCTTTCAGCCGCGCTGTCGCAAACCTCCGGCGAGACCGCGACCGGCTCGCAGCAGACGACCTTCAACGCAATGAACCAGTTCATGGGGGTGCTGACCGATCCCTTCATCGACGGTCGCGGCGATGGCGTTTCAGCGGGATCATCCGCGGGCGCGTCGGCCTACGCCTCGCCGGACAGACCGCGTTCCGGTGCGGCGCGGGACGCCAATGCGATGTTCACCAAGGCGCCCGTCATGGCCGATCCGTTCGCGCAGCGCTGGAGCGTGTGGGCGGCAGGCTATGGCGGCTCGCAGACCACGGACGGCAACACGACACTCGGCTCCAACAACACGACCAGCCGCATCGCAGGCATCGCGGTCGGCGCCGATTACCGTATCTCGCCGAATACGCTGGCGGGCTTTGCGCTCGCCGGCGGTGGTACGAACTTCAGCGTCGTCAATGGCGGCTCTGGCCGATCTGACCTGTTCCAGGCCGGCGCCTTCGTCCGGCACAATGCGGGTGCGGCGTATCTCTCCGGCGCGCTGGCCTATGGCTGGCAGGACATCACCACCAACCGCACCGTGACGGTGGCCGGCATCGACCAGTTGCGCGCGCAGTTCAACGCCAATGCCTTCTCGGGTCGCGTCGAAGGCGGCTATCGCTTTGTCAGCCCGTGGATGGGCGGCATCGGCATCACGCCCTACGCGGCAGGACAGTTCACCACCTTCGACCTGCCGGCCTATGCCGAGCAGGCGGTAACCGGCGTCAACACCTTTGCGCTCGCCTACGCCTCGAAGAGTGTCACTGATACGCGCAGCGAGCTCGGCCTTCGCAGCGACAAATCATATGCGATGGCGGACGGAATCTTCACGCTGCGAGGGCGCCTGGCATGGGCGCATGATTTCAATCCCGACCGCAATATCGGCGCGACGTTCCAGACGCTGCCGGGCGCATCCTTTGTCGTTGGCGGCGCCGCGCAAGCCAGCGACTCCGCGCTCGTCACCGCTGCTGCCGAAAAGAAATGGCTGAACGGCTGGTCCGCCGCCGGCACTTTCGAAGGCGAGTTCTCTCAGCTCACCAGGAGCTACGCCGGCAAGGGCGTCGTGCGGTATGCGTGGTGAGGTGGCGACTTCCCGAACGACGCCTCTCCAATGCCAACTGGTGATGTCGATATCCGCGTTCCTCCTGTGATATTAATCACGCAGTCGGCCAAATAGGGCGGCGCGCTTTGTCGGATGACCGATATTGGTCGGACACCGCGATGTTCCCCCGCTAAACCTGATTCCACAGAGCCCCGCTTAACGGGTCCATGCGCGACCGGCGCCGCAACGGCGCAATGGTATTTCAACGGTCGCTATTTGGGCTGCGGGGAGGTTTGGGTTGTCTTATTTTGTAGCGTCTGAAGGCGCGCTGGAAACCGGCGCGGCCGTTGTTGGGCGCAAGCGATCGATTAGCCGCTTTGCGGCGACCATGCGCGCGGCGCTGTTCGCCGGCGTCTTGCTCGGCGCGCTCGTGACCGGAGCGCGGGCCCAGACGGTGATCAACGTCACGGTCGCCAACGACACCGGCACCACCTCGGGGGGCTCGACTGGCGGCGCCGGCACGCTTAGCGCCGCGCTCGCGCAGATCAATGCTTCCACGCCCCCCGGCGGCTTCATCATCAACCTGCAGACCAATGTCACGCTGTCGGGGCCGCTGTCGCCGATCTTCAACTCGGTGAGCATCAACGGCAACGGCTTCACCATCAGCGGCAACAATTCGCAGCGCATCTTCATGGTCGGCGTCGACACCGCGACGCAGACCAGCGCGGGGGTGGCGGGCTCGATCATCGCGGACCGCCCTCAGGTGGCGATCAGCAACGTCATCCTGTCCGCGGGCCTCGCCCAGGGCGGCGGCAACGGCGCCGGCGGCGGCATGGGGGCGGGCGGCGCACTGTTCGTCAACCAGTCGGCCGACGTGACGCTGAGCAACGTCAGCTTCGCCAACAACAACGCGAAGGGCGGCAACGCAACAATCAACACGTTTCGCGGCGGCGGCGGCCTCGGCGGCAGCAGCGGCGGCAGCGGCGCCGGCGGCATTTTCGGCAGCGGCTCCTCCGGCGCCGGCGGCGGCATTTTCGGCGGTTCCGCTGGCGCCGGCGGCGGCGGCTATAGCGGCGCCGGTGGAAGCGGCGCGAACGGCACCGCGGGCCTCCTGTCGATTGCTGGCCTCAACGGCGCCGGCGGCGCCGGATTTGGTGGTGGCACCACCGGTGGTGCGAATGGCGGCGGCGGCGGCGGTATCGGAAATGCGGGCGGGGGTGGCGGCTTCGGCGGCGCAAGCAGTTCCGGCTCGACCGGCGGGGCGGGTGGTTTCGGCGGCGGCGGCGGCACCGGCTTGAACGGCGGCGGCGGCGGTGGTTTCGGCGGCGGCGGCGGTGGTTTCAGCGGCCC
>NZ_JADPIU010000036.1:0-5552 GCF_023073075.1 Bradyrhizobium sp. 61 | reverse complement strand
CCCGCTGGCGAAAATTCAACGGCGAGATCGTTCACGCAGCAAGGGAACGCTAATGGCCGCCCTCCTCGTCCTGGGCCTGATGTTCATCCCGGTCTACGCCGCGTCTCTCTTCACCAACCATACGCTTTGAGGAACTGACATGACGCGCGAACAACTCATTGCCACCATGAAACAGCACATCATTGACCGCGATGTCGAAGGTTTCGAGGAGGCCGCCGATGCAATTTTAGCGCAATTGCAGACCGAAGACCTCACGCCAGTCCGCACGCCATCGGTCTGCGAAACCGTACCGCGATGAAGTACTGGCTCCTATTCATGTGCGGTGTGGCCCTGCTAGCAATCTTCGGTCCGCCCTGGCTGCTGTTGATTGGCGTCGCCGCGTGGGGTGATCGCGTCGCGAAGCGGCGCCTCGCGAGGGGTCTCACACATTCGCTACGACAGTCTTAGTCTGACTTTTAACAGGGGAATTTCATGACCACGATTGACGAAATTTACGCCGCGATCAACCCGCTGCCGGCGATGCTGACGGCCAAGGGTAAGGTGAAGCCGGAAGTATCGTTTGGAGTCGATGCCAACGCCGGTTTGGCGATTACCATGAACTGGGTCAAGCCGTACTCGCCCAACGAGTGGGACCGGGAATACAAGCACTTCTCCGGCAAAGACTTCGCAGAAGCTCTCGGAGCTGCAACGGCCTTCATCAAGGGACTGCCGTCCGCCGAACAAGCGAAACTCCACAACTTCATGGGCAAGCTTGGCAAACTGATCGACGCCGGCAAGTCCGATGGCATTGAGGTAGATTATCTCAATCCGCTGCTCGACACGATGAAGCGGCTTTCCGAGAACGTCATCACCTACCAGCCGGCCTCTTAACCGCTGTCATCGCCCAACTTGGGATCTGAACAATGAGCTTTATTCCCTGCATCAAATGCCAAGGCGAAGGTCGGATATTCAAGTCGACGTACGGCGGAAATGATCCTGACGTGTGGGATGCCGGCAAGTGCGAGGCTTGTGACGGTAGCGGCAACCATACCTGCGACAATCGCGGCTGTGACGAGATCGCCCAGGGTTTCAACGACGACGGCGAGGCGCTTTGCCAAGACTGCCTGATGGAATGGACCATGAAGGCGTTTGAGCCATGATTGCAGAACTCAAACCGAAGGTGATCAGGCCGGAGCCATTGCACACGTCACAGTGCTGCATGCCCGTCGATCCGCCGACACATGCGACCATGTGGCGCCGAGATCGCTATATCCGGCTACGTCCTCACATGGACCCGGATAGGTGCCAGCGTGAAAGCACAGTCGAAATCGATGGGCAGCCATATTGCCGTCTGCATGCCGGCGGCGTCGCCCTAGATCGATGGCTTAGCGGCAAGCTGACCGCCTCTTCACCACTTCCTCAACAGGATCGCCAGTGATGTTCGGCAAATTCATCTTCGAGTGCGACGAGGACAACATCGTGCTCGCCATGCGAACCGCGAAGAAACTCTCCCAGGATGAGACAAACAGGGAGTGCCTGGTGGCGTTCGGGGAGGACGGAGGAATTCAGATGTTCGGTCGGAAGCTCAAGCGCAGCATCAGCGTCAAACAGGTGAAGCCATGACCGAACCTCGTGATCAATCCTCCGCTGGCAGTGGGGATGCAGCCATGCGGTTGTTAGCGGCCGAAGATGAACGGCAATCGAAGCTGCACGAAATTCTCGAAACGATCCGCGAGCAAATCAGGCTGGAAGTCGCGCCAGAGCATCGGCCCGAGGGTCTGTTCAAGAACATTCAGGATGCGGTCTACGCTATGCGCGGCCGGACGCGCCTGATGGACGATGCGGCGATTACTCACGCTATTCAGTCTCGTATAGCTGATGGGAGGTCTGATTCCCCTTCCCCGGCTATTGCCAGCCCGGTGGCGCCCTCTCGGGACGAGGAACGAGGGCGCACTTTCACTCCTGCCCAAGCTGCGGAAGTGCCGCCGATCACCGACCTAATATACCTCAAGCAGCAATCGGAACGGCTCAACGTCGTGGATCAGCACGCACTCGCTGAGTTCATCGCGCCGAACCTTGGCATGATGCTGGTGAACGATCCGGCGCCGGCCGCTCCGGTCGAGACGGAACGACGCTGCCAGAAGTGCGGCGGGACGACCAAAGGCGAAGAGGCTTACGTCGATGGCCAGGTTTGGTGCCATCCATGCGCGGACGCTCGGTGTTCTGCCGACAAAGAAAGTGCCGCCGACACCGAGCTGTATCGGCTCCGCGATCTGATCGCATCCCACATCGCTTGCGAGGCGGATTGCCAGAAGATGCCCACGGGATGCGGTTGCGCCTTAACCGCCGCACGGGCGGTCATGAATGGTGGACCGCAGGGAGCAGCGGTGCGCGAGGCGCTGGAGATTGCAGAGGACGTGCTGTCTAGGGCTCCATTCTCCACGGCGATCTGGCCGAACGGCATGCACCCGAACAGGGGTATCGAGAAGATACGCGCCGCACTGGCACTCACGCGCCCAGTGCTCTGTACATGCGCCGCGCTCGGCAAGCCGAACATTCCGCATGTGCGGAGCTGTCCCGCGCACCCTTCGCACAACCGAGGTACTGAAAATGGCTGAGACTAGCATTACCGCACGGGTTGTTTTCGACATCCTGAATCCCGTAGCTCCGGCAGTCGAGAATCTTGCTTGCCACCAAGAGCAAGGCGACCAGGACGGCGTGATGGTGAAGGTATCGCGTCAAGCCTTGGATGAGGTTCTGGAAGCCATCAACAAGCTAGCCATAGCCGCCGCGCAAGACGCGCTCGCCACCGCTCCTGTGTCCTCACCTCTGACCACGGAGAAGAATGATGGCTAAGAAGCGCGAGCCCGAGCCGGATGAACCAGAAGACCGTTTTGCCGATGTATTCCACTCGTTCAAGGATCTTCACAACGTCTCGCCGAGCCAGTTTCTGGCGCGATTGGAGCGCAAGGGCGTCATCGTCGCCTGGAAGGCGAAGCGGCGCCGCGCGGCTGTTGTGGGAGGATCTGGGACGTGAGCTACGAAAGCGCACACAAGCGTTTTGCGAACGCTAGGGAACGGTATCATCAGCTTGAATCCGAACTTGCGGTGGCCCGAGCCGAGATGAATGCGGCCGAGCGCGAATGCTCAGTCGAATGGCGAAAGGTTATCGATGAAGCTCACGCTCGCAGATCTGCGGTGGCTTCAGATCAGTGCGGGGGTGGCGCGTGAAACTCAAGCCTCCAGATAGCAGCCTCGATGACTACGTCGCCAGGCGCCGCGCATTCGTCGCCGCGCTCAATGCGACCGAGCCAACGCCACGAGAGCGGCTGGAATGCCTCAAACGATGGATCGACACCAACTCTCCGTACAGCGCCACGGAGAAGCTGGCGAACCTCAGGCGCGCGCTATTCGAGGACGACGACCGATGACTCTATTTTGGTGCCAGAGCGGGCCGAAGGTTTCCTATCACCGCGACGCTTTCCGCGAGTGGCTTGTGGTCGAAGACCTCAACCCCGAGAACAGCATCGAGTTTTCGATGACGCCGCTCGAATTGCTCAAGCTTGGCTTCAAGTGCATCTCGGCTGCGTGCTGGCCCAGGTACACGGTCTCCTCAAAGGAGCGATCATGAGACCGCCGCTCAAGTGTCTTCGCTGCGGAACGGTAGATGCTTTCGGCTCAGCCTCAGAGGGGCAGGAGCCACGCGAGATGTGGGCGATGCTTTACCTTCACGACTGGGACCCGCCCAAGGAAGGCCAAGAGCATCGCTGGGAGTCGGGTAAGAATGTCTTCCCTGAAATCCATGCCGTTTACGAGACGTTGCGGGATGCGAATGCTGTCCTGTCTCGAATGTCGGACCCGAAGAAATATTGGGTTCGCCGCGTCTGGATGCCGGCGCACGACGCCTCATCCTCAGTGACGTCGAACAACAGAGGTACTGAAGCATGACAATGCCGGCGCCGCACACGCTGGAACGCGAAAAGGACAAGCTGTACCTGACGGATGCAGAGTTGATCCGGCGCCTAGGCGTGCCAGAGAAGACGCTGCGGCCGATGCTTCCTGGGCTGGAGAAGAACTACGGTTTCCCGAAAAAGTCCCCCTTATTCGGGGATAGACGGTACTGGCCCGCCGTGAAAACTTGGCTCGACAAGCACAACGGGCTTACAGTGGACCCACTGACAAAATCAAAAGGGGTCCTACGATGACCGACGAACGACAGCCTCCCGTGCTGGGATTGCCTGCGCCTGGACTTGTCTGGAGGAAACGTAAAGAGGAGTGGGTAGCCACATGGCAGGCCCGCACCGACCGCGCCGAGAAGGGCTACAAGCCGAAATACATAGCGCTGTGGAAGGGCGTTGAGCCCACGGAAGCCGAAGCTATTGATATCTCAACGCGCTGCCAGCATCAGCAATATGACATGCTCACCTGGAAGCGAGAGCTGCCGCCGGCTGAGAAGCCGGCGCCGGCCAGCTACGATGGCACCTTGCATTCGCTGATCCATTGCTATCGGACGGACGTGGACTCGCCTTATCAGAAGAACCGTTACGGCACCCGCAGATGGCGCAACAACGTGCTGCGCCGGATCATCGCGAAGTACGGCGACACTCCGCTTTCGGAGATCAAGGCTCGCGTTCTGCTGGCTTGGCACAAGGAATATAGCGACGACGGAAGGATGGCGGCCAGCGGCTCTGCCCTCATCGGCCAGCTCCGGGCGCTTTTCAGCTTCGGCGCCACGCTCCTGGAAGATCCAGACTGCGAGCGTCTTTGCGGGGCACTGAGCAGAATGCGCTTTGCCGGTGCCAAGCCTCGCAGCGTGAGCGTCACGGCCGACTACGCCATCGCCATCCGCACCAAGGCCAGGGAGCACTTCGGCTGGTATTCGCTCGCGCTCGGGCAAGCGCTCCAGTTCGACTGCACGCTCCGTCAAAAGGACGTGGTTGGCGAGCTCGTGCCCTTGTCCGAGCCGGGCGTGTCCGCCGTGCTTATGCTCGGCCAGAAGTGGCTCCGAGGCATCACTTGGCAGGAGATCGACGAGAACCTGATCCTCCGGCACATTACCAGCAAGAAGCAGAAGCCGGTCGTGATCGATCTGAAGCTGGCGGCCATGGTCTTGGAGGAGTTCCAGATCATGATCGGCGACGAGCCGCTGATCGTGGTGGATGACGTCACCAAGAAGGTCACCGTCAGCCGCCATCTGCTGCCGGCCAGCGGCCCCCTCGTGATCAACGATGTCACCGGCCTGCCCTGGACGGCCAATGAGTACCGCCGCAAGTGGCGCCTGGTCGCCAACGCCGCCGGGGTGCCCAAGGAGGTCCAGAACATGGATAGCCGCTCAGGGGCCATCTCTGAGGCCATCCAGGCCGGCGCCCCGATCGAGTTCGTCCGGCATGCCGCGACGCACAGCGACGTTTCGCAGACTGCCGACTACGACCGGACCCAAGCCGAGTCCACGGCGAAGGTCATGAAGATGCGTATTGAGGCCCGGAACAAACCGAAACCGGGCAATGACTGACACATAACTGACGACCGTTGTTTTTGTTAAGACATTTTCCGCCGTCCAGTGTTCCAGACAC
>NZ_JADPIU010000009.1:0-5701 GCF_023073075.1 Bradyrhizobium sp. 61 | reverse complement strand
CAACCTCGTCAAGCTCGGCAACCTCGCCAGTACCGCATGAGCGGGCTATCGTAATGAAATCTAACCAGCCAAAACGATAACTGGACGGGCTCCTAGGGCTGCGATTCCAATTTGGTCGGTCGGACGAGATCTACAGCGCTGGTCCATCCAAGCAATTATCGCTGTAAAGTCACCGCCTCCGACAATTTCTCTATCGCCGCTAACATTCAGACCACTGATGAAGCCTACAGCCCAGGATTCGAAGGCGCCCTTTACTACCGCATTCTTGGTTCTGTTCGTCCACGTCGAGCACGACTGCGAACCTGCGCCGACGATGGTCGCCCCGGCGCGGAGGGGATTGGTTGGCAGTAGTAGCAAGGCGACGACCGCCAATACCCTCATCATCAGAACCGGTAAGCTGGATGTAGAAGACCAGCCTACCGATCTAGGTCGCTCTTGTCAGCCGCAGTAAGACCGTGACAGCGTGCAGTGGGTCAACCACCGAGAGCAAGCAAAACCGGCTAGAGGCTTGCAAGGAGCCAGAGTATTCCTAGCGAGGATTTGCGTCCTTCGCGGCCGGCCGACTTGGTGGGGGCTCATTAAGATCACGAGCCCAAGGGGCAGCCGAGTGGGCCGCCGGCTTAGACGTGGCCTGACCAGTGCTCAGACAACCCGAGGTAAGCGATCCGAGAACGACCACACACGCCGCTGATATCATCGCCTGAAAACTCACGCTCGACGCCCAATCAAAAATCGCGCCGACCTTGTGAGCCGGCTGGAATTTGGACTGCAGATTGCGCCGGGTGACCGGCCGCCGACCGTTATAGCATGAAGATCCACCAGCGGGAACCCGAGCTGCGAAAGCACCACGGAGCGACCCGCCACACCTCCTCAACCCCTGTCCCGACAAAAACGATGCGCGAGCGCGATCGATAGTCGGCCGTGGCCGCGGCTTCGCGCAAGCTTCTCAGCCGCAGCCTCGTTGCCGCCGACCTCGGCCAGCAGGGCACGTGCGGCGGCACAGAACATCGGCAGATCCGCGCGCCGGAAGCCCGCGCCCATGGCGACGTAACGCGCGCCACCGAAACCGGCGTAGGGATCGGGATCGGCGGCATGCGCCGGCGCGGCCGACAAAGCGACCCCGGCGGCGGCCACCAGCGCGATCCGCCCGCGCGAAATGCTCTGGAACCTGCGAATAGCCCGCGGCACGTAGCTTGGCCTCAATCTCCCCCTGCGTCAGAGCGAACGCGGGAGAAAAAGCGCATATCGTTACAACAATGGCAATGATTGATCGCATCGTTCGCCTCCTTGCTCCGCCGAGGATGCGATGCCTCCTATGTGCGACGCCAATCGTTGTGCCTGAAGCAGATGAATATGAGTCAGAAATTCTTGGAGGCCGCATCGTCTTCGCACGCCTCGGCGCGCCTAGCGTTCAGGACAAACGAAAAAGCCCCGGACGATGCCGGGGCTTTGACGTTTGGCCGTGAGACCAGATCAGTACTTCGCGACGACCGGACCGGTCCAGTTGAAGCGGTAGACCAGCGAGGTCGAGATCGTCTGGTTCCAGCTGTTGGCGCGGATGCTGTTGCCGACCGGAACGTTGCCGGCGTCGAACAGCTCGTCCTGGGTCTTGGCGTTGTAGAAGGCCGAACGATATTCGGTCTTCATGAACCAGCCGGGCGAGCTGATGCCGAAGAAGTTCAGGCTATTCTCGACGCCGCCACCGATGAACCAACCGTTGCGGTTGTAGCTGTTGAGGTGGGCACCGACGGGAACGCCGGCGAGGTCCGTGAAGTTGGTCTGGCCGAAGTGGGCGCCCGAGTAACCGCCGTTGACGTAGGTGAGAACGTTCGGGGCGGCCAGCCAGCCGAGGCGCACACCAGCGGCCCACGACGTCTCGAGCTTCTGGGAGCCCGTGATCTGATTGAGCGGATCCTGGATGGTGGCGCGGATGCTGCCGAACTGACCGTCAGCGAACACGCCAGCGACCCAGGTGCCGCTGAACTGCCAGTCGTAACCGGCGCCCACGGTGCCGAACCAGCCCGAGCCGCCCTGGCGCTGGGTGATCGTCAGCGGCGTACCGGAAACCGTATCCACAACGCTCTGGTCAGCATTAGAGAGGCCGCCACCGCCACCGCCGAAAATGTAGAAGCCGGTCCAGTTGGCGACCGGCGCCGGCATCGGAGCCTTCACGTAGGGACGGGCAGCCAGGTCAGCGGCCGAGGCCGAACCGGTCATCGCCACAACCGCGGCGAGAGCGAGCAAAGTCTTTT
Source organism: Bradyrhizobium sp. 61 (assembly GCF_023073075.1). Classification (NCBI taxonomy): domain Bacteria; kingdom Pseudomonadati; phylum Pseudomonadota; class Alphaproteobacteria; order Hyphomicrobiales; family Nitrobacteraceae; genus Bradyrhizobium; species Bradyrhizobium sp. 61. The sequence continues at coordinate 3,449 of NZ_JADPIU010000009.1, read as the reverse complement.
TCATTGTCGAAAATTCCCCAAGTGGAAGCGTCGTCGATGTCTGCGAGGTAATCTAGACGTATCGGCCGATAATGCTGTAGCTGGAAGGCCACAGTGACGGACAAACGCTCTGGAAATGCTGGCTGGCAACGAAGAAAACTTAGCCGATTTATTCCGCGACAATCCAGCGGCTATCGCCACTTATCTATCTGATAACTTTGAAGAAAATGATATACTAAAGGCTAAGACGGCGCTCAGCCTCGTCACGCGAGCTCATAACGTACAGCTCCTGGCACGGGACGCGGGCCTGCGACGCGACACCCTCTACAGGACGTTTGGCGGTCGAATCGACCCGAAGCTCGGCCGGGTTCTTAGGCTGCTCGAAGCGCTGAACGTAAAGGCCCGAATTACGCCTGCGTCCGGGATCGCCAGCCCGAGCGCGATCGCTACACGAATCAGTCAAGCCTTCGCTTTCGACGATCCGACTGACACCATCCGGGAGCTGAGCACCGTCGTCAAATCGCAGAACGTCACCTCGCTCGCGCGCGAACTCGGCATTATGCGGACGACGGTCTACAAGACGTTCGGAGGAACCGTGGATCCGCAGCTAAGCCGGGTCCTAAGTCTCTTTGAGACTTTCCGGGTCAGGCTGGAGGTCGTGCCGTCGACTGAGTCCAAGGTCAGACCACCCCGTCCGAAGCTTGGTCGACCGCGAAAGACCCTGGTCGAGCGGCCTTAGCATTTCTCAAGTTGGGCCCGTTCCCAGCACCTATCTGCGACCGGGCTGGTGGACTCGTAGGGGAAATTATTTCAAGCCAGAAAACGGCAAAGAAAACCCGCGGACCTCGCATGATGTGCAGGACCGCGTACCACGTCCCGCGACCAGGCGGCGGCGGCGAGTACCTCACGGTAGTGATCCGCGAGCTTAGCAATGCCGAGCCAGTCTGGGCGGCACCCTTCGACACCTCGCCAGCCTCGAAAGCGAAGCCCCTGAGATCGACTTCGCTCAGCCACCTCAGCTTATTGTCAATGCTCGTGACCGGGCCCTAAATTTCCCGCACCGCTTCCTTCGCCTCGTAGGTCACCCTTGGGGGTTTAGGCGCAGCCCCTTTCGCCCGCTCGACGCGAGGCTCATCAGCACGCTTGCGCCAGAGATCGTCCGCAATAGCGTCCAGATCTTCTTTAGTCGGAGTCCACCGGTTCTCACGTTCTCACTTATCTCGGTTACGGCTCGCCGCACGCCCTCGTACCAAGGCGCGTGCGTTGCTGTTCGGCGCCGCTTGTCGCATGGGTCTGGAAGGCTTGGTGTCGAAACGGCGCGACTGGCGCTATGGCTCCGGCCGGTCGAAAGACTGGATCAAGGTGAAGAACCGTGCACACCAGCGATGTCTCGAGAGTTTCGATGACTGATAGCGAGTTCGTCCGCATTATCCGCACTCGATCGTCGCCGACTGCGACACTTCGAGGCGCGATTCAGCGACGGCACCGAAGCAGGTTCAGGATCTAACTCGAGCTGAGCGCGACAAGATCTGATGTCCTGGTTCCGCGCATTCGACGGCCCTATCCCGGCATGAAGAACACCTTCCAGCTATTCACGAATTTACGCGGATAAGGCGGCTGTGCTATTCAACTTTCATGAATAAAGTTCCCGAAGCGCTCGCTCCAGACGGCGAGCCGTTCGTCGTTGAGGGCTACTATGACGGCGTGCCCTACAGGTTCGTTGACGGTACGGCGATCGACGCGGTCGTGCGCGGAGAGGTCGTTAGGTTCGAGTCCTTTGAAGAGTTCGTGCAGCCCTCGGCTAAACCGGGCGCCAGATATCGGGGCAGCCTCGTCTTTGCAGCTCAAATATGTGTCTGTTGGGTCTCGGCTTTCTTCGTTCGAATCTATTATTCCTACATCCTCGATGTGCACCCCCCGGCGTTCGGTCAGGCCGCTAACCTGATCCAGATCTTGCCCTTTGTTTGTCTGGGCTTCGTGTTCCTGTTCGCCCGAATCAGTTTCGGGTATTTCGCTTGCTATTATTTTTTCAGTGTTCTTTTGACCTATGTGACGCTCACGGAGGCAACTTCAAGCTGGGAGATGCTGGCCGCTGCCGCAGCGTTATTTCTGCCGGCGATGTTCCTGCCGCTACGCCGGCCTCCGGTCCCTGAGCTTTCAGTTGGTTTGCTGCGAAAGCTGTTGATTGGCGCTCTCGCGCTTAGCGCAGTGGTTCTTATCGCGGCAGCGCAATATCATTTCAAATTCGTCAGTTATGAGAACATCTACTTGCACCGGTCGGGGATCGTGCTGCCGACGCCACTCGCGTATCTCATGGGCATCGTGACTGGCGCTCTGCTCCCGTTTACCTTCGCGTGCTTCGCGTTCTCAAGGCGGTGGTTAGGAGCCGGCGCCGCTCTTGCGCTCCTTTTCCTAGGCTATCCAATAATGCTCACAAAGATGAATCTTCTCGCCCCGGCCTGGATGTTGTTCCTGTTGCTGCTGTCTATGTGGAACGGGCCGCGCGCAACCGTGATGCTCTCGCTGCTCATCCCAATGGTGGTTGGGCTGCTGTCGATTTCCCTAGTCCTGGTCCCCGGGCTACCCGATGACTATCTCCCTATCTTTGGGCTCTTCAATTTCAGGCTGATCGCGGTTCCGGCTATTTCCATAGACCTCTACGACCGCTTCTTTGCTACCCATCCTCTTACGTATTTTTGCCAGATATCATTTTTGAAGCCCCTCCTTCATTGCCCCTACAGCGAGCAACTGGGCGTCGTGTTGGAGCGCGAATATCGGTTTGGTACACTAAACGCCTCTCTGTTTGCCACGGAGGGGATCGCGTCGGTGGGGCCGCGGTTAGCGCCGCTCAGCGTCTTCGGTTGTGGCTTGGTACTCGCCTTCGGCAATGCCTGCTCATCTCGACTCCCCGCTCGCTTCGTAATCGTCTCTGGTGGGATGGCTGTGTTAGCGCTGCTCAACGTTCCCCTGTCTACCGCACTACTGACGAGCGGACTTGGAACTCTCTTCTTGCTCTGGCTGGTGATGCCGCGAGCCTATTTCGATCGGCCTGCCTCGGGGCCATGTTGATAAGCTAGCGCCCTACCCATCCGGCATAACGCGCGTGTGGAAGCGCCCAAATGGTTCACACACGCCACGCGAAGCCGCCATGCAGGTGCTGATCCTGGTGGCGGAAGGTGGTGGCCCGACGATGTTTGCCCGCATCGGAGTCATGCGAGCGTTGAACCGCCACTATGTCCCGGAGCTCAACCCGAAGGGCAAAGAGCCCCATTGGGGCCGTCGCAAGCTGAAGAGGGATCAATGATTGTGAGGTCTGCCGGTATATGAGCCGGCAGACCTAATAGTTCGCTTCGAATCATTGGCAGCTGCAACGTATCCCTCCATTGAAGGCCGCCTTGTTTGACGAACGTTATAGCTGCAGGTCCTAGGGGTAATCCTAGGAGAAGTGGTATGACGATTTCGAGGACGGA
>NZ_JADPIU010000043.1:0-2500 GCF_023073075.1 Bradyrhizobium sp. 61 | reverse complement strand
TTAGAAAGACCAGCTTGCTTCGTAAGATCGTTCCGATAGCGAGGCGGTCAAGCTTCGCTAAAAGGATCATTTACAACTCGCATTCCTCTCAGACGCAGCCTTGTGAGCTACATTGAAAGGCGCACGAGCGCCGAAATGATCCGGAGATAATGAAGTATCGCGCAACAATTGCTTGTTGCCCGATCCAACTCGGATCGATCTCCTCTTTACGATGTCAGAAATCACGCAGCTTACTGTCCATCCGGACTAGCAAGTGCGAAGTGATGTTTCGCGGACGATTCAGGTGCACGATCAGCCGATGATCAAACCATCTGGTGGAGCCAGACGGGATCGAACCGACGACCTCATGCTTGCAAAGCACGCGCTCTCCCAGCTGAGCTATGGCCCCGTAACCAGAAGACGAATGCTCACTCGATGAGTGTGGTGGGCCTGGGAAGACTTGAACTTCCGACCTCACGCTTATCAAGCGCGCGCTCTAACCAACTGAGCTACAAGCCCCTAACGCATATCCAGTCAAGGACCAGGGATTCTGCAAGGTTGCAGCCCCAGCGCGTGTTCGTCCGCGAAGAAAGAGAAACGAAGACGGCGAAATCCCGCCAATGCAGCTCAACAATCCTGACGATCGTTGGCCACTGATGTTTCTAAAACGGTTCGATAGAAGCAAGCTTCTGAAGAACCATCCTTAGAAAGGAGGTGATCCAGCCGCAGGTTCCCCTACGGCTACCTTGTTACGACTTCACCCCAGTCGCTGACCCTACCGTGGCCGGCTGCCTCCCTTGCGGGTTAGCGCACCGTCTTCAGGTAAAACCAACTCCCATGGTGTGACGGGCGGTGTGTACAAGGCCCGGGAACGTATTCACCGTGGCGTGCTGATCCACGATTACTAGCGATTCCAACTTCATGGGCTCGAGTTGCAGAGCCCAATCCGAACTGAGACGGCTTTTTGAGATTTGCGAAGGGTTCCCCCTTAGCGTCCCATTGTCACCGCCATTGTAGCACGTGTGTAGCCCAGCCCGTAAGGGCCATGAGGACTTGACGTCATCCCCACCTTCCTCGCGGCTTATCACCGGCAGTCTCCTTAGAGTGCTCAACTAAATGGTAGCAACTAAGGACGGGGGTTGCGCTCGTTGCGGGACTTAACCCAACATCTCACGACACGAGCTGACGACAGCCATGCAGCACCTGTGTTCCAGGCTCCGAAGAGAAGGTCACATCTCTGCGACCGGTCCTGGACATGTCAAGGGCTGGTAAGGTTCTGCGCGTTGCGTCGAATTAAACCACATGCTCCACCGCTTGTGCGGGCCCCCGTCAATTCCTTTGAGTTTTAATCTTGCGACCGTACTCCCCAGGCGGAATGCTTAAAGCGTTAGCTGCGCCACTAGTGAGTAAACCCACTAACGGCTGGCATTCATCGTTTACGGCGTGGACTACCAGGGTATCTAATCCTGTTTGCTCCCCACGCTTTCGTGCCTCAGCGTCAGTATCGGGCCAGTGAGCCGCCTTCGCCACTGGTGTTCTTGCGAATATCTACGAATTTCACCTCTACACTCGCAGTTCCACTCACCTCTCCCGAACTCAAGATCTTCAGTATCAAAGGCAGTTCTGGAGTTGAGCTCCAGGATTTCACCCCTGACTTAAAGACCCGCCTACGCACCCTTTACGCCCAGTGATTCCGAGCAACGCTAGCCCCCTTCGTATTACCGCGGCTGCTGGCACGAAGTTAGCCGGGGCTTATTCTTGCGGTACCGTCATTATCTTCCCGCACAAAAGAGCTTTACAACCCTAGGGCCTTCATCACTCACGCGGCATGGCTGGATCAGGGTTGCCCCCATTGTCCAATATTCCCCACTGCTGCCTCCCGTAGGAGTTTGGGCCGTGTCTCAGTCCCAATGTGGCTGATCATCCTCTCAGACCAGCTACTGATCGTCGCCTTGGTGAGCCATTACCTCACCAACTAGCTAATCAGACGCGGGCCGATCTTTCGGCGATAAATCTTTCCCCGTAAGGGCTTATCCGGTATTAGCACAAGTTTCCCTGTGTTGTTCCGAACCAAAAGGTACGTTCCCACGCGTTACTCACCCGTCTGCCGCTGACGTATTGCTACGCCCGCTCGACTTGCATGTGTTAAGCCTGCCGCCAGCGTTCGCTCTGAGCCAGGATCAAACTCTCAAGTTGGACTTGAACTTTGAACCGGCTGATCACAACGTTTGACGAGGTCCCACCATTATTTCGACAACCGAAGTCGCCGAGCTGCCCGCGATTCACATCGCTGGCAGCGATGGTGTTTCCTTTAAAACGTGTACCGCCGAAGTCTTTCGTCCCCTCTCAGAACTCAAAAGCCGAAGCTCTTCAGTGTCCGAGAGGCGCAAGGACTCCGCCGTCCACGTTTCTCTTTCTTCATCTTCACTTGTCAAACAGCCCGGGACCAGGAGGCCCCAACCTTCCAGAGTGGAAGGGTTCCGACACCCTTACCGACGATGAATGAACTCCAATCGACTTA
>NZ_JADPIU010000094.1:0-5781 GCF_023073075.1 Bradyrhizobium sp. 61 | reverse complement strand
CCTCGCGACAAGGCCATCACGCGATCCCCCACCTTGAACCCGACGCAGTGGCGGCCAACTTCCACGACTTCGCCGGCCAGTTCACTGCCAGCGATCGTTAACGGCAAGTCTGCTCGTGAGGGCAGAACGGAAGTCGGATTTTCGAGACCTTCAGGTCCGTCGATGACCCGGCGTTAAGGTTTGCTCAGAAACCTAAGGACAGCCTGATCGTGAGCGTCAGGACTTTCGGAGGGCACGGTGTGCGAACTTCCGGCAATGACGATCCTCTCGCGGTTTGGCAAGCAGGTCTCTAGCTGGTCGACAATTCGATAGAAGTATTTTGACTTCGCTCGCCATTGGACAAGAACGTGGGCGCATTAATCGACGTGGCCATATCGCACGTGCCTCGGGCGTTTCGTTGTCGCGTCGGCCTGATGGGATGCCACGTTGTCCAAGTTCATCCTCTTGTCGGCATGCAAAAAAGCCTAGCCGGTCGCTGACGACTCCGCATCGATGCCGGCTGCGCTGAGGAAGACCTGGAGCCTGGGCGCGCGGCCCTCGTTGAACCGCATGACTGGAAAAGCGAGCCCATGCTTCGTTGTCGCGCTATTTTTCGCCGGACCTTGCCAAGCGCATTGCCGCGGGGGATGGCAGCGACGACATGCAGGTACGCTGGCGAGACATTGCCGTGATCTTCACCGATCACTGGCTTTACCTCGCTGGTCGAGACGGCCGATCCGGATGTGCTGGCGGAACTGCTCAACGAATATGTCGGCGGTCTGACAGATGTCGTCTTCGCCCATGAAGGAACAGTGGCCAAGGTGATCGGTGATACGATCCAGGTGATGTTCAATGCGCCTGGCGATCAGAGCGACTACGCTACGCGTGCGATCGCCTGCGCGCAGGCGATCGATCAATGGGCGGAGGCATTTCGCGAGCGCTGGAAGCGGAAAGGCGTTGATTTCGGTGTCACACGGATCGGCGTACATGCCGGCCCCGCGCTGGTCGGCAATTTCGGCGGTGATCGCTTCTTCGATTACACGGCCTACGGCGACACGATCAACATCGCCGCCAGGCTGGAAGCCGCGAACAAGACCCTGGGCACGCGGATCTGCGTCAGCGACGCTGTCGCAAGCAGGGCGCTGAAATTCGGGGCGGCCAATCGGCGATCTTGTCCTACGCGGACGCAGCGAGGCATTGCGCGCCCATGAGCCCTTGTCGGCGGCGGAGTTCGATGCGCCGGCCACGACGCAGTATGGGACCGCCTTTACCAAGCTCGAATCGGAAGACGTTGCGGCCATGCCGGCTTTCGCTGCTTTGGTTGGCATGCACGCCGATGATCGGCTCGCCAGCTATCATTTGAGGCGGCTGCTCTACGGCGCCAAGGGTGTCCGCATACAGGTGGGATGACCGAGCGTTGGGCGACGATGATGGTCGATCAGGCAACCATTTCAGTTTTCATGGTTCGGCCGCTTTCGCCCGATATGAGGTTCTTGGCCTTCAACGTGGCGCGCCCGCGTGTACTTGTAGCGCTGGTGAGTTCACGCCCTAGCCATCGGCGGCCAAGTGGATGATTGCCTCCGCTCCTAATTGCCAGCGATCCCAGTCCGGATCGGGGGTCGCGTCGACGCTCTTGTAGAATGCCTGGGCTGGTGCGTTATCCTTCAGCACGAACCAGCAGAACCTTTCGTCCCCTGTATCCATCGCATGGCGGGCCATGCGCCCCATTAGTCGTCGGCCGATCCCGCGGCCGCGCACATCCGGGTCCACGAAAAGCCACTTCATCATGAGCAGCGGCCGCAGCGTGTGCATGAGAGGAATCTCGTAGTGCACGGCCATGCCGGCGAGCCTGCTGTCGCCGCGGTCGGCGACGAAGGCGCCGAATTCAGGACGTTCGCCGAAGCCGCGGTGTAGCAGTTCGGCCTCAGTGAGTCGGAAGTCCGTGCCGCGCTCGAACTTGACAATGCCCTCCATCAGCCGCAGCAGCTCGGGCATGTCCTGGCGCACCATGGACCTGATCCACACATCATCTTCGACCATCTTACACTCTCCGTCTCGGGATGGGTTCGAGCTCACCGGCGCCGATTTTCCGTTGATGCAGGCGCGATGCATTGCTATAGATTCCTAAAATTTGCTAATCAGTTCGGTATTCATGGAGACACCCTTTAATTTCGCCTTTGGGTCTTTCGCGTTCCACGCTCTAAGCCGCCGGCTGGAAAAGCAAGGCGAATTGGTGCCGCTCAACTCCCGGGCAACCGAATTGCTGTTGCTCATGCTAAGGCGAGCGGGGGAACTCGTCACCAAGGACGATCTGCTGCACGCAGTCTGGGGTGACCGGGTCGTCGCGGAGAACAACCTCACCGTACACATGGCTGCCCTTCGCCGCGTGCTCCGCGACGGGGGGGAGGCCGACAACTACATTCGAACCGAGCATGGTCGCGGTTATCGCTTCGTTATGCCCGTCGCGGTCGCGCAGGTCGAGGGGAGCAGTGTGCCCAACGGATCGACGGTTCACGTCGGCAGGCCGCTGGAATCCCGAGGCATTTCCATTCTGATCACACCCGTCCAAAGCCTGCTCGACGACGAGCATTCTCAATCGCTTGGAGTCGAGGTCAGGCGGCATCTCATGGTGCAGCTCTCGCGCGTGCCCGATGCGGTGGTCATCGGCGGGGGCGACGCCCGCTATGTCCTGCGCACGTCCATCCGGCCAGTGGAGGGCGCGGTCCAGGTCATTGCCATGATCGATGATGCCGCCACCGGAGCGACCATCTGGGCGGATCGGTTCCAGCACCAGCACATCGGCCTCAGCCCGATGGAGGGAGAGATCTCAGGCCGGCTGGCGCGCGCGGTGAGCATGGAGCTAGTGGACCGGGAAGCCGCCCAGGGCCCATCCGAAGAGGCGTCGCACACCGCTGGCGCGCAGCACAGCGCCTTGCGCGGTTGGAGCGCCCTAAATCGCGAGCTGTGGGTCCCCCAGGATCTCGCCGAGGCACGGCGATGGTTCGACCGCGCGCTCCTCGCCGATCCATCGAACGCGTCGGCTCTGGCGGGGTCGGCCTACGCGATTGTCGCAGAGAACATAAGGGCCACCGCGCAAAGTCGTGATCTTGCGGATCGTGACGAACTGCGGCAAGCCGACGAACTGGCGACGCGGGCGGTCGCGCGAGCACCGGACTGGCCTCGAGCCTGGTTTTGCCGTGGCTACGTGCGGGAGTGTCAGCGCCGCTTCGACGCGGCGCTGATCGCCTTCGGTCGGGCCTTGTCGCTCGATCCCTGTGACGCCGAGGCCCTTGCCTATACCGGCCATGTCCATTTCCTGATGGGCCGTCTTGAGGAAATGCGGGCACCAATCCAGCATGCGATTGCGCTTAGTCCGCGCGACCGCGGCGTCGGCCTGTGGCATCATTTCCTGGGCCAATACGACTTTTGGCATGGGCGCGACGAGCTCGCAATTCCGTATTTCGTGCGAGCCACCGACCTTGCTCCGAGCTTGGTCTATTGTGCGACTTTTCTCGCTGCCTCGCTTGCCCTTGCGGGCCGGATCGAGGAGGGACGAAGGTCGCTCGATTCATGGTGCGAGGCGATGGGGGGCTACCGCCTCACGATCGACAGTCTGCGCGCGCGGGTTTTCTCCGACGATCCCACCTACCTCGCCGGGCATGAGCGACACTACCGTGGCCTGCGTCTCATCGGGGTCGCGGAGCGCTGATGTGACAGGCAGGTCCGGCGATTAGCGAGATTTAGGAAGCCCGCCAACGACATTGGCGGGACTTCCCCGGTAGAACGTCGGGCATGTCCAGCGCCAAGGATCAATGCCTATGCCGATGCAGACAAATGCACTCTCCGCTTCGTCCGCGTGGTCGGCCGCCACTGCCCATCGTCCAGCAAAGGCCGACCTCGAAACGGATCTGGCGATTTGCCAGTCGATCATCACCGCACACGGCGGCCGCATCCCGGATTCGAACCGTCCGAACGGCGGCACCCATTTTCGCTTCACGCTGCAAGTTCCAACGATCGTCGGGCTCGATCCTCGCGCCGGCGAATTCGTTCGCGAGAAACATTCGTAGGCTTCCGACTCGCTTACGCGATTCTGCGCGATGGCGCGCTCCCACCGGTACTATCCCAAGGTACAGGTCAATCTATCCGCCGAACCTGCCAGACCAGATCCGAGGCACGATTCCGTCAGGCGGAGCTTGTCGTCATTGTCGGAGCACAGAGGCAGCCGTGTCGCGCCTGATTGGTTCTAACGTCTGGCGCTGCAACGTGAGCACAAGTCGATGAGCAAACAAATCTTGCGTGATCCCTCGGAAAACCCGACAGCCGCGTCCGAGACGCACTCCGACAGTGAGCCAAATGCCCAGCGCCGTTCCGCCGATGCGGAGATGGCACGCGTGCTCCACACCCAACCGCTGCGGATGGCTTCAGACCCATCCAGCGGCACGATCGCCCACTGGCAACATGACCCGTTGCACGACGTCGTCGAACCCATGACCGATCACGTCATCATGGCTTACAACGGCTCGATGCAGCGCGTGGAGCGGCGGTCAGGAAGATCGGTTGCGATTGGAACGTTTCGTCCCGGCGTTGTGATCGTCATTCCGCAAGGATCTAGCTCCCGATGGGATATTCCGAAGCCCGTTGATGTGGTTCAGCTCTATCTTCCTCCGACAACACTCAAGCGCATTGCCGACGAAGCCAACACCGCTACACCGATCGATCTGCTGGAGCGAACGGGGTATCCTGATCCCATTACATCCCGATTGCTCCTGAGCGCGTCCGCTTCCCTGGAAGGCAATGGAGCCCTGGATGCGCTGTTCAGGCATCAGCTGACGGACCTGCTGGCCACCCGCGTGCTGGCTGCGCATACCGGTTCGCCGACCACGATCCAGCCGACCATGGGTGGGCTTTCGCCGAAGGTCATGCTCCGCGCTATCGAACGGTTGCGCTCGGACAGCGATGCGGACGTCTCTCTCGCAGCGCTGGCCTCGGATGCCGGTCTGTCGGCCTAGTCTAGTCCGAACAACTTCCTCTCGATGGACTGGACCGACCTACATTGCGAGCGCCAATTCAAGGGCGTGCAGAAATTTTCTCCCAATTGCTTACTCACGCGAATGAAACAGAACTGAAGACTCAGGATGAGTCTGCATATCGCGTTGTGAACAAAGAAAAGCTGGCGCGCCCGACACGATTCGAACGTGTGACCTTTGCCTTCGGAGGGCAAACGTCCACGTCCCCCAATCCCGGAAAATGTTTAATCAATCGCAAGAATGGGGTGTTGCAAGCCCCCGGCAATCGCCTGCGAAAATAGGCATGCTGCGGCATTCCCAACTTATTGGGGGAGCGTGAGGGGAGCTGGCATCATGGAATTGGCTTCTGGTCTGCATCCTTAGCCATTGACCAGTGTATCCCTCGCCAACGTCCGCTTTGCCTCTGCTTGCAGACCTTGCAGACTACGTGACTGGACGCGTAATTGGTCTGCGATGGGCCAGGCCGTGTGAAAACTCAAAAACTCGAAGCGCGACGAGAATGATATTCTCAAATTCGATTTCAAAATTGATTGGGTTTGCTGTGCGGGCGCCTAACGCGGTCACGAACGAATAACTTGTTCTATCACGATCGAGCGTCTTCGCGTTTTCACACAGCCTAGGCCAGGACCTGACTCACGCACTTTCCTCGATCACCTCATCGCTGCAGCGGAGGGGTGGTGGATTCACACTCGAAGTGCAACACTCGTGAGAAGGCCTCTGCGGGGGTTCGGAAGTCAAGGCATTTGCGCGGGATGTTGTTGTAGGCGGCGACGAG
>NZ_JADPIU010000113.1:0-6979 GCF_023073075.1 Bradyrhizobium sp. 61 | reverse complement strand
AAGTGTTTTGGTCCCACCGGAGAATCTCCACAGCAGCAGAGAACCCGAAATGGAACGACATCACACGAGGAGGAAGGTGTGCAGGAACCGGACGCTTACGATACGACGGGCGATGGCGAGATAAAAGGGGCTCACCGGTCGAACCGCAAGCCATTGGCATGGCTTGGGTTCTGGCGTGCCGGTCGGTCGGTACGCGTGCCGCGCTCTGCGTTTTGGGCAATGCAATCAAAGACATCTTCGGCACTGTGGGTGCTTTTGCGCCATTTGAGGGCCGGATATGACCGTTCGCGATAGCGACTTGCGTGTCCGGCCTGGGCGTATCCGCAGCACGCGCGCGCCCAAGCTCAAAACATTCATCAGCCAGGTGTTACGTGCCGCCAAGAAGGCTGGACACATCTCGGGTCAGGCTGCCTCCGGCAGACGGTCAGCAGCCTATGGGCGCTCGACCTTTGGCCGCGGCAGGCTAGCCTTCAGCCGAAGCCGGTTGTCCAGCCCGACCCGACGTGTTGTCGTGAAGGCGCGTGTTGTTCGCCACAAGGGGCGATCCTTCCGCTCAGCGCCATTGACGGCCCATCTTTCGTACCTGAAGCGCGACGGCGTCACCCGAAGTGGTGAGCCCGCCAGTATGTTCGATGCTTCCGGCGACCGTGCGGATGGCGCGGCCTTTGCCGAGCGGTGTCAGGACGACCGCCACCATTTCCGGTTCATCATCTCGCCCGAAGATGCCGGCGGTATGACCGACCTCAGAGCGTTCACCCGCGACCTGGCCAAGCAGATGGAGATTGATCTCGGTACGCGGCTCGATTGGGCGGCCCTCGATCATTGGAACACAGACAACCCTCACATCCATCTTCTCGTTCGGGGAGTCGATGAGGAGGGGGCCGACCTCGTGATCTCCCGCGACTACATCAGCCGTGGCCTTCGTTCGCAGGCCGAGGAACTGGTTGCGATCGAACTAGGTCCGAAGCCCGAGCACGAAATCCGCGATTCACTGGAGAGGGAAGTGATTGCAGAGCGATGGACCCGGCTCGATCAGGAGATCTGGCTGGCCGCCGACGAAGCCGGCTATGTCGATCTTCGCCCTGCCCCCCCTGGCAGCTCGGATCCCGAAATCCGGCGCCTGATGGTGGGCCGCCTACAGCATCTGAAGAAGATGGGCCTTGCCGCGCCAGCTGCGCCCGGAGAATGGATGGTGGGGCTCGAGGCCGAGCGCAGCCTGCGCGACCTCGGCATGCGCGGCGACATCATCAAGACCATGCACCGTGCCTTCACAGAGCGTCGGGAAGCACGAGGTGTTTCGGACTTCGTCATCGAAGGCGGACGGCCAGCGAACCCGATCATCGGGCGGCTGGTCGATCGGGGATTGCATGACGAGTTCACCGGCGAGGCTTACGCCGTGATCGACGGAACAGACGGTCGCGCGCACCACTTCCGCCTTCGCGGGATCGAAGCCTTCGAAAATGCTCCGCCAATCGGCGGAATTGTCGAGGTACGGCGCTTCGGTCAAGCCGACGATCCCAGTCCCACTTTGGTGCTCGCGACCCGTTCCGATTTCGATCTCGGCGCGCAGGTCGACGCGAAAGGCGCGACATGGCTGGATCACCGATTGGTCGAGCGCGAGCATTTGCCGCTAGCCATGGGCGGCTTTGGCCGCGAGACCCGCGATGCCATGGAGGCTCGGATTGAGCATCTGGTTCAGGAAGGTCTGGCGCGGCGGCAGGGCCGGCGCGTCATCCTGCAGCGCGACCTCCTGGACACGCTGCGCAGGCGCGAACTGGACGGAGTGGGCGCAAGGGTTTCGGCCGACACTGGCCTGCCTCAGGTGAAGGCCGCTTCCGGTGAGCATGTGGCCGGCACGTATCGCCAGCGGCTGACGCTGACCTCGGGACGGTTCGCCATGATCGACAATGGGCTCGGGTTTCAACTGGTGCCCTGGTCCCGCGAACTCGAAAGCCGGCTCGGCCAGCATGTCTCCGGGGTCGTGAAGGACAGCGGCGGCATCGAATGGGGTTTTGGCCGCAAACGCGGCTTGGGCCTCTAGCTAACTCTCAAATTGACTTGTGAAGGTTGCGCAAAATGTCCGGGACCAAAATCCTCTGGGGGCAGATTTTCGTGGTCGGCTCGATCGTTCTGCTGGCCATCTGGGGCGCGACCGAGTGGACCGCTTGGCGGTTGGGCTATCAGCCAGAGCTTGGTCGGCCCTGGCTCGAGCTTTCGGGCTTCAAAGTCTATTACCCCCCGGTCTTCTTCTGGTGGTGGTTTGTCTATGACGCCTATGCGCCCGGGGTGTTTGTTGAGGGAGCCTTTGTCGCGGCCTCGGGGAGTTTGGCTTCGATTGCAGTGGCGATCTTTATGTCGGTCCGGCGGGCACGTGAAGCCAAGATTGTCGAGACCTATGGCTCGGCTCGCTGGGCGGAGGCGCAGGAGGTGAGGGCGGCTGGCCTGCTCGGGGCGGACGGTGTGGTGCTTGGCAAACTTGACCGTGACTACCTCCGCCATGACGGTCCAGAGCACGTGCTGTGCTTCGCGCCTACGCGGTCTGGCAAAGGTGTTGGCCTGGTCGTCCCCTCGCTGCTTGCATGGCCCGGCTCGGCCATCGTGCACGACATCAAGGGTGAGAACTGGCAGCTGACCGCCGGCTTCCGCGCGCGGCAGGGCCGGGTCCTTCTGTTTGACCCAACCAACCCAAAATCTGCAGCCTACAATCCGCTCCTGGAGGTTCGACGCGGGGCATGGGAGGTTCGCGATGTCCAGAACGTCGCGGACGTACTGGTCGACCCCGAAGGCTCGCTCGATAAGCGGAACCACTGGGAGAAGACCAGTCACTCGCTTCTGGTTGGCGCCATCCTTCATGTCCTCTATGCCGAGGCGGATAAGACGTTAGCCGGCGTGGTTGGCTTCCTGTCCGACCCGAAGCGGCCGATCGAGGCGACCTTGAAGGCGATGATGACGACGCCGCACCTCGGCGACCAGGGCGTTCATCCCGTAGTCGCCTCGACCGCGCGTGAGCTCTTAAACAAATCGGAGAACGAACGCTCGGGCGTCCTGTCCACCGCGATGTCCTTCCTGGGTCTCTATCGCGATCCCGTGGTGGCCGAGGTGACGCGCCGATGCGACTGGCGCATCGCTGATCTGACTGCCGATGCCCGTCCCGCCTCGCTCTACCTCGTGGTGCCGCCCTCCGATATCTCGCGAACCAAGCCATTGATCCGTTTGGTTCTGAACCAGATCGGCCGCCGCCTGACCGAGGATTTGCACGTCAGTGATCGGCGGCATCGAGTCCTGATGATGCTTGACGAGTTCCCGGCGCTTGGGCGTCTCGATTTCTTCGAGTCCGCTCTCGCCTTTATGGCGGGCTACGGCATCAAGGGCTTCCTGATCGCGCAATCGCTCAATCAGATCGAGAAGGCCTATGGACCCAACAATGCCATTCTCGACAACTGCCACGTCCGCGTCAGCTTTGCCACGAATGACGAGCGCACCGCCAAACGTGTGTCCGATGCGTTGGGTACCGCGACCGAAATGCGGGCGACGAAGAACTACGCCGGGCATAGGCTGAACCCCTGGCTTGGGCACCTCATGGTCTCACGGCAGGAGTCCGCGAGGCCGCTACTGACACCTGGCGAGGTGATGCAGCTTCCGCCAGGAGATGAGATCGTCATGGTCGCAGGCATAGCGCCAATCCGGGCGAAGAAGGTGCGCTACTACGAAGATCGGCGGTTCACCGAGCGGGTAATGCCACCGCCCGACCCAAGCACCGCCGGCCGGTCATTGCGAATAGACGGATGGTCCACGAGTCAGCTTCCTACGACAGCGGCGGGGTCGGCCACCCTTGCCGGCGGTGCCACGGAGGACACGGCCAACAGCGGGCTCCGTCTTGAACCAGAACTTCCCGATCACGTTGCAATCGCCAAGGAGGTGACTGAACCGACCCCGGCGGAGGAATTTGCGGCAGTTCTTGACGATGACGATGATGCGATCCGCCAGTCTCGTCTACTACGCCAGCAAATGCGCGGCCTAGCCCGCCAGGTGACCATGGACCCAAATGACGGTATGGAGCTGTGAGGTTCAATGCGCAACCGTATGAACGTCTATTTCCCTCCTGAGCTGCTCAAGCAGATCTCGGATCTTGCCGATCGCAAGAAACTCTCTAGGTCGGCGATCGTGGAAGCCGCAGTGGCCTCGTTTCTGTCGCCAGACGGCGCCGACAGGAGGGAGGCAGCATTTACACGCCGCCTTGATCATCTTTCACGCCAGATGCAGAGGCTCGAGCGCGACGTCGGTTTGACCGCCGAGACACTAGCTTTATTCATTCGCTTTTGGTTGACGATCACGCCGCCATTGCCCAACGACGCGCAGGCAACCGCGCAATTGAAAGGCCGGGAACGCTTTGAAGGTTTTGTCGAGACACTCGGACGCCGTCTACAAAAAGGGCAGAGCTTTCTGCGTGAGATTCCGGAAGACATCGTTCATCAGGACCCTCTGTAGTGGGGAAGCCCTGAGAAAATAGCATCACTCGTATCGAGCGAAGCTACCGCTTCGTTTTATGGCTTCCTCAGCCAACCTGTCCAACTCCGTGGCGAGGCGCAGCCTAGTATTTTTGTGCGGACGGGGCGATCACGTCTATTGACCAACGCCTTCGTCCTTATCCGCGGCCGAACTGGGTCCAATCACCTAGTTGCCATTCGGCCGCGGACCAAGGACGAATACGACAACTATATTGGCATCTTCGATAGTTTGATCAAACTGAAGCCAGTTTCAACCGAATTGTACGCACTCTGCTTGGAGGGCTTCGATACTGATGAGAGCTACTGCGATGGCAGTCGTAAGGAGGGCATCGGATACTTTAATTACAGGAGCGTCGATTTCGCACATCGACAAACGATCGTGTCGACGCTTCGCATGAAGTCTCTATCCACTTTCATTATTCTACCGGCCAACTCGGATTATGGGTCGTTCGAAGAACGGGTGACCGCTACCATCGGTGACATCAGGGAGGATTTCGGAATAACATCGGCAAGATGTGCCTCCAGGCGATCTACACAGCAACCCGTCAGTCCATGTGTCCAGCGTCGTGGCAAGAAGTACGATTGACGCGATCCTAAGCGCAGAAGCAGCAAAAGCCGCTCAGGTCTCCGGAAGCACCCCCACGACATGAACCGGGCGCAAGCTTCGCCCGGAAGGGGATGGGATTTTTACCAAATCAGCGGTGGACTGTCCGTTAGTTTAGCAACCCGGACCAGAGCTGAGCCGCATTCCTTGGTCAGGAAGGCCGAGATCCGCCGCATCCTGGCGGAGCGGGACCAATGAAGCGCCGCCGTCGACTGCACCGGAAGCGTGCCCGGCAGTGGCCAGCATTCGGGTTGTCTTACTGCGGCTGACAAGAGCGACCTAGATCGGTAGGCTGGTCTTCTACACCCAGCTTACCGGTTCTGATGATGAGGGTTTTGGCGGTCGTCGCCTTGCTACTACTGCCAACCAATCCGCTCCGCGCCGGCGCCACGATCGTGGGTGCCGGCTCGCAGTCGTGCTCGGCTTGGACGAACAGAACCAAGAACGCGGTAGTAAAAGGCGCTTTCGAATCCTGGGTTGTTGGCTTCATCAGTGGTCTGAATGTTAGCGGCGATAGAGAAATTGTCGGAGGCGGTGACTTTACAGCGATAGTTGCGTGGATGGACCAGCGCTGTCGATCGCGTCCGACCGACCAAATTGGAGTCGCAGCTCTAGATCTCGCGATGGAATTGGCTGGCAACGCAGCGAAGCGCTGACCCGCCGGCGGTCTGCTTCATCCGCGGTTCGACCAAACCCATTCCCGTGATGTCACGAGATTTCGACTGGCTCCAACGCCGCTAGCGTCCATATAGTTATGGTTGGGTGGGCAGTTGGACCTCAGGAGATCGTTGATGGCCAACCCCGTAGACCTTCGAGACCGCGCGGCCATGTTTGAAAAGCGTGCGGACGAGGCAAAGGATGCAATTTCCCGAGCGCACTATCGGGAGATGGCCGCGCACTATCGTACGCTTGCGGTAGAGCATTCCGAAATCATGCGCGCTGACGCTTAGCGCAAAGGCGTTCGTGATATAACCCGTCCACGACCGGGACACCCGGGCGTAATCTACAGTCCAAACTCCCGCCGGCTCACGCGGTCGGCGGGTTTTTTATGCCCGCTCCTCCAGATCGGCGATTGACCCGAACCGTGACGTTGGGCAGAAGTAGTATTTTACGCTCGTGCAGTCGTTGGTAGCAGTCAATTTCCGTGGGCAAAGAATTTTCCCGTGCGTCGCAGGTGCGGCGCGCGGCAATTTATTCGGTTGGGATGGCGGGCGGAGTGGCGCTCGCGCTGCTCGTTATGTTCGGCCTGCTCGACGATGCGATCGAGATGCGATTGTACAAAAATTGCCTAAGGGCTCACCGGGACCTGCCAATGGCCTGCCTAACTGAGGAGCGGGCCTTACGGCTGGGATTTTACACGCCGTAGTGTTTTGGCGACCAACAACGACCGACACGCGTCCCTGCCATCAAAGGAGCGCGGGAACAAATGCCGTCGCGGCTGTTCATTTGCATCTGCCTCGCGATCAGTCTGGGTTGTGTCGCCTACATTGCGACGCGGCCGGGATTTCAGTTCACGACGACGCTTGAACTGTTCAGGCAGGAGTGCCACGGCGATGAAGAATGTGCGCAAAAGCTCGAGGCGCAACGTAGAATCAACATAGCTGACACGATAGACAAAATGGGCGAAGCAGCCATCGCCAAGCAGGACGCCCTAAAGCGGAGTTCGACTTGTGCCAAACGCAACAATGCGTGCTCCGGAACCTGCGTTGGAAACGATGCTGGGAAAAGCTGTAAATCAAGCAGCTTACAGATGAGTGGCAGTTGCAGCGTACGCCTACGACGAAGGCCGCCTGATTGTCGCGTGCGCGCGGGCACGGCGAGCTATATGTGATGGCGTTGGGTGAAGGTCAGGCGGCTTGCTGATCGT
>NZ_JADPIU010000030.1:0-7305 GCF_023073075.1 Bradyrhizobium sp. 61 | reverse complement strand
GCTGCATTGATTGCGAACTCGTATCCGCCCGTGAGGGACTCGCGTGGGCAAAAGAAGGCGTTGAGAAATATAGCAAGCTGATCGTCAAGCTTGAAGCTGAGCAACAGCTTCAAGCCGAGATGCTGGTAGCCACACGCTTGTGACCGAACAGCGTTTATGCAGGGGAGCGCGGAGAGCGTTGGTAGGGTCATCCCCCGCCAAATAATCAGCTTGCAGCATATGGGCTGAGCCGGGGGCAGAACCCGGCCCCTGCGACCAAATAGGAGGATGATGTGACTGAAACTGTCCTTGAAGAAACCCAGAAGTTGAACGGCAATATCGTGCAGACGGTTCGCCGTGCTGACGGAACTGAATATCAGCGCGAATATGCCTACACGTGCTCAATCTGCGGAGCGCCAGGAGATACTCCGTTCCCGACATGGGCCATTAGCTGCATGCGTAAAGGCTGCCGCGAAGGCGAAATCACCGACCGCGATTAGCCACATCCACACAGATGAGCAGGGAGCGATCATGGTCTCGATGATGCAAATGCAAACGTCCATGGCCCTTGAAGACGAGGGCATGAAGCAGGTCGGCTTGCCGCATACCGATCAAACGCCGATTCCGGGGCTTATGTTGTTCGTTGACGAGGGCCACAAGCGATTAGATCTCGTCCTGGGTGACGGGTCTGTGGTGGACATTCTCAATGTCTACCGGCTTGCCAACGAGTGCATCCGAAACTGGCACAAGGGTGGCAGCCTTCCGCAATTCGTCGGCGACTTCAAGCGCCTTACGCCACTGGCTGATGCCCTGAATGGTCGTCACCCTAATGGGCGATCATAAGCGAAACGTGAGGATGTGATGTACGCCCCTTGCTTTCCGATTCCAAACAATCCCGAGCCTGCTTGGCATAGGGTTCATCCGCTGAACCTAACGCATGCTGAATGCAACAAGAGATTCAAGGTGCGCATTTTGCAGGCGAGCGATACCGTTCCGGATGGTGCGTTCTATTGCTATTGGTGCGAACGGATCGATCAGGTTGAGGCTTACAGAACAAGTGCTGGGCAATCACCACCGTAGAGGTCGCCGGCATCGAGGGAGTTCGCGAAAGCGCCCGCCCAAGGTAGCCGGCAAAGCCGCCGGGAGCTAAGACCGGAAGAGGCGCAGTGCACGGCGCCCCAGAGGGTGGAAAGCCCTCACACAGTTGAAGCAAGGAGTATTGAAGACATGATCCTCAAAAGCCTGCCAATGCCACAAAGCCTCCCTATCGAGGTTCTAGAAGAGATGGCTAGATTGCAGTCGTCCCAGGAGAAAGCCATGTCCAGCGTCCCTCCCCGCATCACCAAGTTTCTCGAAGAGAACTTCCCGGCCGACGACAATCTCGCCGGCTACGTGATATGCATCGCCCGCCGCGACAAGACGATGACTGTTTTGCAAGGGCACGACAGCCCAGAAGTCCGCGATAAAGTCGGGGTAGCTCTCGCAGACCACATAGCGAAATGGCCCGAGATCGGCGACGTCCTCAAGGGGGCATAACCACTGTCCCTGAGGAAGCTCCCATGACCGTCTGGATTTACGTCAATACCAGCAAGCAGGTCGGAGACAAGGGCCACCTGAAGGTCTTCGCGACTGAGGACGCCGCTCGTGCTTGGTTTTCCGAGAACGACCCCGAAGGCGTGGCATTCGAGTACGAAGTCCAGTCTTGACCACCCTCCCCGCCCGCGGAATCATGCGGGATGGATCGCGTCAGGATAATCCGCCACTCGATTGTGCCGGACACAGGTAGCTTTGAGGTTCGGTTTTCTGACGGCCGGAAGTCGGTCTATTTTTACTGGGACGACATCCCCTCCCGTCGGCTACGCCCCGAGCAGGTTGACCAGGAGACCGCCAAGAAGCAGGCGCATGAGTTCGCGAGGGAGCAGAGCTCTTAGGCGCCGAGGCGCGGCTTATATGGTACCGCCGCCGACCCGAGATTAACCGCCAATGCAGTCCCCACCACGTTAACGGCTCGATCCGACGTGAACGTTCCGCGCGTTCCCAACTGCGTGTTGTTGGCGCCGCTGGCAAATGTCGCCGAAAATATCTGACGCGAATAGGCGGCTCCAAATGCCTTGCTGGTCATGGTCCCGCTGAGCAGGCGGAAGCCAAGGTTGGCTGTTCCAGCGGGGTCGAACGACTTCCCCGTCCATGCCATATTGGCGACCAGGCCATTGATCGAAGCATCGGCATCGCGCGTGACAATGCAGAAATCAGCGCTGGTGTCGCCGTCGCCACGGTCCAGGATGAGATGGTACGGCCGGCGGAAGCCTGCCACTTGTGGACCAACCACTTCTCCGGACTTGAACACGCGCGCGTAGCGCCATTGGGTGAGCGATGCCGCGAGCGTGTAGGTCTGGAGCTCGTTGACGTTGAACGGTGCAACCGTGTTCGGCGCCGAGCCGAAGAAATGGTAATAGCCGTCCGTCACGACCTTGAGCGAGGTTCCGCTGACAAGCAAGCCTTCGACGGCCTGTGCACTATCGAGCAGGAATCGATCGACGATCTGGTCCTTGGCGATGTCCCATGCAATCAGGATGCCCGGCGAGCCGTTAGCGCCGCTGGTCGTCCACAAATAACCCGCCGTGCCGCGCGATGTATCGACGCACAGATGATCAAGCGGCCCGCCCCAGCTGTTGAAGTCGGCCGCACCGATCACCACGCCAGCCAAGGTGATGAGCCAGACATCGCCGCTGTTTGCATCTCCGACCCAATGCCCCTGTCGAGTATCGTCCCACGTTAACGCGTTCGGAACGAATGACAGGGATTGCGCCGCGCGAGGCACGGAGCCGTCCCGATTCACGAAATAGATTTTCGCGCTGGAACCATCGACATAGGAGAGGCAGCGCAGTGACGGCGACGACGAAGTGACAAACGTAACGCCCTGCAAGCCGCCAACAGCCTCTGCCGCTGCCGCCTGCGAGACGAGGCTAGACCCATCGGCTGACAGCCGCACGATACTGATCGGCGTGCTCGTGCCGCCAGAGCCGCGCGAGTTGCCGAAGTTGCCGACCCAAATGTCTGTGCTGTCGGGGTCCTGGCAGAGCCCGGTACAGGTGAAGCCCTTCCCGACCTCCCCGCTGGGAATGTCCGGAAGCGCCTGCTTCGTGCCTACCGTCAGCGTCGATCCGTTGGAAAAGACATGCGGGATCGCTGCGCCAGTTCCGCCCGTGAGAAAGTTGAACTTGGTGACGTCCTCGGAAAAGGACATGAAGTTCGGGGGGCCACCCGCTCCCCCAAGGAGAGTGCCGAAGTACTTCCGGCCGTTCCGGCTCATGGCTCAGGCTACCGCGGAATAGACGGACGTGATGTCAGCGTAGACGGCGGTCGCGGTCGCGATCGTGAGCTGATAGGTGCCGGGCGGGACGTTGACGGTCTGGAAGGCGTTCGCGGTGAACGTGGCGCTCAACACAGAGACGTAGGTCGAGCCGTCGGCTGCCAAGCGTTTCAGGTCAACCGAGCCGCCGCCCCAAGTCGCAATGACGGTGATCCCGTAGGATCCGCCGTTCAGCTTGAACGTGGCCGGTGTGGCCGAGATGTTGGAAAACGCCTGCTGATCGTAATAGCCGTATTGGGTCATCGGAGCCCCTGGATCGCGAAATTCGCTTCCTCGGTGCTACCCCTGCCCGGTTAGTGTTTTTCTCACTGGCGTGTCTCGAGCAAGCGATCAAGCTTGGTGTCTGCCCGCCGCGTGTCCTCCCGGTATTCCTTCAGGAACTCCCGGAAGTCCTCCTTGCGCAGGAAGTTTTGCTCGGTGTGGAGTTTGCTCTCGTCCATCTGGCGCCGCAGTCCTTCAAGCGTCTCTTTGAACTGCTCGACAAGCAGCGAATTCCTCGCGTCGGCGTTCTCCGTGTTTTTTGCCATCGCCACTCTCGTTTCTTCGCGAAGCGCTGTTATTTTGCCGTTGTAATCGTCCTTGACCGCCTGCTTCGACTTCTCGCTGTTTCGTCCCCATTTCCAAATCCCGAGCGCCAGGCCGCCCAAGCCTGACGCAAGTGAAATTGCCGCATCGATGGCGACCTTCGCCCAATCAGCCTCAGCCATCGCCCCAGCGCCCGCCGTCGCTATCGTTCACGTCGATTGAAGAACATCTGACCGACCGCCATCACGCCGCCGGTCCCGAAAATGCCGGCGAGGATGACGCCCGCCCAGTCCGCCACTAACCCCTTGATCGTTGGTGTGAAGCCATAGGCGCCGTAGATCCAGAAGCAGACCATGTTGTCCCACAGGACAACCTTCCATTCGTAGACAATCCACGGGAAGGCGAATCCGCCCACGAGCCACATCAGAAACTTGCTTTGGCTGATGACGCGCAAGAATTCGACGCGGGTTTGCCCTTCTGCGACGACGCCGGTCACGAGCTGCTTGGCTACGTCAACATCTCCACCAACGCGCGCCGTGGTGATCTGGACCTTGGCGTCATAGTATTTTGAGACGAAATTGTTGATGCCGCCGGTGATCGCAGGAATAGCCTGGAAGAAAGCGAGGATCGCGGTAAGCATCACTCGGTCTTCCCGATGCCGCGGAGACGCGCCGCGATGGTGATGAACGAGATCGCCATCAGCACGTAGCCGAGCACCTTCGGGTTCGTCTGCAAGGCGTCCGTGATCTGCGTGCGGAGCTCGGGATCGCCGAGAGCACTTGCGATCGGGTCAATCCATTGCAGCGCCTGCCCGACCAGTTGCAGGGCGAGCCCCCAAACGATCGTGACGGAGCGGCCGCACACGGCCCAGACCTTCTGCCAGAAGCCATCAGCTTCGGCGTAGAATTCCTTGAGCTGGGGCAGCGCGCGCAGGACGGGGCGCAGGAACAGGGCGTAGCCCACGATGACCCCCGGCAGGACGGCGAAAATCAAGATCATTCGGATTGCTCCAGTGCAGGCGCGACAATGGCGGGGTGCGGCGTCTCCTCTTCGGGCTTTCGGGGCCAGAATTTCCACGCGAGGAAGATGGCGATCGCGACGCCCAGGCCGATGCAGAGCGCCACTCCGGGGTTAAAGCCGGCCTGTGTGGCCGCCGCCGTTCCCGAGACCGTACCGGTGACCACCGAAGTCGAGGCCTTCTTCACGGTGTTCGCCGTGGGCACGCCGGAGAAGACGCGCTTCTGCGCCTCGATCCAGTCGGCGTCCGGCGCCGGATACTGCTTGCCGGCCTCGTGCCAAGCCTGAGCCTTAAGGAAGGCGATTCCGGACGGCCCCTTCCAGAAGGCATCATCCATTACCGTCCCTTCGGTCAGGCCGGGGACACGCGCCTTGCAGAAGGCGATATACGAGGGGACTTCGTTGTGGCCCGACCAGATCGCGATCGCGTCCGCAAAGCGCTTGTTTCGGTAGTTCTTGGAGGTGCGCCACAGATCGAGCTGCGCGCAAATGCCCTGCACAAAGGTGGGGAAAACCGCGATGTTGTTGCCCTGCCCCTTGCCGTCGTTGAGCGTGACGGCCTGCTTGGCCGCGCCCCATTTGATGGCGAGGGCGCTGCCCCACATAGCGCCTGGATTTTTCGTCCTAATTGATGCTGGTTCCATGGAAAATCGACCTCGTGATGAGGGCGACCTTGCCGCGCTGCGGTTAGCGATTTTCTGAGGCGGCGGATTGCTCGATCAGGGGTTGCAGTGGTAATTAGGGACCCATGCGATGGGCGTGGGTCGCGGCAGCTCTAATAATTTCGAACTTGGCGACAGGCTATGTCGTCAAGAAGAACTCGCGCCCAAAGATCGACCCCTATAGCGACATGGCCCACGCCATGTCCGACCTTTCAATCTCTGACGGGCGATCCGTTGCGATCATCGGAGACAGCATCACTCGCCGCGCTAAATTCCCGGAGCAGATCTGCGGCTTACGCGTCGTAAACATGGGCATCGCTGGCGCACGGGCATCCGCCTTCATCCAGTACGCTGAGGAGATGCGAGACCGCGCCCTTCACACCAAACTCGTGGTGATCGCGCTCGGCAGCAATGACAGAGACCATGACGAGTTCGTGGCTTCAATGACCATGATGCTGCACAGACTTCCGCAGACTTCCTTGGCCCTAGCTACGACGTTTCGGAAGGATGCCGAAATCAACCAAACGATTCGCGCATTGTCGGACCGAGACGGCGCAACCATCATAGACATGACGGGCTCGGGGATCAGAACAGATGATGGCAAGCACCCTTCAGACGATGAGCAGTATCGGCTCTGGACGCTTTTTATGACGCAAGAAATAGAGCGCATTCTTGGCTGCTAGATGATCCGCAGCAGCTTGTTCGCGATGATGGTGGGCTGGACGTTATTGTGCGCCTGCCCCCCCGTATTGGTCGATGTGACGGCGATAGAGTTTGTTCCGCTGGAGCTGACACCACTTGAAAATCCCACGCCATCTATGCCGCCATGGCTCCCGGCACCGGCGTTAGATGAACTAAGGCCCGTGGCCGTTACGAGATTGCCCGGATTGCCGAACACGCTGATTGAATTATTGCCGCCGGAAGTGATTCCAGCGGGCGTTTGAGCCAAAGTTAGCGTGTGGCTTTCACTGCCACCGACTGCACCAAGAGAGGTCGAATTGCCGCCAAAATAGCTCGATGTCAGGCGAGTTGCGCTTGCTTCCTTCATTGCAACAACGCGGCCGGTAAAGTCAGGCACGTTGAACGTCGTCGAGCCGTCTCCCGTGCCATAAGTGGTGCCAACCAAGCTGAATAGTGTCGCATACGTGGTGCGGCTGATCGCTTGGCCGATCGGGAAAACGAAATTGCTGCTTGGCACAGCAGAACCGATAAAATCCACGAGCCCGCCAATCGGGACAGTGAAGGGGAGCTGATAGAAGTCCTTCAGGCGCCAAGTGTTGCCGGAATTGTAGTACACGAGCGTGTAAACGCCGCCGGTCAGCAGCGTGGCGCTCGGGACAGGCGTGCCGGACGAGGCCGTATCAATGATGATCGGATCCGCACCAAGGCTATCGACGTTCAGGGTTGGCGCGGGGCCATTGGTCGCATGAATGGTCAATGCGATCTCAGCGCCATCCATCAGCGCTTTTGACGTGAAGACTTGGTTTGACGACACCGTATAAGCAGTCGAAGTGCCGCCAGTAATGAGGGCACCGGACGTGTCGTCGCGGAACTTCGCCGCGGCCGCCATCATACCGCGCGTGCCGTCGTTCAGAGCGCTCGGGGCCATGCCTTCCGGAAACGGACAGGTCGAATCCGCCGTGCCGTTGTTGGCGGCCGTCTTGCTCCATTTCCAGAACGTCATGCGCGGGCCCTCAGTGTGGGCCCTTTTTGCGGCTGCCGCGTTAGCCGTTCGTAACGGGGGCTAGG
>NZ_JADPIU010000007.1:0-7532 GCF_023073075.1 Bradyrhizobium sp. 61 | reverse complement strand
GCGCAGTCCGGCTCTCGTGGCGAAGGAAAGCAATACAATTCCCGCGCCGAAATTCCTCTGCCGTCAGGATCGATCCGCTCTCCTGTACCGGCTCTCAAATCGTTCGATGTTGCGCAGTCCCTGCTCGACGGCCTTGCGGTGGTCGGCGGTCTTCTTGCGCTCGTTGTCGTCTTCGGAAGCATCCCGCTTGCTGTCGGGATGATGATCTTCGCTGCTTTCTAGGTATCTCACGACGTTGGCCGTTGCTGCGGCCAGCGAAATGAAACTGAACTCTTCGTTGTCGTTGTCGTGTGTCGCGTAGCTCATGGCCCAGAATGAACCATGAGGAGTATCCGGAATGCCGGAAAAGAAGGCCGAAGACATGGAACAAGCGATCAATTGGCCGGACGAGATCGGCATCATTGCCGGTCCATTCGGGGGAAACCGCAAGAGCTGGTTAGCTCGGGCCGCTCGGCATGCCGGCGTGACCTATCGCCAGATCAAGGCGTTGTACTACGGCGAGCACGACGACCCGCGCCACTCAGTCGGAATGAAACTCCTGGCGGCGGCACAGGAGGCAAGGATTCAAAGGGCGAAATGCGATGCGCTTAATGTTGCGGAATTTTTTAGTCGGCACGCTCAAGCGCTTGCCAGCGTCAATCCGGATCTGGATCGGAAGCGCATTGATGAGTTCGTCTCTGCGGCGCGCGCGATTGGCGGCGGAGATCGCACCGGAGATTCTTCCGAAGGAAGAGTAGGCGGCCCGTATCTGGGCAAAGATCCGTAGGCAGTACGCCCGCCGGCATCATCACCGCGGGCCAATGAGAAAGGGCAGGGACATGAATATGCACGCCATTGACTTGACGCCGACGCAGCGCAAGGCGATCGATCGCAGTCGCAGTTTCCGAGAGACCATCGCTGCAAAGGCGGCCGAGCTCGCCGACCGCAAGACACGCATTGCGCTTGCCGCCTTGCCGGTTGCAGCGCTTGAGGCGCCGCTGATCCGAACGCCGGAGGCGCAGGTCGTCACGCCCGACACTGAGATCCTGCCATCTGGGCCGAATTGGTTTGTTGTTCTCGCCGCTGAGCCGGGGCCGCAATATCCGAGCATCAGAGACATCCAGAAGGCCGTCTGCAAGCACTACGACGTGAAGATGGTCGACCTCCTTTCTCCACGGCGTACCGCGGACATCGTCAAGCCGCGGCAGGTTGCCATGTATCTCGCCAAGGAGCTGACGCCTCATTCGCTCCCGCAGCTCGGCCGCAGATTTGGCGGGCGTGACCACACCACTGTGCTCCATGCCGTCCGCAAGATACCGGCGGACTCGCGCGCCGATTTGGCACTCGCGCACGATCTCTCCGTCCTCTTCCAGACCATCACAGGAGCCCAGCAATGAAGACGCGCCCCCGTGACATCCTCAAGGACCTCCAGCGCCAGCTCAGGGCCGCTCCTCCAAAGTCCCGCGAGCGCATTCGCCTCCGCGTTCAGGCTTTCGAGAAAGTCCTGATCATGAGGAAGAGACCGAAAGCAGCATGATGGGCATCCGCAAATCCATCCCAACCGAAGGCGCCTCGATCTGGTGGGCCTCTGGCTGGTCCTACGTCATGCCAGACTTCGACAAACCTAACCATTCGATCATCGAGTGGCTGAGCGAAAATCCCCCAGTGTATCCCCACCGCGTTCCCAACAACTCGAGCCCAGAGAACACGGATGAGCGAGCCGACAATCGGACACAATAGCGAGCCGGTCACACAGATCGCCAAGGACCAGCTTCGTTCCATCATTGAGCGCATTGAGAGGCTCGAAGAGGAAAAGAAGGCCATTGGGGATGATATCCGCGACATCTACGCGGAATCGAAGGGCAATGGCTACGACGTGAAGGCGTTGCGCACCATCGTGCGCATGCGCAAGCAGGACCCGAACGAGCGCGCCGAGGCGGATGCGATCCTCGAGCGCTACATGCATGCCATGGGAATGCTCGCTTGAAGCCTGTGAAGCAGCCATGGATGAAGTTCTATCCGTCCGATTGGCGTTCGGAGCCGACGCTGCGGCTATGCTCGATCGCCGCACGTGGGCTTTGGGCAGAGATGATGTGCGTCATGCATGATGCTGAGCCCTACGGGTCTCTCTTGGTCAACGGCAGACGCATCGACAAGAAGCAGCTCGCTGGCCTCGCTGCCATTACCGAGAAGGATTGCACGACGCTCCTGATGGAGCTCGAAGGCAATGGTGTCTTCAGTCGGGATGACGATGGAACGATCTATTCCCGTCGCATGCGGCGCGACCACGCGAAGGCGATCAAGGATAAGGAGAACGGGAAGGGCGGCGGCAACCCTGGCCTTAAGGGCAAGGTTAAGGGTGGGGTTAACCCCCCGGATAAGGGGGAGGATAAAGCCCAGAAGCCAGAAGCCAGAATTGATGTTGCTGATGACGCGCGGGCGAATCCGAACCCATCGTTCGACCTCGCTGAGCGACTGCTGGTCATCGCCGGACACGATCGCAGCTTCTGGCCTCCGGGATGGTGCGGCGCTCCAAACCGCATCGCGACTTGGCTGGCCCAAGGCTGGAAGCCCGAAATCATCATCGCTGCCGTGACATCAGCTGCAGCCCGCAAGCGCGGGCCGCCGGCAAACAGCGTGCAGTTCTTCGAGAACGCGATCGCCGAGGAGCACGCGCGCCAGGCCGCGCCGCTCCCGCAAGTCGAAATTCGAGATGCCCCAACCCTCACGGTGACGAGACATGGAAAGCCAAAAAGCGCAGTCATTCAGGCCATTGACGACCTCAACCAGCGGATTGCCGACTTCGACGACCTCGGAGGATCTGACGAGCTACGCGGCTCAGAGGGCCAAGCTCCTCCTCGGCTGCTATCGCACGGGTGACGCCAACGATCCGCAAACCTACGTGGCGGCGATCACGGCCGTGCTGGCGCGTTTTCCACGGGACGTGATCACGTCGATCACGCATCCGGTCACCGGCCTCCCGTCCAAGAAGGATTGGCTCCCGACGGTTAAGGAGGTCTTCGAGGCCTGCCACCAAGCCTATGCGCCAATCCTGGAGAACGAGGCGCGGCTCAAGCGCGTCAAGGAGCAGGTCGAGATGCGCGAGCGCGCTGACAGAGGCGAGCGGCCGACCATGGCACAGCTCAAGGCAAAGTACGGCAACGATTGGGGGATAGGTCAGGACGAGAAGCCGATGCAACCGAAAGCGCAGGCGCCGAACCTCGAGCAGCTGCGTCACCACTACGCTCACTACGATCTCGCGTTCAAGGCGAAGGAATATCCCCAGAAATCCGAAGAAGATGCGCCTTCGGGTTTGTCGGATTAACAAATCACTACGATCCTTGCGCTCATGAGCATCAACGATCTCCGCGCGCGCATGGCCGACATCCACGGAATCGACGGGCTGACGATGCAGCTCGCCAACGGCCGACAGGTGTTCACGATCGGCAGTGTGGTGACCTCGACGACGGCGTTCGCATCGGATGACGAGATCGAGCAGGCCATCCGCAACGCAGTGCGACTTCCATCCGTTCCGCTCATTGCGGAAGAAACCAAGGACGCTCCCATGAGCATCACAGGCGCCTCGCATGTCGGCATGTCGCTCAAGGACATGATGGAGCAGCGCAAGCGCGCCATGGCCGACGGCCACGCCAAGCTCCAGGACGCATTCGCCAAGATGGACCAGGCCACAGCCGCCCTCAACAGCGTGGGCGACAAGGTGGCTGCAGAGGCCGACGATCTTCTCGCCAGCGTCGGACAGTTCACCAACGATCTGGGCTGAGAGCCCGCAACAGGAGACGGAACCATGTCCGAAGAAACCCTGAAGTTCATCGCCCACGAGTTGTCCAAGGTTCTCCCCGCCGGCGCCAAGCGTCGTGTCTGGCTCAAGGCCAAGGGCGGCGAAGTCATCGTCGATAGCCGGCTCTGATGTTCTTCCCCATATCGCCCGCATTCGAATACATCGAGGCCTGGTTCTGGCCGGTCCTGACGTGCGTTGCTTTCAGCCTCGGCTGCGTCACCGGCTGGGTGGCGAAAGGGTGAAGATGGGGCGCCCCTCCGACTATACAGCCGAACTGGCCGCCTCGATCTGCGCCCGCCTTGCAGCGGGGGAGACCCTACGTGCCGTGTGCAGGGATGAGGCTATGCCATCTGAAAGCACCGTCAGGGGATGGGCTCTGGACGATCGAGAGGGCTTTTCCGCGCAGTACGCGCGTTCCAGAGAGATCGGCTACATGGCGATGGCCGATGAAACCCTTGAGATCGCCGACGATGGCTCGAACGACACCTACAAGACGGACGAGGGCCAAGAGGCCACCAACCATGACGTGATCGCGCGTTCTCGGCTTCGCGTCGATACCCGTAAGTGGCTCCTCTCCAAGGCACTTCCCAAGGTATTCGGCGACAAGATCGTCCAGGAGCACACCGGTGCCGATGGCGGCCCGATTCAGCAGAGCATAACCAAGATCGAGCGCGTCATCGTGGATGCGCCGAAAGCATCAGAGGCGTCGTAGGCGGGGGCCTGAATGACCGAAGCAGAGCAGGAGGCGTTGCGTACCCGTTTGGTTGAGCTCGAAGCCCTCTTGGGCGTCGGAAACGACGACGTGTCCAGGCTGCTCACGGTCTTGGATGCAACGCCGCAACAGGCCGAAATCGTCGGGTTCATGCTCAAGCGCGCCGTGGCAACCCGTGATGCTTTGCTCATCGTCCTGTTCGGCAACCGGCCGGAATGCGACCACCCCGAGCCCAAGCTCATCGACGTGCAAATGGTGAAGGTCAAGCGCGCGCTGCGCAAGGTCGGCATCGAGGTCCGCACCGAGTGGGGATATGGCGGCTGGGCGCTGTCCCGCGAGGACAAGGCCAAGCTGCGGGCGATGATGGCCGGCGAAATGGCGGCGGCGTGACCCATGCAGAAGCTCGAAGGCGCAGCACTAAGCCGTCGGCTACACATGGACCGATCCTGCTTCTCGAAGTTGCGCCACTTCACCCTTAAGGCCGCCGAGGCCCACGCTGACAGGCTCAGCCGCGGTCAGGGCGAGGACAACATCGAGCCGTATCCCTGCAAGTTCTGCGGCGGCTGGCATGTGGGGCATTCATATTGAAAGCGCTTCGCATCCAGACCCCACGCGTGTTTGTGCCGCTCCTTGAGGAGAAGCGATACAAGGCGGCCCATGGCGGCCGTGGATCCGGGAAGACGCATTTCTTCGGCGAGCTCGCGATCGATGAAGGCGTCCGGTTTCCGGGCGACTACGGGATAGGCTTGAGAATGGTGTGTCTGCGCGAGGTCCAAAAGGATCTGACGCAGAGCTCCAAGATGATCATCGAGGATAAGCTCGCCAAGCATGGTCTCAGTGAGGCCGACGGCTTCAAGGTGTTTCGCGACGTGATCGAGACGCCAAAAGACGGCATCATCATCTTCAAGGGCATGCGGGATTACACCGCCGAATCCGTGAAATCGCTGGAAGGCTTCCGCCGCGCCTGGATCGATGAAGGGCAGGCCTTCTCCGCGCGCTCACTCTCCCTGCTTCGCGCGACCATCCATCGATGGCCGGATTCGCAGATTTGGGCGAGTTGGAACCCGACCAGGAAAAACGATGCTGTCGATGATTTCTTCCGCGGGGAGAATGGCCCTCCTAGCGGTTCTGTTGTCGTCGAGGCAAATTGGCGAGATAACCCTTTCTGGAATGCGAGCGCCGAGGAAGAGCGACTCACCGAGCTTAAGCTCTATCCAGAGCGCTACGGCCACACCTACGAAGGCGAATATGCGCGTGCGTTCGAAGGTGCCTACTTCGCCAAGCAGATCATTGAGGCGCGGGCGCAGGGGCGCATAGGCAAGGGTATCATCCCGGCCGATCCGCTGCTTCCGCTAAAAATCTTTGTGGACATCG
Organism: Bradyrhizobium sp. 61; assembly: GCF_023073075.1. Classification (NCBI taxonomy): domain Bacteria; kingdom Pseudomonadati; phylum Pseudomonadota; class Alphaproteobacteria; order Hyphomicrobiales; family Nitrobacteraceae; genus Bradyrhizobium; species Bradyrhizobium sp. 61. The sequence goes on along the minus strand of NZ_JADPIU010000007.1, from coordinate 1,668 downwards.
GAGGCGCAGGAGCCGAGGCCGACGCGATGTCGATTTGGGTCACCCAATGGGTCGGACCTCAAATCCGCGTGCTCGACTACATCGAGGGCATGGGCCAGCCGCTGGACTACTATGTGAACGAGCTCCGCGCCCGGAAATACGAGCGGGCGATCATCCAGCTGCCGCATGACGGCACGCACGCCGTCTACAACGGCAATCGCTACGTGGACCTCTGGCGCCAGGCCGGCTTCGAGTGTCCGGAGCCACTCCCGAACCAAGGTCGCGGCGCGGCCATGATGCGCGTTGAGGCCGTGCGCCGCGTCTTTCCGTTCTGCTGGTTCTCCGAGACGCCAGCGGTGGAGGGCGGTCTCGATGCCCTCGGCTACTACCATGAACGTAAGGACGCGGCCCGTAACATCGGCCTTGGCCCCGAGCACGACTGGAGCTCGCACGCGGCCGACGGCTTCGGCCTGATGGCCGTCTGCTACGAGGCGCCGTATGCGCCGGCGGCCCATGTGCCCTATTCGCGGTCGCGATCCCGCGGCGGCGGATCCTGGCAGAGCGTCTGATGGGAAATCCATTTCCGCGCCAATGCTACGACAAGCCCCTATCATCGGGATCTGCTGAATGCTGAACGACGCGGACGGGGCTGGGGGCGGCTACGACGAGGGCAAGGAGACGCCATCGGACGCCGATGCGCTCTTCGACAAGCTCAAGGGCTGGATCAAGCTCGACTACAACAGCAAGGGCCAGGTCAACTGGCGCCGCGAGGCGCGGGAGGACTTTGATTTCGAGTCCGGCGAGCAACTGTCCGAGGAAGACAAGGCGATCCTGAAGGACGCCAAGCGCCCGATCGTCATCTTCAACCGGATCGGGACGACCGTCGATAGCGTGGCCGGCCAGGAGGTCGGAAATCGCCAGGAGGTGCAGTTCCTGCCCCGCACGCCAGGCGTGGTGAAGAAGAACGAGCTTCTCACATCTGCCGCGAAGTGGTTCCGGCAGCAGTGCGACGCCGAGGACGAGGAATCGGACGCCTTCCGCGACATGGTTGTCTGCGGCATGGGCTGGACCGAGACCCGGCTCGACTACGAGGATAATCCGGAAGGCGACCCGAAGGTTGACCGCACCGACCCGCTCGAAATGGGCTGGGACAGTGGCGCCAAGAAGCGCAACCTGGTGGACGCGCGGCGTGTGTTCCATATCCGGCGCGATGTGCCGATGGATGAGGCCCGCGCTCTGTGTCCGGGTGATCCCGATCGACCCTTTGAGGATTGTGACTACAACGCCACATGGCTCGCGGATGAGAAGGAAGGCGAGGAGCCGCACCACAACAACGCCACCACCTACGACAAGGAAAACACCGGAGAGGACGAGGACGACGAGTGCGTGACGATGGTCCGCATCCAGTGGTGGGAGCGCGTGCCGGCTTATCTTGTGCTCGACCCGACCAATCCGGAATCCATCCTGACGCTGGGCACCGACGAGTTCAAGGACCTGAGCGCGAAGGCCAAAATGGTCGGCGCCGAGCTCAAGTTCACCAAGTCCACCCGCAAAGTCTACCGGCAGGCCTATCTCGGCAATGTCCTGCTCGAGATCGGCGATGCGCCGGCGAAGGGGCATTTCTCCTTCAAGTGCATGACCGGCAAGCGCGACCGGAACAAGAACACCTTCTTCGGCATCGTGCGCGCC